>JAFEFG010000163.1 GCA_018240685.1 Pseudomonadota bacterium | reverse complement strand
GTCACGCCTTCCCGAAGTTGCACCATGCTCCCCTACATCCAGCACCTCTTCGCCGACACCGGCTTCCTGACCGCGCTCGCCGTGACGCTGGTGGCCGGGCTGATGCGCGGCTTCGCGGGCTTCGGCTCGGCGATGCTGATGGCGCCGGTCTTCGCCATCCTGTTCGGCGCCGCCGAGATGGTGGTGACGGTGGTGGCGATCGAGCTGGTCGTGTCGGTGCAGCTGTTCCCGCAGGTGCGCGCGCAGGCCGACTGGAAGACGCTGACGCCGATGAGCGTCGCGGCCTGCCTCGCCATGCCGCTCGGCGTGTGGGCGCTGGCGAGCGTCGACAAGGGCACCATCGTCACCGCGGTGTCGGCGCTGATCGTGGCCTTCGTGCTGATGATGTGGAGCGGCTGGCGCTATCGCGGGCCGCGCTCGCCGGCGATGGCGGCGACGGTCGGCGCGGTGTCGGGGGCGATGATGGCGACCACCAGCGTCGGCGGGCCGCCGGTGCTGCTCTACCTGCTGTCGGGCAACGATCCGCCGGCGGTGCACCGCGCCAACATCGTCACCTACTACTTCCTGACGCAGTTCCTGCTGCTGGTGATCGTGCTGGCGACCGGCGTCGCGGGATGGCACGCGCTGGTGCGCGCGGCGCTGCTGTTCCCGGTGATGATCGCCGGCGCCCATGTCGGCGGGCGGCTGTTCCACGGGGTCGGCAGCGAGCGGCTCTATCGCAACGTCGCGCTCGCCATCCTGTTCGCCACCGGCCTGTTCGGCCTCCTGCGCACCTTCCTCGTGGGCTGACTCGGGCGGTGCGGTCGTTGCGGCGCCGATGCCGCCGTCGTATGCTTTGTTGGCACGCTCAAGAGAAAGGAGGGTCACATGTGCGATTTCCATCACCGGTTCTACCGGCAACGTGGCCCCGTCGAAGCCCTGCAGATGCGTTTGCAGGGCTGACCGGAAAGCGCTCAAGCAAGATCCTTCCTGGTCTGCCCTTCGTGGGCTGAAGCTCCGGCCGTCGCGGCAGGGGCTTCCGCAGTCTTCCAAACGCCGTGCCGATGCATCCCTCGACGATGGCCGCGTGCCCTCGGGGACGTGTCGTGCCGGCAGGACCAGAGAAGCGACATGACCTTCATCACTCTGCGCAACCTCGGCGTCGCGCGATCGATTCCGCTCTTTTCCAACCTCGACCTCTCCGTCAATGCCGAGGACCGCATCGGCCTCGTCGCCGCCAATGGACGCGGGAAATCGACGCTGCTGCGCTGCATCGCCGGCACGGCCGACGCGACCGAAGGCGAGATCACCCGGGCACGCGGGCTGACGGTCGGCCACGTCGAACAGGAGGTGCCGCCGGCGCTGCTGGATCGGTCCTTCCATGACGTCGTCCGGACGGGCCTGCCACCGGATCGCGCCGACATCGAGAGCTGGCGGGTCGACGTCGTGCTGGAGTCGCTCGACGTTCCGGAGGAAATGCGGTCGCGACCGATGAGGGCGCTGAGCGGCGGCTGGCAGCGAATGGCGATGCTGGCCCGGGTCTGGGTGACCGAGCCCGATGTCCTGCTGCTGGACGAGCCGACCAACCATCTCGATCTCGACAGGATCGCGGCGCTGGAGAACTGGCTGAAGGCCCTCCCGCGCGATGTGACGCTGATCGTCGCCAGCCACGATCGGGCCTTCCTCGATGCCGTGACCAACCGCACGCTGTTCCTGCGGCCCGACCGGTCCCAGGTCTTCGATCTCCCGTATTCGCAGGCACGCGGAGCCCTCGACGAGACCGATGCGGCCCACGTCCGGCGCTACGAGCGGGACATGAAGACGGCGGGGCAACTGCGCCGACAGGCCGCGAAGCTCAACAATATCGGCATCAATTCCGGCAGCGACCTGCTGATGGTCAAGACGAAGCAGTTGAAGGAGCGCGCCGAGCGGCTGGAGAGCGCCGCGAAGCCGGCGCCTCGGGACCGTTCATCGGGCCTCCTCAGGCTTGCCAACCGCGGCACGCATGCCAAGGCGCTTGTCACGCTCGACGATGTCGAGGTGCGGACGCCGGATGGCCGCGCGCTCTACCGGACCGGGAAGCTCTCCATCCGCCAGGGCGACCGCATCGTGCTGCTGGGACCGAACGGCGCCGGTAAATCGCGGCTCGTCACTCTGCTGCGCGACGCCATCGACGCGCCGGAAAGGGCGGGAGCGGATATCAGGGTCACGCCGTCGCTGGTGCTCGGGTATGCCGACCAGGCACTCGGCGCGCTGCCGGAAGGGGGAACGCCTCTCGAGACGCTCGTTCGAAGGTTCGATATCGGCACGCAGAAAGCGCATGGCCTGCTCGCGGGGGCCGGGATCGGCATCGACATGCAGGAGCGCCCGCTCGGCCGGCTCTCAGGCGGACAAAGGGCGCGTCTTGGCATGCTTGTTCTGCGCCTCACCAACCCGAACTTCTATCTGCTCGACGAGCCGACCAACCATCTCGATATCGAGGGACAGGAGGCGCTTGAACGGGAACTGCTGGCGCATCAGGTGAGTTGCCTGCTCGTCTCGCACGACCGCAGCTTCATGCGCGCCGTCGGCAATCGGTTCTGGATGATCGATCGCAGGCGGTTGGTGGAGGTCGAAAGCGCTGAAGCGTTCTTCGCCGCGGCGGCCGGAAACGCCTGAGCGGGGCTGAAGCCGGCAGGGGCCGCGGGAGGATGTCGCCGCCCGCCTTCCGGTGCGAGGACGGCGCGCCGCTGCGCCGTCACGGGACTCAGAACAGCGACAGGCTGCGGCTGAGGGCGAAGACCGGCTGCAGGCCGAAGTTGGCGATACGGGCGAGCGAGGAGGCAAGCTCGCTCGGCTCGGCCCGGGACAGGCCGAGGATCCAGCGATGGTCGGGCTCGTAGCGCAGTTCCTGCAGGGCGCGGGGGAAGCGGGCCAGGAAGGCATAGGCGAGGCCGACGTTGAACTCGCGCTTCCACTGGTGGGTGTCGCCGTTGCGGACATGCTTGTTGCCCAGCCGCGACAGGCCACCGAACAGGCTATTGTCCCAGAAGCGCTGGCGGCAGACCAGGAGCTCCTTCTCCTCGAAGCCGAGGAAGGTGGAGATTCGCGTCCAGTAGGCGAGGTCCCCGTCCTGCCGCAGCGCCTCGTAGCGCGCCTCGAAGCAGTTCGGGCGATCGTATCGCCAGCCCTGCATGTCGTGGACCGTGCCGGAGCTCGAATGGTCCATCTCGAAGACGTACTGGTGGTAGCGGGTCGGCAGGGTCCGCAGCCGGCGCTGGTAGGTGATGGCGTTGTCGTAGCCCGGGATGGGCTCGTGCAGCCAGCTTTCGCCCGACTTCTTGTGGTAGTGCATCGCCGAGATGATGACGTCGCGCGGATCGCGGATGACGTGGAGGATGCGCACGTCGGGCCGGTCGAGCAGGTCGGCATGCGTGCCGAACCGGGAACTGGTGCTGAGGAGGATGAAGGGCCGCCCCTGCTCCCGCGTCTGGGCGAGGCGCTCCGGCTGGGCGTCGAAGTCGATGCACTCCACGTCGAGATCGCGCGCGATCGCCTTGAACACGCCATCCATCCACACGGTGCCTGTCTTGTGATGGGTGGCGACAATCACGTTGTACTTCATCGTCGGCTTACTTTCCGGCTCGTTGACGCAATCCGGCCGCGGGCGCGGCGCAGCCCATCGGGCTTGCGGACACGCCGTCTGCAGAAATCGCTCTGAAAAAATGTGGAATTAGGCCGAGTTGCCGTTTGTTGGCTGGCACCGCGCTATACTGGATCGATCGAAGCATGCGGGCGTTATCTCGGACCTTCTCTTTGAACCCTGATCTTCGTCAAATGGCTCAGGGGCTTGGAAAGAGTACGCGCGACCTTCCCGGGCCATCCCCGATGATGATCTTCATAATTACAATCGCAGTGTAGTCGCAGTGAAGCTGCAAAGTGGCATATCAAGCATGACCATCCGGGACTGCTAGAACAAGCAACTGCCGACACTACTCGGCGATCCTGCGCCATTGTCGGCTGCTCAATTGAGCGTGATGTCGAACGCTTCAGGCCGCGCCGGCCGGGTCCGCACGCGACGGCGCGGAACCTGAAAAGGAAAACGGCGCATCTTTCGATGCGCCGTTTCCAGACCCGATTGGTCGGAGTGAGAGGATTCGAACCTCCGGCCCCTAGCTCCCGAAGCTAGTGCTCTACCAGGCTGAGCTACACTCCGTCAGATCGACGGAGGTCACCCCCGCTCGGGCCGCGGGGTTATAGCCGCGACCTCTCGGGGTCGCAAGGGCTGCGCCGGGCCGCTATAGTCGCCGCGATTTTCACGACGAATCAGGCGGTTCCGGGGGATACATGGCGAAGAAGAAGCGGCTCAAGATCGCATTGATCGGCTATGGGGCGATCAGCCAGACGCTGTTCGACCTGTTCCGCGAGAAGAAGCCGCCGATCGACATCGTGGGCGTGCTCGTCCGGTCCGGCCGCGTCGCGGAAACGCGGAAGAAGGTGGGCCGCAAGGTCGCGGTCGTCGACACCCTCAAGGCGCTGCTGAAGCTCAAGCCCGACATCGTGGTCGAGGCGGCCAGCCAGCAGGCGGTGCGCGACTTCGGCGCGGAGATCCTCAAGAAGGGGATCGACTTCATGGTGATCGCCACCGGCGCCTACGGCGATCCCAAGCTGTGGAAGAAACACGTCGCGACGGCGACCAAGAGCGGCGCCCGGCTGCACCTGCCGTCGGGCGCGATCGCGGGCCTCGACGGTCTGCTCGCCATGCGGCTCGGCAAGCTCGAGCGCGTCAAGTACACCTCGATCAAGCCGCCGCACGCCTGGAGCGGCACGCCGGCCGAGACCGCGTTCGATCTCGCCGCGATCAAGGAGCCGACGACGCTCTTCCGCGGCACGCCGGCAGATGCCGGAAGGCTCTATCCGAAGAATGCCAATCTCGCGGTGACGGTGGCGCTGTGCGGCGCCGGTCTCGATCACACCGACATCGAGCTGGTGGCCGATCCGACCCTGCCGCCGGGGACCAATGCCAGCCGGCTGGAGGTGGTGAGCGACTCGGGCGAGCTGAAGCTCGAACGGCTCGGCCGCGCCATGCCCGACAATCCCAAGACCGGCGTGCTCACTGCGCTCACCATGGCCGAAAGCCTGATGCGGCTCACGCGCGCCAGCGACTGGTGACGGTTGCCCGGCAGCCGGATCTTCCGGCTGCCGGACCGCCCGCGATCGCGATGCTTCAGCCCGGACGGTGGCCGTGCGGGCCGCGCATCATCATCCCGCCGCCGCCATGCGGGCGGTCGAGGATTTCCTTCTGCTCCGGCGTCAGCGTCGCATAGAGCGCCAGCAGCGAGGGCTTCACGGCCTCGATCGACTCGAGGCGGCCCTTCATCATCGCCTCGCGCATGTTGAGGCGGTCGGCGAAGTTCGGGGGCGTCTTCACCTCGGTCGGCAGGCTGGCGCAGCGCGCCTTGTCCTGGGCGCTCGCCGCGTCGGCGGCCTTCTCGAAGGCGTTCCACGCCTCGATCTGCGCAGGCTTCAGGTCGAGACGGGCCTTGAGGTAGGCGCGGTTGCCGATGCGGCGGGCGACCTGATCCTCGCACATCTTCTGGGGCGAGAAGGGGGGCCGCTGCATCTTCATGGGGCCCGCGCCGCCGCCCGTCGCCGGAGGCGAAGTCGGAGCGGACGGCGGGGCTGCCTGGGCCAACTGCGGCATGCCCTCGAACCCACCGTCGAAGGCGGACGCCGAGGTCAGCCAGGCAAAGCCGGCAACCGCTGCAAGGGCGACCGGCACGGAAACGAGAAGGGGACGCAAACGCATTCGAGGCTCCCGTAGGCTGAATAATTCTCCCACGTCCCAGATACGTCCCCGGGTGCCGGAACGTGCCCGGCATGGTGAAAGGTTTTCGTCAGCTATCGGGGCGCTGTGCGGCCATCCACTGCGCGAACGCCGTGCGCTGGGCGACGGTCATGTGCAGGCCTTCCTTGGTGCGCCGCCACAGGATGTCGTCCGGCTCGACCGCCCATTCCTCGCGCATGAGGTAGCGGACCTCGGTCTCGTAGAGATGGCCGCCGAAGCAGTGGCCGAGATCGGAGACCGCCTTCACGCCCTCCAGCAGATTGTCCAGCCCCGTGCCGTGGCGGCGCGCGAGCACGCGCATCAGGTCGCGCGGCAGGCCGGGCTTGGTGGCGCAGGCCCCGTCCACGAAGCGGTCGAAGGCCAGCTCGAAGGTCGGGGCATCGGCGATCTCGCCGTCGACCAGCGGCTTGTGCGCGGTCCAGGCGCCGCCCATCGCGGGATAGAACCGGCGCAGGTCCTCGAGCGCATGCTCGGCCAGCCGGCGGTAGGTCGTGATCTTGCCGCCGAACACCGACAGGATCGGCGCGCCGCCCTCGGGCGCATCGATCTCGAGATGATAGTCGCGCGTCACCGCCGAGGGATCGTCGTCGCCGTCGTCGAACAGCGGCCGCACGCCGGAATAGGTCCACACGACATCGGCCGGCGTCACCGGCTTGGCCATGTAGTGGCTGGCGATCTCGCACAGATAGGCGATCTCCTCCTGCGTGCAGACCGGCTTCTCGCCCGCCTCGACCGCGATGTCGGTGGTGCCGATCAGGGAGAAGTCGCGCTCGTAGGGGATCACGAACACGATGCGGTTGTCCTTGTTCTGCAGGATGAAGGCGTGCTCGCCCTCATGCAGCCGCGGCACGACGATGTGGCTGCCCTTGACCAGCCGCACGCGCTTGGGCGTGCGCACCTCGGCCTGATCGTCGAGGAAGTGCTTCACCCACGGGCCGCTCGCATTCACCAGCCCGCGCGCCCGCAGCGTCAGCGTGCCGCCGCCGGGCGCCGCAAGCTCGATGTCCCACAGCTTGCCGTCGGCGCTGCGGCGCGCGCGCGCGCAGCGATGGCGCGCGAAGATCCGGGCCCCCATGTTGCGCGCCGACTTGAGGTTGGCGATCACCAGGCGCGCGTCGTCGACCCAGCCGTCGGAGTAGACGAAGCCGTTCCGGAACGACGGCTTCAGGCCGACGCCGAACCTGCTGTGCGGCAGGTCGACCGCCTGCGACTTGGGCAGGGTCATGTGCCAGTCGAGATGGTCGTAGAGGAAGAGGCCGAGCCGCAGCATCCAGCGCGGCCGCAGGTGCGGCTCGTGCGGCAGCACGAAGCGAAGCGGCCAGGAGAGGTGCGGCGCCTTGGCCAGCAGCACCTCGCGCTCCATCAATGCTTCACGCACCAAGCGAAATTCGTAGTGCTCCAGATAGCGCAGTCCGCCGTGGATGAGCTTGGTCGAGGCCGAGGAAGTGGCGCTCGCGAAGTCGTTCATCTCGCACAGGCCGACCGAGAGGGCCCGTCCGGCCGCGTCGCAGGCGATGCCCGCCCCGTTGATGCCGCCGCCCACGACGAAAAGATCGAGCGGCCGGCCGTCCATTCCGTTCATGCAGGGTCATATAGCGCGCTTGACCCGCTTCCGCGCGCCCCGCAAACAAGCGTCATGGGACTGTTATTCAAGTTCGTCATGCTCGGGGTCGTGGCCTATGTGGCCTGGAACACGGCGCGGCGCTGGCTTGGCCTGCTGGGCGGGTCCGGCTCCAGTTCGCCGATGTCCGGCGGCCGGGCCTCCTCCGCACCGCCTCCCTCCGCGGCAGCCCGGGGCGCCCCGCCGGCCGCCGTGCGCCGCCCGGTGGTCGAGGATACGAAGGTTTGCCCGGCCTGCAGTGCCTATGTTTCGGTCAATGCCGGGAAATGCGGCCGTTCCGATTGCCCCCAAAGTTGATGTTTCAGCCTTGTTGCGACGCTTGACCGGGGTAGGGGTGGAACCTATTTTGCCGCACCGCAAAAACGGCCAAAAGTCGCGGAAAGACAAGGCCTTCTGAGTTTCGAGGACGTCCCGTGTCGAACCTGTCGGCGACGCGCGCCAAGCCGCGATGTTTCCAGGAACTGATCCTGACCTTGCAGGACTATTGGGCGCGCCAAGGCTGCCTGATCCTTCAGCCCTATGACATGGAAATGGGCGCGGGCACCTTTCATACGGCGACCACGCTGCGCGCGCTGGGGCCGAAGCCCTGGTACGCGGCCTATGTCCAGCCGTCGCGCCGGCCCAAGGACGGCCGCTACGGCGACAATCCGAACCGGCTGCAGCACTACTATCAGTTCCAGGCGATCCTGAAGCCGTCGCCGGCCGACATCCTCGAGCGCTATCTCGGCTCGCTGGAGGCGATCGGCATCGACACCTCCCTGCACGACATCCGCTTCGTCGAGGACGACTGGGAGAGCCCGACGCTCGGCGCCTGGGGGCTGGGCTGGGAAGTCTGGTGCGACGGCATGGAGATCACGCAGTTCACCTACTTCCAGCAGGTCGGCGGCATCGAGGTCGACCTCGTGGCGAGCGAGATCACCTACGGGCTCGAACGGCTCGCGATGTACCTGTTCGACAAGACGACGGTCTACGAGCTGCCGTTCAACTCGCCCGACTCGGAGGTGCCGCTGCTCTATGGCGACGTGTTCCTGCAGAACGAGCAGGAGCAGTCGGCCTACAATTTCGAGCACGCCGACACCGAGATGCTGTTCCGCCATTTCGCCGACGCCGAGAAGGAGTGCGGGCGCATGATCGGGAAGCGGCTGCCGCTGCCGGCCTACGAGCAGTGCATCAAGGCCTCGCACTGCTTCAACCTCCTGGACGCGCGCGGAGTGATCAGCGTGACCGAGCGGCAGAGCTACATCCTGCGCGTGCGCACGCTGGCCAAGGCCTGCTGCGAGGC
>JAFEFG010000162.1 GCA_018240685.1 Pseudomonadota bacterium | reverse complement strand
TCAGGCCGGCACGGCGGCGCGGCCGGCACGCGAGCGGGCGATGATGGTCTTCATGATCTGCGCGGTCCCGTCGCCGATCTGGAAGCCGAGCACATCGCGCAGCCGCTGCTCCATCACGCCCCGATCGTAGCCGCCGTGACCGAACGAGAGCAGGCACTGGTGCACGGCGTCGTAGGCGAGCTTGGGCGCCCACCACTTGCACATGGCGGCCTCGGCGCTGTGCGGCAGGTTCCGGTCCTTGAGCCACAGCGCCTGCAGGCACAGAAGCCGCGCCGCCGCCACCTGGGTGTCGAAATCGGCGAGCGGATGCGACACGCCCTGGAAGGCCGACAGCGGCTTGCCGAAGGCCTGGCGTTCGGCGACGTAGGCCCACGTCTCTTCGAGGGCCGCGCGCGCCACCGCCAGCACCTGCAGGCCGATCAGCGCCCGCGAGAAGTCGAAACCCTGCATGACCTGCACGAAGCCCTGGTTCTCGCCGCCGAGGCGGTGCGAGACCGGTACGCGGACATTCTCGAAGAACAGCGAGCCGCGGCCGATGGCGCGCTGGCCGTGGCAATCGAAACGGCTGCGCGTGATGCCCGGCAGGTCCAGCGGCACCAGCAGGGCCGTGACGCCCCGCGCGCCCGAGCCGGGGGCTCCGGTGCGGCCGAAGACGACGGCCGCGTCGGCCTGGTCGGCGGCGGAGATCGAGGTCTTCTCGCCATTGACGACATAGAAGTCGCCCTCGCGTTCGAGGCGCAGCACGAGGTTGGCGGCATCGGAGCCGCCGCGCGGCTCGGTGAGGGCGAGCGCAAGCAGGGCCTCGCCGGCGGTCAGCCGCTCGAGCCAGGGGGCCACCACGTCGGGATGGCCGTGATGCGCCAGGATCTGTCCGTTCAGGGAACCCAGCAGATTGACATACGACATGCTGAGGTCGGCGCGGGCGATCTCCTCGTGGATGACGCCCGCGGCGAGGCAGCCCAGGCCCAGCCCGCCAAAACGTTCCGGCAGTTCGGGGGCGATGAAGCCCATCCCGCCCATGGCCTTCATCAGCCCGCGGTCGAGCACCCGCGTGCGGTCGCGTTCCAGGAAGCCGGGCGCGACGCGGTCGGCCGCAAAGCGCCGCGCCTGCTCGGCCAGGGCCACGAGATCGTCGTCGAAATACGGATTCATCGAGCGTCCTCCCTACTCGGTCCGACACCGTCCCGTTGTTGTTACCGGGCTTCTATTTCACGTACTTGCGGAACTCCGGCTTGCGCTTCTCGCCGAGCGCCCGCACGCCTTCGCGGGATTCCTCGGTGTCGTAGTAGAGCTTGAGCGCGTACATCCCCATGCCGGCAATGCCGGCCTGGTGCGCGGTATCCATGTTGAAGCTGCGCTTGGCGATGGCAATGGCCGTCGGGCTGCGCTCGCACAGCTCCTCGCCCCACTTCTGCACCTCGGCGTCGAGCTGGTCGTGCGGCACGCAGGCATTGGCCAGCCCCATGGCGACCGCCTCCTGGCCCGAGTAGCGGCGGCACAGGTACCAGATCTCGCGCGCCCTCTTCTCGCCGACGACGCGGGCGAGGAAGGCGGTGCCGTAGCCGGGATCGACCGAGCCCATCTTGGGACCGACCTGGCCGAAGATCGCCTTGTCCGAGCAGATCGTCAGGTCGCAGATCGTGGCGAGCACGTTGCCGCCGCCGATCGCATAGCCCTGGACGCGGGCGATCACCGGCTTGGGCACATCGCGGATCGCCGTGTGCAGTTCCTCCATCGGCAGGCCGATGGTGCCGCGGCCGTCGTAGTTGCCGTCATGCGCCGACTGGTCGCCGCCGGTGCAGAAGGCGCGATCACCGGCGCCGGCCAGCACGATCGCGCCCACCGACTTGTCGTATCCGGCCCTGTAGAGCGCCTTGATCAGCTCGTCGCAGGTCGTGCCGCGGAAGGCGTTCATGACCTGCGGCCGGTTGATGATGATCCATGCGACGCCGTTGCGGATCTCGTAGATCAGGTCCTGGAATTCCATCGCTTCTTCCCTCCCGTTCGCAATCGATCAGCCGTTCATGGTCAGTCCGCCCGAGACGCTGAGGACCTGGCCGGTGACGAAGGCGGCGTCGTCGCTGGCCAGGAAGGCGATCGCGCCCGCGAGATCGTCGGGCTGACCGAGGCGCCCGAGCGGAATGGCGCGGGTGAAGGCGTCGATCAGCTTCTTCGGGTCGGCCGCGCCGGCGGCGACGCCGGCCAGCAGCGCCGTGTCGGTCGGCCCGGGACAGACCACGTTGACGGTGATGCCGTGCCGCGCGTGCTCGCGGGCGATGGTCTTGGAAAAGGCGACGAGGCCGCCCTTGCAGGCGGCATAGACCGCCTCGCCGGACGAGCCCACGCGGGCGGCGTCCGAGGCGACGTTGACGATCCGGCCGTACTTGCGGGCGCTCATGGCCGGCAGGATGGCATGATGCATGTGCAGCGCGCCGGTGAGATTGATCGCGATCAGCCGCTCCCAGTCGGCCGGCTCGGTCTTGACGAAGGGCCGGAAGACATCCCATCCGGCGTTGTTCACCAGCACGTCGATCGGCCCGAGGCGGCTTGCGGCCGCGGCGACCGCCGCGTCGACGCTCGCGCGGCTGGCGATGTCGCAGGAGAAGGCCTCGGCGACCCCGCCGGCCTCGCGTATCGTCGCCGCCACCTTTTGCGCCGCCGCGTCGTTGAGGTCGAACACCGCGACCTTGGCCCCCTCGGCCGCGAACCGCCGGCAGGTCGCACCGCCGATGCCGCCGCCGCCGCCCGTGACCACGACCGTCCTGCCGTCGAATCGCGCCATGCCGCCTTCCTCCCTGTTCCCGTGGCCGTTTGGAACGACCGCCCCTTTGGGCAATATTCGGGGCAGCTCTTTTCCTATATAACAACTAGTTGTCATATACGGCGGGCAGACAAAAGGCGCAAGAGGTCCATGGATGGCGAAAAAGCCTCGTATATCTGGTGACACGAAAGCGGAATTGGCCAACAGGTTGTTCTTCCGGCTCTATCAATGCGCAAATATGTTGCATAAAACCGGCAGCCGCGCCGTCGAAGCGGAGGGGCTGACGACGCAGCAATGGGCCGTGCTGGGGGCGCTGTCGCGGGCCGAGGCGGCAAACGGCATGACCATCGGCGACCTCGCCCGCTACCTCATGGTCAGCCGGCAGAACCTGGCCGGCCTGGTGAGCCGGATGGAGCGCGACGGCCACATCGCGGTCGAGCCCGACACGCGCGACCGCCGCTCGCGCCTCGTCGTCATGACGAAGGAAGGCCGCCATGTATGGCAGGCGCTGGCCCAGCCGAAGATCCGCGCCTACTACGACGAGGTGCTGGCGGATTTCTCGATCAACGACCTCGCCCACACGCTGCACTACCTGCTGAAGATCCTGGAGAACATGCAGCGGCTGGATGCCCGCACAGCCGGAGCACTCGACGCCGGCCAGCCCGGTAGAAATCCGGACGAATAATCAATTTTCTTGTATCCGCGAACGGCGCCTTTCGCGTCACGTCCGGTAGACTTTTGTCGGTTCGAACGAGGCGGGTGGCAGCTTCGACGACGGATCCGGGAGGACGTGGCGTAATGAGCGCAAAGCGAGAACGCCCGCACGGGCGACGGGAAATCGGGCGCGAGGAAATTTCGGGCTGGTTCGACGGCGAGAAAGGCCTGATCGACAAGAATATCTATGTCGACCCGGACATCTACGAGCTGGAGCTGGACAGGCTGTTCGGCCGGGCGTGGAACTTCATGTGCCACGAGACGCACATTCCCGCAGTCGGCGACTACTTCATCACCTACATCGGCGAGGACCAGGTCATCGCGGTGCGCGACGAAAGCGGCATCGTGCAGGTCCTCCTGAACACCTGCACCCACCGCGGCAACATGCTGTGCCGGGCCGAAATGGGCAATGCCAAGTCTTTCCATTGCACCTACCACGGCTGGAACTTCGGCCTCGACGGCAAGCTGCTGGCCGTACCGGGCGGCGCAAATTTCTATCGTGGCAAGCTCGACATGGAGGAATGGAGCCTTCAGAAGGCGGCCAAGGTCGAACATTACAAGGGCTTCTATTTCGCCACCCTGGATCCGGACGCCCCGTCGCTCCACGATTATCTGGGCGAGGTCGGCCGCATCGGCATCGACCAGATGGCGGTGCACGGCGAACTGGTCGCCGTCGACGGGGTGCAGAAGAACGTGATCGACTGCAACTGGAAGATCGCCGTCGACAATCTCTACGACTGGTATCACGTAAACTTCAGCCATCGATCCGCCATCCGTGTCGGCTTTGTCGGTTCCTCCGTCATGCAGCCGATGCAGCAGATGGTGATGCTGGGGGAATATGGTCACGCCATCGGCGGCCCCGGCATCTCGGAGGAACAGCAGGCGGAACTCGACAAGCTGGGCGACGAGGAACGGGCGAGGCTCGACCGGATGAGCTTCGAGGAACGGGCTAAGCTGGCACCGCGCATCAGCGAGCGTCGGCCGATCCGCCCGAAGCACATGAAGGAAGTGATGGGGCCGGTCGGCGTTCGCGCCATGGGGCATCCCAACATCTTCCCCAATCTCTGGGTTTCCACCCGCGCCCTGCAATTGAGCCTGCGCCTGCCCCGCGGCCCGCTGCAGACGGAAGTGTGGTGGTTCACCTTCCTACCCAAGAACTACACCGCCGAGCAGCGGCGCACGGCCATGAAGTACATGACCCACTCCTTCGGCCCGGCGGGCCTGCTGGAGCAGGACGACGGCGAAAACTGGACCTACAGCACCAAGGCCGCGCTGGGTCGCGTCGCCCGCCGGCGGCCTCAAAACCTGCAGATGGGCCTGGGCGAAGACGAGGTCCGGGAAGATCCCTCAGGGCAGATGAGCATCGAGACCCGCGTCAACGAACACGCCCAGCGCTGGCATTACCGCTGCTGGTCCGACTGGCTGCGGGCCGAGAGCTGGGACGAGCTGAAGCGCTCGAAATCGCGCGTACCGACGGGGAGGATATAGCCATGTCCGCGGCCCGGGCCGAACGCGGAGCCACTTTCGGGCGCCTGCCCCCCCACGAGCAGATGGTGCTGCACTACCAGGTTGAGCAGTTCCTCTACCACGAGGCCGACCTGCTGGACCGTCGGCGCTACCGTGAGTGGCTGGAACTCGTCGCCGAGGATGTCCACTACTGGATGCCCATCCGCCGCACCGTCACGCTCCGCGAAATCGACAGGGAATTCACCAGGGTCGGCGACATGGCCTATTACGACGACAACTACAGCGATCTCCGCCTGCGGGTGGAGAAGCTCTACACCGGCTCCTCGTGGTCGGAGGACCCGCCGTCGCGCACCCGCCATTTCGTCACCAACGTGCAGGTCACCGACCTGGAGGGCGATCTCGTCTCGGTGCGCTCCGCGATCCAACTTTATCGTTCGCGCATGGAAGATGTGAGCGAGAGCTTCTGCGGACGGCGCGAGGACAGACTGCGGCGGCACGGCGAGGGCTTCCGCCTCGTGCAACGCCACATCTACCTCGACCACACGGTCATTCACGCAACCAACCTGTCCAGCCTGTTCTAGCCGGCGAGTTTTGGGGAGGAGTGCGGGGACATGCGACTGCTCGATGAAGCGATCCTGATCAGCGGCGGCGGGTCCGGCCTGGGCCGGGCCGTGGTGGAGCGCCTGCTCGAGGAGGGCGCGAGGGTCGGCGTGCTGGACCGATCCGAGCAGGGGCTCGCGGCCCTCGCGGCCGCCCACGGAGGCAGGATCGTCGGCATTCAAGGCGACGTCCGCTCGCTGGCGGACAACAAGCGGGCGGTCGCAGCCTGCGTCGCGAAGTTCGGGAAGCTCGATTGCGCCATCGGCAACGCGGGCATCTGGGATTTCTCCACCGATCTGCTCGCGCTGCCGGAAGAAAGCCTGGACCGGGCCTTCGACGAGATATTTCAGATCAACGTGAAGGGCTACCTGCTGCTGGCGAAGGCGGCACTGGAGCCGCTGGTGCAGAGCCGCGGATCGATGATCTTCACCCTCTCCAACGCCGGCTTCTATCCTGACGGCGGCGGGCCGCTCTATACCGCAAGCAAGCACGCGGTGGTCGGCCTCGTGCGCCAACTGGCCTTCGAGTTGGCGCCCTGCGTACGGGTGAACGGGGTTGCGCCCGGCGGCATTTCCACCGATCTGCGCGGGCCGGGTTCGCTGGGCATGGCCGAGCGGTCGATCGCCGGCATCGATCTCGC
Organism: Pseudomonadota bacterium; assembly: GCA_018240685.1. Lineage (GTDB taxonomy): Bacteria > Pseudomonadota > Alphaproteobacteria > Reyranellales > Reyranellaceae > Reyranella. The sequence continues at coordinate 2,563 of JAFEFG010000162.1, read as the reverse complement.
CAAGACGGCACCCGAGCGCGTACCGGTCGGCATGCTGCCGACGGCACACGACTATGCGGCGGCCTACGTCTTCTTCGCCAGCCGCGCCGACAACGTTCCAGCCACCGGCAGCATCCTGAACTACGACGGCGGCTTCGGCATCCGCGGCCTGCGCCAAGCCATGGGCGGCCGCGACCTGCCGGAGCGACTCGCCCGACTGAGAGAGCCGGGAGAAAAACCATGACAGACCAACGCGAGATTTCAGTCCGATCCCTGGCCTACATCGGCGTCGCGGTTGAGAATCCCGACGCGTGGCTGCGCTTCGCCACCGATGTGCTGGGATTGATGCCGGCGGACGATGCCGACGGCCCCGGACGCCTCAGGGTCGACCACCGGGCCTGGCGCATCGCCGTCGAGCAGGGTTCCAGGAGCGACATCGCTTTTGCCGGCTTCGAGGTCAGCAGCGAAGGCGAACTTGCCGCAATGCAGCGGAAACTGACGGCGCTCGGCGTCGCGGTCAGCGAGGACGACGGCGCCCTTGCCGCCGACCGCGGCGTGACCCGCCTGATCCGCTGCCGCGACCCCATCGGCATGCAGGTGGAGATTTTCTACGGCGCGACCGACCGCTTCGAAAAGCCCTTCGCTTCGCCTCAGGCTGTGAGCGGCTTCGTCACCGGCGATCAAGGCCTCGGCCACGTTGTCCTGGGCGGCGACGACATCGGCGCGCTGCGTACCTTCTATGCCGGCGCCCTGGGCTTCCGCCGCTCCGACATCATCCGCATGGAGTTTCGCGGACAGGGAAAAAGGGAGCTGGAGTTCTATCACTGCAATCCGCGCCATCACACGATTGCCCTGGTTCCAGCCAGGGGAGTGCGACGGATTTTCCACTTCATGCTGCAAGTCGCGAGCTTCGACGACGTCGGCTTCGCGATGGACCGGGTACAGGCCGCCGGCGCCAGGATCACCGCCACCCTTGGCCGTCACACCAACGACCACATGATTTCCTTCTACGCGGAAACGCCCGGGGGGATCGAGGTCGAATACGGCTTCGGCGCGCGCGTCGTCGACGACGCGGTATGGACCGAGGCCCTTCATCACAAGCCGAGCATCTGGGGGCACAAGCGGGGATGACCCGAGACGCTCCCGCCAACACGCACGGGGGAACGCGCAGGAGCATGGCTGGCCAATCGATATCCGAACGGGCGCTGCAAGCCTGTGCCGACCGCCTTTTCGTCGCCCGGCGCGAGAAAAAGCCGGTCCCGCCCCTGAGTGCGGAATTCGGCCTCGGCGATCCGGAGCAGGCGTATGCGGTCCAGGACCGCAATACCCGCCGCTGGCTGCAGGAGGGGCGACGGCTGGTCGGGCGGAAGATCGGCCTGACGTCCCGGGCGGTGCAGCAGCAGCTGGGCGTCAACGAACCGGACTACGGCATGCTGTGGGGCGACATGACCTTCAGCGAGGCCGATGAGATCGCGGCAGCCCGCTTCATGCAGCCGCGCGTGGAAGTGGAGATCGCCTTCGTCATGGAGCGCGAAGTGACTGCCACGGATACGTCGCTCGCCGAGCTGATCGGCGCCATCGCCTATGCCCTGCCGGCGGTGGAAATCGTGGACAGCGCGATCGCGGACTGGAAGATCACGCTCGCGGACACCATCGCCGACAATGCGTCGGGCGGAGGCAATCTGCTGGGCATCCATCCGCGCGCCGTCAAGGAGTCCGACCTGAGACTCTGCGGAATGCTCCTGACGCAAAACGGCCGGACTGCGGCGACTGGGCTGGGCGCGGCCTGCCTTGGCCATCCGCTGAACGCGGTGCTGTGGCTGGCGCGCAAGATGGCCGAGGTCGGGCGCCCGCTGCAGGCGGGCGATCTGGTGCTCTCGGGCGCTCTCGGCCCAATGATCGCCGCCGGCGCAGGCGATTGCTTCACCGTCGAGATCCAGGGTTTCGCGCCTTTCACCTGGCGCCTCGGCTGATTTCCAGAAGGAGACAAGAAGAATGAACAGCGCATCCCGATCCTCGATCCTCACCGAAGAGGGCACGAGCCGGTTCGTCGATGTCGACGGGTGCAAGTTCCACTACCACGAGGCCGGCGCAGGCGAGCCATTGGTCCTGATTCACGGCGGTGGGCCGGGCGCGTCGGGCTGGTCGAACTACAACCGCAACATCGGAGCGTTAGCGGAACGGTTCCGCGTCATCGTTCCGGACCTGCCCGGCTTCGGCAAATCGGACATGAAACCCCGGGATCAGAACACCTGGGAATGGTATGGTCCCATGATGGGAAGGTTTCTCGACGTCCTGGGTATCGAGAAGGCGCATTTCGTCGGCAACTCGCTCGGCGGCGCGACGACCCTGGTGCTGGCACTGGAACGGCCCGAGAAAGTCGGCCGCATGATCCTCATGGGTACTGCCGGCGGCCAACCGGTCTTTTCCGTCGCGCCGACCGACGCCATCAAGACCCTGCTTTTCTTCTACGACGGCGAAGGCCCCTCGAAAGCCCGACTGAAGGGCTTCGTCGATCAGTTTGTCTTCGATCCTTCGCAGGTGACCGACGAACTCCTGGATCAGCGCATGGCCGCGGCCATGC
>JAFEFG010000161.1 GCA_018240685.1 Pseudomonadota bacterium | reverse complement strand
GCGGACCGCCGCGGCCGCCCTTCTCGAGCTGGTCGATGCGGAAGTCGTAGTCCGTCCGCATCTTCTCCATCTGCTGTTGCAGCTGCTGGTTCTGGTACTGGAGCTGCTCGAGCTGGCCGGTGAGCACGGTGATCGACTGCTGCAGCTGATTGAGGCGGTCGTCGATGTAGACGCTGTCGCTGCGCTGCGCCGCCGCCGCCGACGGGAGCGCGAGAATCGCCAGCATCAGAAACCGGGAATAGAGGGTCTTCATGGTGTGCATTAGTTTCTGTTCAATCCCGGCCATTTTCAGGCAGGACCGGCAGCCCCACAAATAAAAACGCCGGTCGTCCTGGACGACCGGCGTTGAATGGGGGCAATCCGCCCTTACTGCAGCGCCGTGATGGCAACGCGGTTCTGGGCCCAGGCAGCCTCGTCGGAGCCCGGAACAAGCGGCCGCTCCTTGCCGTAGCTGATGGTCTGGATACGCGCGGCGGGAATGCCCTGCGCGACCAGATACTGCTTCACCGCATTGGCGCGACGCTCGCCCAGCGCGAAGTTGTACTCGCGCGTGCCACGCTCGTCGCAGTGGCCTTCGATGGTGATCCGGTAGTTGGCGTACTGCTTCAGCCACGTCGCCTGCTTGTCCAGGGTCGTGCGGCCGTCGGCGCGAACGCCCGACATGTCGGTGTCGAAGAAGACCCGGTCACCGACGTTCTGCTTGAAGTCGGCGACGGAACCCGGGGTGACCGTCGTGCTGGCCGGGACGGCAGCCTGTTCGTTGTTACTGCAGGCGGCCATGAAGATCATTGCTGCGACTGCAGCGAGTGCCTTGATCGTGCGCATCTAGTCTTCACGCGTCGCTTTCACGCCGCGTTCCTCTCGGTTTCCCACTCAAAAATCCACCGCTCTCCCAGAAACGACGACCCGAGCGCTCTACGCTCGGGCCGTCGCCGGATCATATATCTCGCTATTGCGGAATCAAGGGCGACCACGCCGGATCCGATGCATCTGTGGGCGTCGGGATCTGGCGCTGGAAGCGTCCCGTGATATCGATCTGCTGCAGTGAAACTGAACCACTGCGGCTGCCGGAGTTCGGCTGCTGCTGGAAATACGCCAGCACGCGGCCGTTGGGCGCCCATGTCGGGCCTTCGACCAGGAAGCCATTGGCGAGCAACCGCTCGCCGCTGCCGTCCGGCCGCATCACGCCGATGCCGAAGCCGCCGGTCGTGATCTTGGTGAAGGCGATGTAGTCGCCGCGCGGTGACCAGACCGGCGTGGCGTAGCGGCCGTCGCCGAAGCTGATGCGACGCTCGCCGCCGCCGCCGGCGCTCATGACATAGAGCTGCTGCGTTCCGCCGCGGTCGGAATTGAACACGATCTGGGTGCCGTCGGGAGAATAGGACGGCGAGGTATCGATGCCCGGCGTGCTGGTCAGCCGCCGCAGCGTCTGGCCCCGGAGGTCCATCTCATAGAGATCGGTGTTGCCGTCCTTCGACAGGCTCATGGCGACCTTGGTACCGTCGGGCGAGAAGCGCGGCGCGAAGCTCATGCCCGGGAAGTTGCCCAGCAACTCGCGCCGGCCGGTATCGACATTCTGCAGATAGACCTTCGGCGGCGTGTTGTTCTCGCCGTAGGCCATGTAGACGATCTCCTGCAGCGTCGGCGAGAAGCGCGGCGTCACTGCAAGGGTGCGGCCATCCGTGATGTAGCGGTTGTTGGCACCGTCCTGGTCCATGATGGCGATGCGCTTGGTGCGGTTGGTCTGCGGACCGGTCTCCGACACGTAGGCGATGCGGGTATCGAAATAGCCCTCCTCGCCCGTCACGCGCTTGTAGATCGCGTCGGCGATGATGTGGCCGAGGCGGCGCCAGTTGCTGGGCTGGCTGGTGAAGGAAAGCCCGGTCGCCTGCTGGCCGACCACGACGTCCCAGAGGCGGAAGTCGACCTTGATGTTGCCGCCGATGCGGCTCATCTGGCCGACCACCAGCCCCTGAGCGCCGATGCTGCGCCAGTCGGGGAAACGCGGCGCCGCATTGGCATTGACGTTGCGCTCGATGAAGGAGCTGGGCGCGATCGAGCGGAACAGGCCGCAATTCTGCAGATCGTTGCGGATCACCTCGGCAATCTGGGCGCCCACCGACTCCCCGGAGAAGTCGACGATGGCGATCGGCACCGGCTCGAAGCTCGGCTTGGTCATGTCGATCGTGAGCTGGGCATGAGCCGGCACCGCCAAGGCGGCAAGCGCAGCGGCGCACAGCATCGTCCGCAGATGTCTTCTACGATGCATCATGTCGAACCTCTTCATCATTGGGGGCAGCCTCTATAGCGCGACGGGCGTCAGTAGTCGCGGGGATCGAAGTTGAAGGTAATCGTGCGCCACGAATTGTATTTTTCCGGTGACAACGGCCAGGGCTGGCAGCGCGGATTCATGATGGCCCGGTAGGCCGCATCGGTCGCGGCGCGGAACCCCGGATCGCGGTTGTAGCGACCCGTATCCTTGATCTCGACGTTGGTCGGCGTGCCGTCGCGGTTCATCTGCACGACCAGCGTCACGATCAGCGATTCCTGGTCCTTCACGCCGGCCGGGAAGTTCCAGCAGGGCCGGATCTTGTTGCGCACGCCCTCGATCTCGCTCGCCGACACGACGGCGGCGAGGTTGGGCGCCGACGGCGCCTGCCGCGTCACTTGCTGGACCGGCTTCGGCTGCTGCTCGGGCGTCTGGATCTTGGTACGCGAATCCTGGTTCTTGAGGATGCTGTCCACGATGTTGTCGACATTCGGCTTGGGCGGCGCGGGCTTCTGCGGCGCGGGCTTGGGCGGCTCGACCTTCTTCACCTCGGGCTTCGGCTCCGGCTTGGGCGGCTCCGGCTTGGGATCGGGCTTGGGCTGCTCCGGCTCCTTCGGCTTCATCGCGATCTTGTCTTCGGACGGCTTGGGCGGCTCCGGCTTCGGCTTCTCTTCATGCTTGGCCGGAGCCGGCTTCGCCTCGACCGTCTCGTGCTTGGGCGTCTCCGGCGCTGGCATCGGCTCCGCCGTCTTGGGCGGCGGCGCCTTGGTGGTCTCCTTGTCGATCTTGGCGTCCTTGGGCTGCGGCGGCGGATTGCCGATCTTGGGCGCGGCGGCGTGCGGGGCGATGGCCTCGAACTCCACCATCACCGGCTCCGGCTCCAGCGGCGGACGGCTGAACAGGTCGAAGTTCACGACCGCCGCTCCGATGGCGAAGACATGCAACGCCACCGACAGCAACGCCGGTGTGCGCATCTCCACGCTTTCCCTGGAACGGCCGGACATGGACCCGCCCCGCCCGTCAGCGTCGCGGTGCCGGTTGCGGGGCCGCCGGCTTGGCCGGCGCGCCCTCGGCCTGTTCGCCGAGAAGGCCGAGCTGGCGGAAGCCCGAGTCGATCACGATGCCCATGACCTGCATCATGCGCCCGTAGTTGATGCTCTTGTCGCCGCGGATGAACACGCGCTGGTCGGGCTTCTCGTCGTGGACGGCCTTGAGCTTGGTTGCGAGCTCGTCGGGCTCGTACTTGGTCTCACCAAGGAAGATCTCGTCCTTGGCGTTGACCGACACGACCAGGGGCTCGTCCTTGCCGCCCACCTGCTGCGCCGTCGTCTTGGGCAGGTCGACGGGAACGCCGACCTGCAGCAGCGGCGCCGTGATCATGAAGATCACCAGCAGCACCAGCATCACGTCCACCATCGGTGTGACGTTGATGTCGGCGATCGGCGCATAGTGACGCCGACGGAAACGACCGCCTCCGCCGCCACCCGATGAAGGGATTATGGCGGCCATCAGCCCTGTTCCTCGAGCTGGCGTGACAGGATGGTGATGAATTCACCGGCGAAGGCTTCGAGCTGCACCGCGTAGCGCTGAACCTGACCCGACAGGATGTTGTACGCACCGGCGGCGGGAATGGCGGCCACGAGGCCGATCGCCGTGGCGAACAGCGCCTCGGAGATGCCCGGCGCCACGACCGCGAGCGAGGTGTTCTTGGACATCGCGATGTGGCCGAAGCTGTTCATGATGCCCCACACCGTGCCGAACAGGCCGACGAAGGTGGCGTTGGCGCCGACCGTGGCGAGGAAGCCCAGCCGCTTCTCGATCGCCTCCATCTCACGCTGGATGGTGACGCTCATGACCTGCTCGATGCGCTGCCGAAGGCCGGCACGCGCCGTGCCGCTGGCGGCCAGCCCCTTGGACACCGAGCGGCGCCATTCGCGCATCGCCGCGGAGAAGACGCTCGACATCGGGTCGTCCGGCTTGGCGCCGACGCGATCGTAGAGATCCTCCAGCGAGACGCCGGACCAGAACGTGTCCTCGAAGGACTGCGCGCTGCGCTTGAGCGAGCGCAGCCGGATCATCTTCTCGAAGATGATCGCCCACGACCAGAACGAGGCCAGCAACAAGGCAAGCATCACTGCCTTCACGACCCAGTCGGCCTGCATGAACAGGCCGTAGATGGACATGTCGATGGGAGGACTACTGCCGCCGAGAGGGGTGCTGGCGACCTGCGCTAACGCTTCCATTGGTAATCTCCGTCCGTTCCTAAGCGTTATATCCGAATATGGCGTGAGCGGGGCGAGTGCAGACCTGCAACTGCTTGCAGGGACTGCCGAATCTGTGGTGGCAGGCGAACCGGCCGACCAGCCTCGCTCATGCAGGCGACCACCACGTCGGCCCGGACCAGAAGGTCGGAGCCGCGGTGCGCTTCCTGTACCATGTCGAGCGAGGCGCCGCGCAACTGGCCGCAACCGGTGGCGATTTCGATCGTATCGTCGAGGCGGGCGGGCTTCAGGTAGTCGATCGTGCAGCGGCGCACGACCCAATTCACACCTTTTTCGACGCGAAGGGCGCTGTGCTCCTGCCCCAGCAACCGCAGCATCTCGGTGCGCCCGCGCTCCAGGAAGCGCAGCCAGTTGGCGTAGTAGACGATGCCGGCGGCATCGGTGTCCTCGTAATAGACCCGTAACGGAAGGATGTGACGCCCTCCCTCGATGCGACCGGAGCTTGGAAGAAGGGGGGCGCTCACGCCTCCTCCGCCTGCCCGCCGTTCGCCAGCAGGTCGAGCTGTCGCTTCTGCTCCTTCGGCATAGCGAGGCCGAGGTGCCGGTAGCCGCCTTCCGACAGGAGCCGGCCGCGCGGCGTGCGCATGAGGAGACCGAGCTGCATCAGATAGGGCTCGATCACGTCCTCGATGACGTCGCGCTGCTCGGACAAGGCCGCGGCCAGGGTCTCCACCCCCACCGGGCCGCCTCCGTAATTCTCGGCGATGCAGGCGAGATAGCGCCGGTCCATGGCGTCGAGGCCGCGCGCGTCGACCTCCAGCCGCGTGAGGGCGGCATCCGCGGCCTTGGCGTCGACCACCGCATGGCCGGCCACCGCCGCGAAGTCACGCACGCGGCGCAGCAGCCGGTTGGCCACGCGCGGCGTGCCGCGGGAGCGCTTGGCGATCTCGGCGCCGCCGTCGGGCGCGATCTCCATCTTCAGGACGCGCGCGGCGCGGCGCACGATCAGCTCCAGTTCGGCCGGCTCGTAGAAGACCATGCGCAGCGGGATGCCGAAGCGCTCGCGCAGCGGCCGGGTCATCAGGCCCGAGCGCGTCGTGGCGCCGACCAGCGTGAAGGGCGGCAGCTCGATGCGCACCGAGCGCGCCGCCGGGCCCTCGCCGATCATCAGGTCGAGCTGGAAGTCCTCCATCGCGGGATAGAGGATCTCCTCGACCGCCGGGTTGAGACGATGGATCTCGTCGATGAACAGCACGTCGTGCGGCTGCAGGTTGGTGAGCTGGGCGGCGAGATCGCCGGCCTTCTGGATCACCGGGCCCGACGTGGCCCGAAAGCCCACGCCCATCTCCTTCGCCACGATCTGCGCCAGCGTCGTCTTGCCGAGGCCGGGCGGACCGTGGAACAGCACGTGATCGAGCGCCTCCCCGCGCGCCTTGGCGGCGGCGATGAAGATCTTGAGGTTCTCGCGCACCTGCTTCTGGCCGACGAAGTCGTCGAGCGTCTGCGGCCGCAGCGCGAGTTCGGCCGCGTCCTCCTCGGCCCGCTTGCCGGCCACGAGCCGCTCTGCCGCGCCGCTCATCGCGCAAGCTCCTGCAGACCGGCGCGGATCACCGCATCAAGCGTCGCCTCGGCGCCGAGCCGCTGGGTGACGCGCGCCACGGCACCGAAGGCTTCGACACGCCGGTATCCGAGGTTGATCAAGGCCGACACCGCATCCTCGTTGACCGATCCGGCGGCGCCGGCGGGCGCGGCGGCCTCGGCGGTCCCGGACGGTGCCGGAGCAACTCCGAAGGCTGCGGCCTTGTCCTTGAGCTCGGTCGCCAACCGCGCCGCGAGCTTGGGCCCGACGCCGGGCGCGCGGCTCAGGCTCGCGCGATCCTGGGCGGCGATGGCACGGGCGATCTCGTCGGGCGCCAGCGTCGAGAGGATGGACAGCGCCACGCGGGCGCCCACGCCCTGTACGGTGGTGAGAATGCGGAACCAGTCGCGCTCGGCGGTCTCGAGGAAGCCGTAGAGCGCGATCGCGTCCTCGCGCACGATGGTCTCGACCAGGAGTGTCGCCGGACCGCCGGTCACGAGATCGCGCAACGTGCGGCCCGAGGCCGAGACGAGGTAGCCGACGCCATTGACGTCGATCACCGCACCATCCGGGTCGACGGAGTCGACGACACCCTTGAGCTTGGCGATCAAAGCGCCGCCTCCACCCGCTTGGCCGTGGCGCGGTGGTGGGCGTGGCAGATCGCGACGGCGAGCGCGTCGGCGGCATCGGCGGTCGCCTCGACGCCGGGCAGCAGGCGACCGACCATCATGGCGATCTGCCGCTTATCGGCATGCCCCGCGCCCGTCACCGATTTCTTCACCAGGTTGGCGGCGTACTCGAACACCGGCAGGCCGGCCCGCGCCGGCGCCAGCAGCACGACACCGCGCGCCTGGCCGAGCTTCAGCGTGGAGCCGGGATTGACGTTCACGAAAGTCTCCTCGACCGCCGCCTCCACCGGCTGCTGCGCCGCCACGACGGCGGCGACGCCGTCGAACAGATCGCAAAGCCGCTCCGCGAGCGACCGCTCGCCCGCCACCTTGATCACGCCATGCGCCACATGGCGCAGGCGGTTGCCCTCGACATCGATCACGCCCCAGCCGGTCAGCCGCAGACCGGGATCGAGGCCGATCAGTCTCATCGTCCGCCGCGTCAGGCCGCGAACTTCGCCAGAGCGTCGTCCGACAGCTCGAAGTTGGCGTAGACGTTCTGGACGTCGTCGTTGTCTTCGAGCGACTGGATCAGGTCGAGTAGCGTCTGGACTGCGTCGCCCTCGACCGGCGCCGTCGTCTTGGGCCGCCACATCAGCTTCGCCGACGAAGGCTGCCCCAGCGACTTTTCGAGCGCCTCGCGTACGGCGTTGAAGCTGTCCTGGGCGCAATAGATCTCGTGCACCGCGTCCTCGCCCTCGCCGCTCACGACATCGTCGGCACCGGCGTCGATCGCCTTCTCCATCACCTCGTCGGCGGTGCCGACCTTGAGCGGGAAGCGGAACTCGCCCATGCGGTCGAACATGAAGGAGACGCTGTTGGACTCGCCGAGATTGCCGCCGTGCTTGGCGAAGATCGACCGGATCTCGCCCGCGGTGCGGTTGCGGTTGTTGGTCAGCGCCTCGACGATCACGGCGACGCCGCCCGGACCGTAGCCCTCGTAGCGGACCTCGTCGTAGTTCGCGTCGGCCTCGTTGCCCGATCCGCGCTTGATGGCGCGATCGATCGTATCGCGCGTCATGTTGTTCTCGCGCGCGGCGATCATCGCGGCGCGAAGGCGCGGATTGGCATTGGGATCGGGTGACCCCAGCCGCGCCGCCGTGGTGATCTCACGGATCAGCTTGGTGAAGACCTTCGCCTTGGCCGCGTCCTGCCGGCCCTTGCGATGCATGATGTTCTTGAACTGCGAATGGCCCGCCATGGCCTGACAACCAGATTAAGTGATGCAATGGGCCGCCTATACCACTTCTCGTGGGCTTTGGGAGTGTTAGACACGCCTCGGAAGGGCTACGGCACAAAAAAAGGCGGGGGCCGAAGCCCCCGCTAAAAAACGTCGGAACCTAGATTCCGACGCCCCCTCTAACCTGAAGACAGTCCGCCAATGCGGCGAAAAACCGTTTAACATCAAAAGGATGCCGATTTTTCCCCAGGTCGTCAACGGTCCTCTTCAAGGTACCGGTAATAGCTATAGTCGCAGCCTGTGGGATACAAGATGCTGAAAATCAGCCGGCTGGCGAAAGGCGACCCCCGATCCGGACCGGCCGGATGGACCGCGCCAGCCCGGTCTTGTCGTCGGTTTCGACCAGGACCGCGCACAAAGTCCCCTCCCCTTCGGCCGGCGACAACCGCTCGCCCGGCATCTTGCGGATGAAGCGCTGGACGGCGACGTCCTTCTTCATGCCGATCACCGAGTCGTAGTCGCCGCACATGCCGACGTCAGTCTGGTAGGCCGTACCGCCCGGCAGGATCCAGTGATCCGCGGTCGGAATATGGCTGTGCGTGCCCAGCACCGCCGACGCCCGGCCGTCGCAGTGATGGCCCATCGACTGCTTCTCGCTAGTTGCCTCGCCATGCACGTCGACCAGGATGAAGTGCGCGGACCGGCCGAGCGCATACTTGGCCAGCTCCGCATCGACGGCACGGAACGGATCGTCGATCGCGTCCATGAACAGGCGGCACATCACGTTCATGACCACGATCTTGTGGCCGCGCGCCGTCTCGAAAAGATTG
>JAFEFG010000160.1 GCA_018240685.1 Pseudomonadota bacterium | reverse complement strand
GTGGCGCTGTTCCTCGCCGGCTTCGTGCCCGCCGCCGTCATCATGGTCTGCCTGATGGCGCTGGTCTGGTACCGGGCGCGCAAGTACGACTGGCCGGTCGACTCGCGCCCTGATCTTTCGCGGCTCCTCGCCACGGCAAAGCGCGCGGCCATACCGCTGGTCATCCCGATCGTGATCCTGGGCGGGTTCATCGGCGGCGTCTTCACGGCGACCGAGGCCGGCGCGGTAGTCGCCGCCTACGCCTTCGTCGCCGCGCGCTTCTATTATCGCAACGTCACCTATCTCGAGATCGCGAAACTCGCCTACGAGAGCGCCATCCTCACCGCTTCGGTCGTGTTCCTGCTCGCCGTCGCCTCGGTGTTCCAGTACCTGATGGGCGTGTCCGGCGTGCCGAAGCTCCTGGCCGAGGTGCTGGGACCGCTGAAGGCGATGCCGTGGCTGTTCCTGCTGTGCACCGCGGTCATCACCATGATGTTCGGCATGGTGCTCGAAGGCCTGCCAGCCGCCGTGGTCCTGATCCCGGTGGTCTTCCCCATCGCCGAGCAGATGAACATCAACCCCTACCACTTCAACATCGTGCAGACGGCTGCCGTCGGCATCGGCCTCTTCCTGCCGCCGATGGGCGTGGGGCTGCTGATGGCGCTCAAGTTCGCCAATCTCTCGGTCGGCCAGCACTGGCGTGCCTACATGCCCTATATCGGTGCGCTGCTGCTGGGCCTGGTGCTGATCATCCTGTTCCCGGAGATCTCGCTGGTGCTGCCCCGGGCCGCCGGCGCGATCAGGTAGGCTCGGCCGGCGTGGAGACCTTGGTGACGGTGAGGCGATGATGCTTGCCGTCGCGCGCCGGCCAGGAAATCGACTGGCCGACGGCGAGGCCGATCAGGGCGGCGCCGATCGGCGTCATCACCGAGATGCGGTGCCGGTCGAGACTCTCTTCGGCCGGATAGACCAATGTCATGGTGCGGATCTGGCCGTCGTCCGACTTGAACGTCACGGTCGATCCCATGCGTACGACATCCGCCGGCACCGCCGAATCGTCGACGACCCTGGCGCGATCCATCTCGGTCAGCAGTTCCTCGGCCACCTCCGGCAGGCGATGCCGGGAGGCATTGGCAAGATCGGTCAGCCGCTCGTAGTCGGCGTTGCCGACAATGATCTGGGGAACCGAACGGCTCCGCACGACGTCACGCATCGGGAAGGCCTCTCGAGAAAGCGGATTGTGCAACGAAGAAGACGCGCGCAGGCGCGAACGCACGGCGAAGCCGCCGCCGTCACGAAAACGTAAGAAGAGCCGGCCGGGATTTCAACCGGCCGGAGGGCTCATTTACCGGGCTTGGGGAGGCCGCCGCGCGCGCGGCGCGCTTCATAGGCCTGCACGACCGCATAGGCGATGCGCAGGTTGGGCGCGGCAATGCCGTGCTTGCGGGCGCGGCCCAGCATGTCGCCAATGACGTGACGGCCTTCGATGGGGCCGCCCTTTTCGAGATCGCTGAACATGGAGGCCGCGAAGGCCGAACCGCGCTTGGTGAGATAGCCCTTGAGATGCTCGATGCCCTTGTCGCCGGGATCGAAGCCTTCGGCGCACGCCACGCGGCGGCACTCGTCGACCGTCTCCAGCATCAGCGCCTCGCCATCGTCGGCCGACAGGATGTCGCCGGTGGTGCCGCGCAGGGTGCAGCACATCGCCGCCAGCGACGTGAGCATGATCCACTTGTCCCAGAGATCCTGGTTGATCTTGTCGTTGAGCCCGCCCTCGAGGCCGGCCTTCTTGCACAGCGCATCGAGTTCCTGGAGCGACGCGCGCACGGGCTGGCCCGACCGTTCGCCAAAGGAGAGACCGGCGAACGGGCTGGAATGCACCACCTCGCCATTAGGGCCGAGCGTGCTGCCGATCCGCGCGAGCCCACCCGCCACCTTGGCGGCGCCGAACTTCCCGTCGAGCACGTCGAGATGGGCGAGCCCGTTCAGCATCGGCACGATCGTCGTGTTCTCACCGACGGCCGGCGCGATCGCCTCGATGGCCGAGTCGAGATCGTAGGCCTTGCAGGTCAGGATCACGATGTCGTACGGTCCGCCCTCGCTGCCCTTGGTGACGACCTTGACCGGCAGCACCACGTCGCCCTTGGTGCTCTTGATGACCAGCCCCTCGGCCTTGATCTTCGAGGCACGCGGCTCGCGCAGCAGGAACGTCACGTCGGCGCCGGCCTGTTGCAGGCGGGCGCCGAAATAGCCGCCGACCGCGCCGGCGCCGAGGATGAGGATCTTCATTTCGCAGTACTCCTTTGCGCGACCCAGTCGCTCAGCCAGGTGGCGAGGTCGTCGGTCTGATGATGGACGTGATCGAGGTTGCCGTCGGCGGCCCGCTTCACGCTTTCCTCGGTGCGGATCCACACCGTGCGCATGCCCATGTCGTGCGCCGGCTTGAGGTTGGCCGAGATGTCGTCGGCGAAGGCCGCGCGCCGGGGATCGATGCCGTGCTTCGCCACCAGCTTGTCGTAGATCGCCTGGTGCGGCTTGGGCCAGTAGTCGCCCGCCACGATGTCGAAGATCGCCTCGAAGTGATGGGCGACGCCCAGCCGTTCCATGACGTTGGTGGCGTGCGGCACGTCACCGGCGGTGAAGACGATCTTGCGGCCCGGCAGCGCCGCCAGCGACTCGTTCAGCCCCGGGTTCGGCTTGATCGGCGAGTAGTCGATGTCGTGCACATAGTCGAGGAAATGGCGCGGATCGACGCCGTGCAGGGTCATCATGCCCCGCATCGAGGTGCCGTGCTCGCGCCAGTACTGCTTCTGGATCACCCGCGCCTCGTCGAGCGGCAGTCCGAGCCGCTCGGCGATGTAGCGGTTGATGCGCACATCGATCTGGGAGAACAGGTTGCAGCCTGCCGGATACAGCGTGTTGTCGACGTCGAACAGCCAGACGTCGGGATCGCGGTCGGAAGGGGCCATTTGGGGATTTTGCTTAATCGCCGGCCGTGCGCTTGTCGAGCCGGGAGCCTATAAGAAGCGGCAATGGATATCCTGTCCTATGCCCTGCTGGCGCTAATCGCCCTACTGCTTGTCGGGCTGATCGTCCTGCTGCTGCGCCGGGGCGACAATGGCGAGACCGAAGCCGTCCGCCGCCATCTGGAGCTGGCGCTGAGCCAGCAGGCCGACACCGTCCAGCGGGTCGAGCGTTCGCTGCGCGAGCAGGAGCAGGCGCTGACGAAGGTCGTGAACGAACGCCTCGACCGCAACGAGAAGGCGACCGGGCAGGTGGTCACCGACCTGCGCGAGCGGCTGGCCCGCATCGACGAGGCGCAGAAGAAGATCGGCGACCTGTCGACCCAGGTCGTCGGCCTGCAGGAGATCCTGTCGAACAAGCAGGCGCGCGGCGCCTTCGGCGAGGTGCAGCTCAACGACCTGGTGCAGAGCGCGCTGCCGCCCTCGGCCTACGAATTCCAGTGCGGCCTGAGCAACGGATCGCGGGTGGACTGCCTGCTGCGGCTGCCCAACCCGCCTGGCTCAATTGCCATCGACGCCAAGTTCCCGCTCGAGAGCTACCGCCAGTTGCGCGCGGTCGCGCCCGGCGACGCGCAGGGCCTGGTGGCGGCGCAACGTGCCTTCCAGCAGGCGATGCGCAAGCATATCGGCGACATCCGCGACAAGTACATCGTGCCCGGCGAGACGGCCGAGTCGGCGCTGCTGTTCCTGCCCTCCGAAGCGATCTATGCCGAGCTGCACGCCAATTTCCCGTCGGTGGTCGACGAATCCTACAAGGCGCGCGTCTGGATCGTCTCGCCCACGACCATGATGGCCACGCTCAACACCGTACGCGCGGTCCTCAAGGACGTGCGCATGCGCGAGCAGGCGGGCGAGATCCAGAAGGCAGTCGGGCTGATGCTCGACGACGTGCGCCGGCTCGACGAGCGCGTCACCAAGCTCAAGACCCATTTCACGCAGACCGAGAAGGACCTGCGCGACATCGAGGTCTCGACCGACCGCATCACCAAGCGCGGCGAGCGTATCCTCGACACCGACCTCGGCGAGGGGCCGGCGCCCCTGCCGCCCAAGGCCTGAGGTCAGCCCCAGGGGCCGCGGCCGCCCGTCTGGGGCACCGATCCGCCGGCTCGCAGGCGCGATGCCGAGGCGTTCGACGGCGGCATCGACCCCGCCATCGCCTGAAGGCGCGCGATGCGCTCCTCCATCGGCGGATGGGTCGAGAACAGGCTCGCCATGCCGCCGCCGGACAGGGGGTTGTCGATGTAGAGATGCGCGGTCGCCGGATTGGCTTCCGCCGTCGCGTTGGGAATCGCCTGGGTGCCGGCATGCAGACGCGCCAGGGCCGAGGCGAGCCATTCCGGATGGCCGGAAATCTCCGCGCCTGCCCGGTCCGCCTCGAACTCGCGGCTGCGGCTGATGGCCATCTGCACCAGCGTCGCGGCCAGGGGCGCCAGGATCATCGCCGCGATGGCGACGATCGGGTTGACCAGCGGCCGGCCGTTCTCGTCGCGCCCGCCGCCGAACAGGCCGCCAAAGGTCGCCAGCATGCCGATGGCGCCGGACAGGGTGGCCGCCACCGTCATGGTGAGCGTGTCGTGGTTCTTCACATGGCCGAGTTCATGGCTCAGCACGCCGGCCACTTCCTCGCGGCTGAGATGGCGCAGCAGGCCGGTATTCACCGCGACGGCGGCATGCTCGGGACTGCGGCCGGTGGCGAAGGCATTCGGCTGGTCCTCGTCGATGACGTAGACGCGCGGCATCGGCAGCCCGGCGCGCTGGCTGAGATCCTGAACGATGCCATAGAGCTCCGGCGCCTCCTGCGGCCCGACCTCCCGGGCATTGCTCATACGCAGGACCAGGCTGTCGGAGTTCCAGTAGGCAAAGAGGTTCGTGCCGAGCGCGACCACCAGGGCGATGACGAGCCCGTTGCGACCGCCGAGCGCGTAGCCGACCACCAGGAAGAAAGCCGTCAGCGCCGCCAGAAGCAGCGCGGTCTTGAAGTAGTTCATGGCCGAAAAGATGGCTCCGGACTGTGGCGAATCAAGGCGCGGGGCGGCATCATGCGGCCATGACCCAGGATGACAAACCCGCCGCCGCGGCGGAGAAGCCGAAGGCGGAAGCGGCCAAGCCCGTCCCGCCCGAGAAGCCCAAGAAAGTCGAGGAAATCGGCGGCCCGCCCGGCCCCGAGCCGACCCGCTACGGCGACTGGCAATTCAACGGCAAGGTGACGGACTTCTAGGATCGGCGTCCGCGCGGACCGTTATCCGCGGCGGCCGGAGAGTATCGACATGCGTGCGTCCAGCGGCATCTTCCATCCGAGTTTCAAGGCCCGCCCCTGGTGGTGGGAGGCCTGGACGCCCAACAACGCTCTGTCGCAGGACCCGCCGGCCAGGACTGATGTCGTGATCGTCGGCGCCGGCTACGGCGGCCTGTCGACCGCCCTGGAGCTGCGGCGCAACGGCATCGACGCCGTGGTGCTGGAGCGCGGCGATTTCGGCGTCGGCGCCTCGACCCGCAACGGCGGCATGATCTCGGGCGGCGTCAACCTCGGCAAGGGACTGGGCGGCAAGAACCAGGCGGCCGAGGAGTTCGCCCGCCGCAAGGCCGAGTTCCTGGGCGCTGGCGCCGACTCGCTCACGGTGATCGAGGACATCATCGCCCGCGAGAAGATCGAATGCGGCGTGATCAGGAAGGGCCGGTTCGTCGGCGCCTGGACGCCCCGTCACTACGACGAGCAGGCCGCCAAGATCGAGATGTTCAACACATACGCCGATGTTGGCGCCGAGATGATCCCGCGCGAACGCCAGCACGAGATGATCGCGTCGGACTATTACTTCGGCGGCATGTATGCGCGCCGCTCCGGCCACCTTCATCCGGCGCTCTACTACAAGGGCCTGCTGGAGGCCGCGCATCGCGCCGGCGCGGTCCTGTGCGCCAATGTCGAGGCGGAGCGCACGGAGAAGGTTGGCGCCGGATGGCGGGTGCTGACGGCCAAGGGCCCGATCCAGGCACGGGAAGTGGTGATCGCCACCAACGGCTATACCGGCGATCTGACGCCGCGGCTGAAGCGGCGCGTGGTGCCGGTGGCGAGCCATATCATCGCCACCGAGGAACTGCCGATGCCGGCGACGGAACTCATCCCCGAGCTGCGCTCGATCGCCGACACCAAGCGCGTGCTGACCTACTACCGGCCGTCGCCCGACGGGAAGCACCTCATCTTCGGTGGCCGCGCCCGCTTCACCGCCGCACCGCCGGAAGTCAGCGCACCGATCCTCTACCAATACATGATCGACCGTTTCCCGCAGCTGAAGGGCATCCGCATCACCCATGTCTGGACCGGCAACGTCGCCTTCGCGCTCGACTACATGCCGCACATGGGCACGGACGAGGGCCTGCACTATCTCCTCGCCTGCAACGGCAACGGCGTTGCCATGATGACCTATCTCGGCACCCAGACGGCCAAGAAGATCGCCGGCGGCTCGAATGCGGCAATCAATCCCTTCGACGGCCGCGATTTTCCGGACAATGCCTTCTATAACGGCGACCCTTCCTGGATCCTTCCGGTGATCGGCGCCTGGTATCGCACGCGCGACTGGATCGATCGCAAAAGAGCAGTGTGATGACACCCCTTCCCGTTGCGCTGGCCCCCGTTACGCTAACCGACGTCCGGGCGGCGGCCGAACGAATCGACGGCGCCATCGTGCGCACGCCTTGCCTGCGCAGCGAAACCCTGTCGCGCATCTTCCGCGCCGACATCTGGATCAAGTTCGAGAACCTGCAGTTCACCGCCTCCTTCAAGGAGCGCGGGGCGCTGAACACGCTGCTGCAGCTCACGCCGGAGGAGCGGGCGCGCGGCGTGATCGCCATGTCGGCCGGCAACCATGCCCAGGGCGTCGCCTACCACGCCGGAAGGCTCGGCATCCCAGCCACTATCGTGATGCCCTCCTTCACCCCGAATACCAAGGTCACGCACACCCGCGCGCATGGCGCGACGGTCGTCCTGCACGGCGACACGCTGGCCGAGGCGGCCGCCGAGGCGCATCGCCTGGCGGCGGCGCAGAACCTCGTCTTCGTCCATCCCTATGACGACGCCCGCATCATCGCGGGCCAGGGCACCATCGCGCTCGAGATGCTCGCGGATGTGCCTCAACTCGACACGCTCGTCATTCCGGTCGGCGGCGGCGGCCTCATTGCCGGTTGTGCCGCGGCTGCGCGGGGCCTGAAGCCCGAGACCAAGGTGATCGGCGTCGAGGCCGCGGCCTACTCCGCGATGCGCCAGCTTCTGGCGGGCGAACCGGTATCCGTCGGCGGCGACACGCTGGCGGAGGGCATCGCCGTGCGCGACATCGGCAAGCTGACGCTCGCCATGGCCCGCGCCCTGGTGGAGCGGGTGGTGAGCGTGGACGAAGTCGCCATCGAGCGCGCCATTTCGCTGCTGCTCGAGGTCGAGAAGACCGTGGTCGAAGGCGCGGGCGCGGCGGGGCTGGCGGCGCTGGTCGCCTACCCGGACCTGTTCGCCGGCCGCAGGATCGGGCTGGTCCTGAGCGGCGGCAACATCGACACGCGCCTGCTCGCGTCGGTCCTGCTGCGCGGCCTGGTGCGCGACGGGCGGATCGTGCGGCTGCGCTGCATGATCGGCGACCTGCCGGGCCAGCTCGCCCGGGTCGCAGGGATCATCGGCAAGGCCGGCGGCAACATCGTCGAGGTGCAGCACCAGCGCCTGTTCGGCGTCGTGGCCAAGCGGGCCGAACTCGACGTCACGGTCGAGACGCGCGATCGCGAGCACGTCAAGGAACTGGTCCGGGCGCTGGAAGGCGACGGCTTTGCCGTCCGCGTCCTCGAGGGGGCGGAGATCTAGCCCCCCGGTTCTGTCGCGCGTAGCCCGGCATCCAGCCCGCAGCACCCGGCCCGAAAGATACCTGCCGGCGGCGGGCGACAGGTCCGGCGCCTGGTACCGGAACGCAGGGCGCCTCGCGCCAAACCGTCGCTTACATCGGGGCGGGGGTGGGGTTAAAAGACCGGCCATGTCCGCCCATAGCTACACCCCCTCCCCCACCCCCGATCTGGCCCGCATCGAGCGCGCCCTGATCTCCGTTTCCGACAAGGCCGGCCTGGTCGAGCTGGGCAAGGCGCTGGCGGCCCACGGGGTCGAGATCCTGTCCACCGGAGGCTCGGCCAAGGCCCTGCGCGATGCCGGGCTGAAGGTCACCGAGGTCAGCGACCACACCGGCTTCCCCGAGATCATGGACGGGCGGGTGAAGACGCTGCAGCCCTCGATCCACGGCGGCATCCTGGCCCGGCGCACCGACGAGGGTCACAGGAAGGCGATGAGCGACCACAGAATCGCCCCGATCGATCTCGTGGTGGTGAACCTCTATCCGTTCGAGGCGACGGTCGCCCGCGGCGCCGACTTCCCGACCTGCGTCGAGAATATCGACATCGGCGGCCCGGCCCTGATCCGCGCGTCGGCCAAGAACCACGACTTCGTCACCGTCGTCGTCGACCCTGCCGACTACGACTCGGTGCTGGCCGAGCTCGCCGCCAACAAGGGGGCGACCACGCTGGCGCTGCGCCGCAAGCTCGCCGCCAAGGCCTACGCCCGCACGGCTGCCTACGACTCCGCCATCGCCAACTGGTTCGCCAGGCAGCAGGATGAGCTGTTCCCCGAGCAGCTCACGCTCGCCGCCAAGCGCGTTCAGGTGCTGCGCTACGGCGAGAACCCGCACCAGAAGGCCGCCTTCTATTCCGACGGCAGCAACCGGCCGGGCGT
>JAFEFG010000015.1 GCA_018240685.1 Pseudomonadota bacterium | reverse complement strand
AGGGCCAGCGGCTCGATCTGTCCCTGTTCGATGTCGGCATGCACATGATGAGCCACTGGATCACCAACCTGGGCCTCACCGGCGAAGACCCCGAGCGCATGGGCACGTCGAATTCGCTGATCTGCCCTCTGCGCGTCTTCCCGACCCGGACGCAGCCGATCTTCGTTGCCGGCACCAACGATGCCTTCTGGCGCATCCTCTGCACCGCGCTCGGCCGCCAGGACTGGCTCGAAGACAAGCGTTTCGCCACCAATGCCGACCGCGTCGCCAACCGCGCCATCCTCGAACCGATGATCGAGGCGTATTTCCTGGAACACACGGCGGACGAGCTCCTCGACAAGCTGATCCCGGCCGGCATGGCCTGTTCGGCCGCCTACAAAGTCAGCGACGTGGTGCAGAACCCGCACACCCAGGCGCGCGGCAGCGTGCTGGAGATCGACTATCCCGGCATCGGCACGGTGAAATCAGCCAACAACCCCATCAAGCTGTCAGAGGCACCGGTGGAAACGCGACGCAAGTCGCCGGCGGTGGGCGAGCACACGGTCGAGATCATGCGCGAAGTGGGCTATAGCGATGCCGAGATCGCCGCCCTCCGGGAGGCGAAAGCCGTCGCCACAGCCTGAAGTCCCGCTCGATGAAGATCGTCTATTCCGACAAGCATGCCGTCCATGACCCGCAGACCTTCTTCGTACGCGGCGTGAAGCAGAGAAGCACTGAACAGCCCGAGCGGGCGACGCGCCTGCTGGGCGCCGCCACACAGGCGGGCCACGAGATCGTCGCACCGCGCGACTATGGCACCGCGCCGGCCGCCGCCATCCACACACCGGACTATCTCGACTTCCTGCAGATCGCCTCGCGCGAATGGGCGAAGCTGCCCAACGCCTCGGCCGAAGTCGTGCCGAACATGCATCCCTCGCGCTATGCCGCGACCTATCCGCGGGCGCTGGCGGGGCGCGCCGGCTGGCACCAGGCCGATCTCGCCTGCCCGATCGGACCGGGCACCTGGGCCGCAGCCCTCGCCTCGACCGAGGTGGCGACGACGACCGCCGACCTGGTACTGGAAGGCGCGCGCGAGGCCTATGCGCTCTGCCGTCCGCCGGGACATCACGCCTACGCCGACATGGCGGGCGGCTTCTGCTTCCTGAACAACACGGCCATCGCGGCCCAGCGGCTGCGTGGCGCGCACCAGCGGGTAGCGATCCTCGATGTCGACGTGCATCACGGCAACGGCACGCAGGGCATCTTCTACGAGCGCGCCGACGTGCTCACCGTCTCGATCCATGCCGATCCCGCCGACTACTACCCCTACTTCTGGGGCCATGCCCACGAAACCGGCGCGGGCGCCGGCCAGGGCTTCAACCTCAACCTGCCGCAACCGCTCGGCTCGCCGGATGCGGTGTGGCTTGCCGCCGGCGACAAGGCGCTGGCCCGTATCCGCGAGTTCGCCCCGACCGCGCTCGTGATCGCGCTCGGCCTCGACGCCAGCGAGAGCGACCCGCTGCAAGGCCTCAAGGTGACCGGCGCCGGCTTCCACGCCATGGGCCGCAAGATCGCCGGCCTCGGCCTGCCGACCGTGCTGGTGCAGGAAGGCGGCTATCTCAGCGACGACCTCGGCCGCAACCTGGCGCAATTCCTCTCGGGCTTCGAAAGCGGCCGCTAGGACCGTCAGCGCCGCGACGGCTGTCGTCGCGGCGCATCGGTCGATGAGCGACGCGCGGCAAGGCCGGATACAACCTCCTCGACGATCTCCTTCAGCTCTGCGGGCGTCGCCCCGTCGCGGGCCTGGATGGAGATGCCCAGCATCACCGCCGCCAGATGGCGCGCCATGCGGCGGGCCTCTTTCTCGCCGGCCCACGGGCGGAGGGCGCGGCCGAGCGCCTCGCGCATCCCGTCCCGCCGCTTGCCGAGATCGCGGGCAAGCGCCTGGTGCTCGGGATGGCAGGCAATGAGGCCGCTCGAGATCATACAGCCGCGCTCGCGATCGGGATGGGTGACGGCGGCGATGCTGGCCTCAAGCAGGAGCCGCACCGCTTTTTCCAGCGACGTCACGCCATGGAGACGGGCGAGATCGAAAGCACCCGGGCCTTCCTCGTAGCGCGCGAGCGCCTCCTCGAACAAGCCGGCCTTGCTGCCGAAAGCGGCATACAGGCTCGGCGCGGCGATGCCGATCGCATCTGTCAGGTCCGTGACCGACACGCCCTCGTAACCGTGCCGCCAGAACAGACGCATCGCGGTCTCGACGGCCTTGTCACGGTCGAAGCCGCGCGGCCGGCCGCCTTTGGACCTCTCCTTTGTCCGAACTTCCATATCGATCACTAAACAACCCTTGACGCGACGGGTCAAGAACGGTTCTTTATCGATCGCTAAAAAACATATGAGGCCCACCATGGATCTTTCCCGCCGCATCGTTCTCGGGACCGCTCTCGGACTGACATTGGCCACCGCCGGCCCGTTGTCCGCCAACGCGCAGCAACCGGCCTCGGCCGACCGCGACCCGGGCGAACCGCTGGACGTGCGCACGCCGGATGGGGTGCGCCTGTCGGCGCGCCGCTACGGCGATCCGGCCCATCCGGAAATCCTCCTGATCCATGGCCTCGGCCAGAGTCGGCTCTCCTGGGAACTGCAGACGGGCAGCGCGCTCGCACGGCGCTTCCACATCGTGACCTTCGATCTGCGCGGGCATGGCGATTCGGACAAGCCGGAGAACGCATCCGCCTACGGCGACCCGGCCCGCTGGGCGGATGACCTGAAGGCCGTGATCGACGCGGCCGGCCTGCACCGCCCCACCCTCGTCGGCTGGTCGCTGGGCGGACTGGTGATCGGTCACTACGTTGCACGACATGGCGCCGCCAACATCGCCGGTGCCAATCTCGTCAACGCCGTCACCAGGCTCTCACCGGACCTTCTGTCTCCCACGTCGCTGGACTATGCGGGCCGGCTCGCGTCACCGGACCTCTCTGCACGGACGGAAGCAATCGCACGCTTCCTCGCCGCCTGCTTCGCCAGGATGCCGCCGGCGGAAGCATTTGCGCGCATGCTGGTCTTCAACGGCATGGTGCCGCGCGCCGTGCAGCAGGGGGTGGTGCAGATCGGCAACGACGGACTGGACGAAGCTTTCGCCCAAGTCCCACGCCTGCTCGTCACCTTCGGCGCCAGGGATGCGCTGACGCAGCCGGAGATGTCACGGCGGATCCTCGCTCTCAATCCCAAGGCCCGGCTGTCGATCTACGATGATGCCGGCCATGCGCCATTCTACGAGGACCCGGACCGCTTCAACGGGGAACTCGCCGCCTTTGCGGCCGGTTGATTGCCCAGGCGGCGGCCGGCGAATGTCCATTCGTTCCTCGGGATGCTTCCGACCACCACCTTCGATGAGGAAGTGCGGTATGCTCGATACCGCATTGAACGATATTGACCCCTCATCCCTTACGGAGTTGTGAATGGCACGGACGATCGCCGACCTGATGGCCGAAACGCTGAAAGCCGCCGGCGTGGAGCGGATCTACGGTGTCGCAGGCGACTCCCTCAACGGTTTCACCGATTCGCTCCGTCGCATGAAGGGCATCGACTGGATGCACATGAGGAACGAGGAGGCCGGAGCCTTCGCGGCCGGGGCCGAGGCGCACGTGACCGGCAAGCTCGCCGTCTGCGCCGGCAGCTGCGGGCCGGGCAACATGCATCTCGTCAACGGCCTGTTCGACTGCTACCGCAGCCGGGTGCCCGTGCTGGCGATCGCCGCCCAGATCCCGAGCGCCGAGATCGGCGGGCATTATTTCCAGGAAACCCACCCCGAACGGCTCTTCGCCGAGTGTTCGCACTATGTCGAGCTGGTCTCCAACGTCGACCAGATGCCGCGCGTCCTCGACAAGGCAATCCGCATCGCGGTGGCCGAGAACAGCGTCGCCGTGATCGTCATCCCCGGCGACGTGGCGCTGCGCACGACGGCGGTGCAGGCCTCCGGCTGGCATGCGCCCAAGCCGCCGGTCGTGCGGCCGGCCGATTCCGAGCTCGACGCCCTGGCGGCACTGCTCAATGCCGGCTCCAGGACCACGCTGATGTGTGGCGCGGGCTGCGCCGGCGCCCATGATGCGGTGGTCGAGCTCGCGCGCACCCTCAATGCCCCGATCGTCCATTCGCTGCGCGGCAAGGAGCACGTCGAATACGACAACCCGTTCGACATCGGCATGACGGGCCTGATCGGCTTCGCGTCGGGCTATGCCGCCATGAAGGAGTGCGACACGCTGCTGCTGCTCGGCACCGACTTCCCCTACCGGCAGTTCTATCCGGAGAAGGCCAAGGTGGCGCAGGTCGACCTGCGGGCGGAAAGCCTCGGCAACCGCTGCCGGCTCGATCTCGGCGTGGTGGGCTCGGTCGCCGACACGGTGGCGGCGCTGCTGCCGCGCCTGAAGCCCCGGACGGACCGCTCCTTCCTGGACGCCGCCCTCGCGCATTATCACAAGGCGCGCGCCGATCTCGACGCGCTGGCGGAGGGCCGGCCGGACGGCAAGCAGATCCATCCGCAGTATGTCGCCAAGCTGTTGAGCGAACTCGCCGCCGACGATGCCATCTTCACCTGCGATGTCGGCACGCAGACGGTGTGGGCGGCACGCTACCTCAAGATGAACGGCAAGCGCCGGCTGGTCGGTTCGTTCAACCATGGCTCGATGGCCAATGCCATGCCGCAGGCGATCGGCGCCCAGGCGACTTTCCGCGACCGCCAAGTCATCTCGATGTCGGGCGACGGCGGCTTCACCATGATGATGGGCGACTTCATCAGCCTCTCCCAGCTCGGCCTGCCGGTGAAGGTCGTCGTCCTGAACAACGGCACGCTGGGCTTCGTCGAGATGGAGATGAAGGCGAGCGGCTTCCTCGACACCGCCGTCGACCTGAAGAACCCCGACTTCGCGGCGATGGCTGCGGCAATGGGCATCAAGGGCATCCGTGTCGAGGATTCGCGGAATCTCGAAGGCGCGTTGCGCGAGGCGCTGGCGCACAAGGGCCCGGCCCTGGTCGACGTCGTGAGCGCCCGCCAGGAACTCGCCATGCCGCCCAAGACCACGATCGGAGAGGCCTATGGCTTCAGCCTGTTCCTGATGCGGGCAGTCATGGACGGCCGCGCCACGCAGGTGATCGACCTCGCGCGCACGAATCTGCGGGTCTGAAGTCGGTTCGACGGCACCGACGGAATGCCGCCGGTGCCGTCTCAGCCGCCGCCGTCGCCCGCCACGGCGATGACGGTGAGCTTGTCCGGCAGGTCCTCCTTCACGATCTCGATCGTGCGGCGCTCCGGCCAGATGAAGGCCGGCTCCTGCGACGCCAGCAGGCCCACGAAGCGGTCGAGCTGCGCGCGGCCCCAGTAGTGCATGGGCAGCACGACCTTGGGCTCGATCTGCTGGATGACCTCCGTCATCAGCGGCACGCCCATGGTGAAGGAACCGTCGATCGGCACCATCAGCACGTCGATGCGGCCGAGCGCCTCGAGGTGCGCCGGCGTCAGCCGCTGATGCAGGTGGCCAAGATGGGCGATGCAGAGGTCGCCGACGGCAAAGATGAAGATCGAGTTGCCGTTGATGCGCACGCCGCCCGACCAGTCGCGCGCATTGGTGGGCACGTTCCAGACCCGCATGTCCTTCAGCGTGACGTCGACTTTGGACTCGGTCTCGCCTTCGCGCGGCCAGCCGCGCAGCACGTAGGTGATGCCCTCCTCCGGTTCGTCGGTGAAGTGCGTGCTGTGGGCGTTGTTCATGGTGACGATGTCGGGATGGCGGCCGAAGCCGTTGACGCCGTTGTAGTCGGTGATGGCGCGCACGCCCTGCGGGGTGTCGATCTGGTAGCTGGCATGGCCGAGGAAGGTGATGACGGCGCGGTTGGGCGAGGGATCGCCTGCCAACCGCATCCCGTCGAAGGAAGCGAACCGCAGCAGGGGCGAGCCGAAATCCTCGACCAGGTTCTTCGAACAGCGGGCCAGGGCCGGCCCGGCCAGCAGGGCGAAGACCGTGGCGATCAGGGCGGCACAGGAAAATCGCAGGGTCATGCGGAGCCTCCGCGCGATGCCGGGAAGGAAGCGACTTCAGGCCAAAAGCAGGGGCCGTGCCAGCCCGAAGTGCCTTGCCGGGGCCGTTGACTCTTCAAGGTCAGGTGATTAGAACAAAACAAGAACAATTATCCCCAACCACTGGAAGAGACCCGAGGGGGCAATGCCTGTCATTTCCCCGAACGCCTTTGCTCCCCCTGCCGCCAAGATCGCACAGGCCAGAGTCACGCAGGGCAGAGCCACGCAGGGACAGGTCCCGCCGACGCTGCGCGAGCAGGTCCGCCGGCTGGAACGCGCGCACAGCCTCCAGCAGGCAGGACGGCTGGCCGTTCCCACGGGCCTCGCCGCCATCGACACCCTGCTGCCGGAGGGCGGATTGCTGACCGGCGCCCTGCACGAGATCGAGGCCGGTCCCACGCCGTCGGGCCGCATCGCCCCCCATGACGGCGCCGCTCTGGGCTTCGCCGCCCATCTGCTGGGCCGCTTCGGCCAGGACCGTCCGGCGGGGACGATCCTCTGGTGCCGCCAGCCGTCCGGCGTCTTCGATGCCCCGCCTTACGCACCGGCCCTGGCCGGCTGGGTCGACCCGGCGCGTCTGCTGATGGTCACGGCGCGCCGCGAGGAGGATCTGTTCTGGGCGATGGAGGAAGGGCTGCGCACGCCGGGCATCGCCGCCGTGCTGGGCGAGACCCGCGCCGCCGACCTAACCGCCGGCCGCCGCCTGTCGCTGGCGGCGGAGAAGACTGGCGTGCCGGCCCTCCTGCTGCGGTCCCAGCCGGCCCCGCCGCAAAGCGTCTGCACGACCCGCTGGCGCGTCGCCTCGGCGCCGTCGCCCGCGGCGGCAGGCTCCGAAGATCCCGTCACCGTGCAGTGGCGCCTCGAACTCAGACGCAACCGCTTCGGCACGCCCTCGACCGAGGAGATGCCGAGCTGGCTCGTGGAGTGGAACGATGAAACGCATCATCTCGCTGTGGTTCCCCAAGCTCGCCACCGATCGGCTGGCCCGGCCGCGGCCGGACTCGGCTGGGGAGATCCAGGCCGCCAAAGACTGGTCGGCTAGGGCCGCGGCCACCGTCGTCTGGCTCGACGGCTGCCCGCGCCTGGCGGCCGTCAATGCCCATGCCCGCGCCGCCGGCCTGCGGCCGCACCTGCGGCTGGCCGATGCGCGCGCCCTGGTGCCCGACCTGATCACGACCGGCGTCGAGCCGGACGCCGACCGCCGCCTGCTGGAGGCGCTCGCCGGCTGGTGCGACCGCTACACGCCCTGGGTCGCGATCGATCCGCTGGGTGCCGCCCTCGCCGAGCCGGATGCCGAGGGCCGCCTGGAAGCCTGCAGCGCCGGCGGCTTCGGCGGCGATGCCGGACTGCTGCTCGACGTCACCGGCTGCGGCCACCTGTTCGGGCCGGGCGAAGCCGGCGAACGCGCCCTGCTGGCCGATCTCGTCGAGCGTCTGGCGCGCCACGACTTCACCTGCCGCGCCGCCCTGGCCGATACGGCGGGCGCGGCCTGGGCGCTGGCGCGCTATGGCGAGCGCCAGACCGATCTCTACTGCCCGCCCCATGGTCAGCGCGAGGCGCTCGCCGCCCTGCCGATCGACGGGCTGCGGCTGCAGACGCCGGTCCTCGAAACCTTCCTCAAGCTCGGCCTGCGCCGCATCGGCGATCTCTATGCGCTGCCGCGCGGGCCGCTGGCGCGCCGCTTCGGCGACCGGCCGCTGACGCGGCTCGACCAGGCGCTGGGCCGCGTCGACGAGCCGATCGAACCGCGCCGTGTGCCGCCCGCCTTCCGCAGCCGCCTCGCCTTCGCCGAGCCGATCGGCCGGCCCGAGGACATTGCCGCCGCCACCAGCCGCCTGCTGGCCGCACTCTGCCGGCAGTTCGAGCAGGCAGGCGTCGGCGCACGCAAGCTCGAGATCGCGCTCTATCGCGTCGACGGCTCGGTGGACCGCACCGGCATCGGCACCAGCCGTCCCAACCGCGACAATCCCCGGCTGATGAAGCTGTTCGAGGAAAGGCTCGGCGAACTCGATCCCGGCTTCGGCGTCGAGCTGATGATCCTGAGCGCGCCCGAGGTCGAGGACTGGACCGGCGCGCAGGAGCCGCTGCCCGACACCGGCACCGCGGGCGCCTCCTTCGCCAGCATGGACGGCACGATCGATCTCGCCGACCGGCTGGCCCTGCGCCTGGGCGCGGAGAATGTCGTGCGCCTCGCGCCGCGCGACAGTCACCTGCCCGAGCGCGTGCAGGGAACGGCGCCGGTCTCCGCCAGGCCGGCGGCGGCAGGCGCCTGGGCACGGCTCGCCTCGATGAAGGGCGCGCGGCCGACGCGGCTGCTGCAGCGGCCCGAGCCGATCGACGTCACCGCGCTCCTGCCCGACGATCCGCCGCGCCAATTCCAGTGGCGCCGCCATGCCCATCGCATCGTGCGCGTCGAAGGGCCGGAGCGGATCGCCGACGAATGGTGGCGGCCGCGCACCAGCGGCCGGCACGCGCCGGCCCATTCGACGCCGCCGGTGCGCGACTACTATCGCGTCGAGGACGACGATGGCGGCCGCTTCTGGCTGTTCCGCGACGGCAGCCACAACGCCTCCACGGCCGGCGGCGCGACCCGGTGGTTCCTGCACGGCTTTTGCGCCTGACATCCATGCCGGACTGACGCCATGCGCTACGCCGAATTGCAGGTCACGACCAACTACAGCTTCCTGCGCGGCGGCTCGCATCCGGGCGAGCTCGTCTATCAGGCGGCCGAACTCGGCCACAACGCCATCGGCATCGCCGACCGCAACACGCTGGCCGGTGTCGTGCGCGCCTTCACCGCGATCAGGGACTATTACGAAGACGAGGACGTGCCGCAGGACAAGCGCCTCAAGCTCCTGGTCGGCGCCCGGCTGGAGACGCGCGACGGCTATTCCCTGCTTGCCTATCCGATCGATGTCGAGGGCTACAAGCGGCTGTCGCGCCTGCTGACGCTCGGCAATCGCCGCGCCGCCAAGGGCCGGTGCGATTTCACCTTCGACGATCTCGCCGCCCATTCCGACAACCTGCTCGCCATCGTCCTGCCGCCGCGGAATCTCGACGATCCGGCCTTCCACGAGAGGCTGCGCAAGATGGCCCGCCTGTTCGGCGACCGCTGCTATCTCGCCGGCAGCATGCTGTTCCGCGGCAACGACGCCCGGCGGCTGGCCGTGCTCGACTCGCTTGCGACCCGGATGAAGGTGGGCTTCGTCGCCACCAACGACGTGCACTATCACGTGCCCGAGCGGCGAGCGCTGCAGGACGTGCTGACCGCCATCCGCCTCAACTGCACGGTCGAGGAGCTGGGCTTCCATCGCTTCGCCTCGGCCGAACGTCACCTCAAGACGCCGCAGGAGATGCATCGCCTCTTCCGCCGGTATCCGCAGGCGATCGAGCGCATCCAGGAGATCGTCGGGCGCTGCCGCTTCGAGCTGACGGACCTGCGCTACCAGTATCCGGTCGAGTACGAGGGCGGCGAGACGCCGATGCAGAAGCTCGAACGGCTGACCTGGGAAGGCGCCGCCGGCCGCTATCCCAAGGGTGTGCCCGACGAGGTGGCGAAGCTCATCCGCCACGAGTTCGAGCTGATCGAGAAGAAGGAGATCGCGCCCTATTTCCTCACCGTGCACGAGATCGTCGCCAGGGCCCGCGAGATGGGGATCCTGTGCCAGGGCCGCGGCTCGGCCGCCAACTCGGCGGTCTGCTTCTGTCTCGGCATCACCGAGGTCAATCCCAACGAGACCAAGGTCCTGTTCGAGCGCTTCCTCTCCAACGAGCGCAACGAGCCGCCCGACATCGACGTCGATTTCGAGCACGAACGGCGCGAGGAGCTGATCCAGTGGATCTACGGCAAATGGAGCCGCGACCGTGCCGCGCTCGCCGCCACCGTGATCGCCTACCGGAGCCGCAGCGCCATCCGCGACGTCGGCAAGGCGCTCGGCCTCTCGCCCGACGTGCTGGGCGCGATGGCCGACACGGTGTGGGGCAGCGGCGGCAGCGGCGTCGACACCCGGCACGTGCGCGAGGTGGGACTCGACCCGCACGATCCGCGGCTGGCGCTGGCGCTGGAACTCTCCGCCAGCCTGTGCGGCTTCCCGCGCCACCTGTCGCAGCATGTCGGCGGCTTCGTGCTGACGGCCGGACGGCTCGACGAGTTGATCCCGATCCAGAACGCGGCGATGGAAGACCGCACCGTCGTCGAATGGGACAAGGACGATCTCGACGCCATCGGCATATACAAGATCGACGTGCTGGCGCTCGGCATGCTGACCTGCCTGCGCAAGGCCTTCGCGCTGATCGAGCAGCATTACGGCAAGCGGCCCAGGCTCGGCATGGAGCCCAACGATCCAGCCGTCTACGACATGCTGTGCAAGGCCGATTCGGTCGGCGTGTTCCAAGTCGAGAGCCGGGCGCAGATGTCGATGCTGCCGCGGCTCAAGCCGCGCAAATACTACGACCTCGTGGTCGAGGTGGCGATCGTGCGGCCCGGTCCGATCCAGGGCGGCATGGTGCATCCCTACCTGAAGAACCGCGCGCTCAGGGACGAGGAGATCGCCTATCCCAGCAACAAGCTGCGGGCGATCCTCGAACGCACGCGCGGCGTGCCGCTGTTCCAGGAACAGGCGATGCAGATCGCCATCGACGGCGCGGGCTTCAGCCCGGCCAAGGCCGACAAGCTCCGGCGCGCCATGGCCACCTTCCGCCGCTCGGGCACCATCCACAAGCTCAAGGACGATTTCATCCAGGGCATGATCGACAACGAGTACGAGCGCGAGTTCGCCGAACGCTGCTTCAGGCAGATCGAGGGCTTCGGCGAATACGGCTTCCCCGAGAGCCATGCCGCCAGCTTCGCGATCCTGGTCTACGCCTCGTCATGGGTGAAATGGTACTTCCCCGAGGTCTTCGCGGCCGCGCTCCTGAACGCGCAGCCGATGGGCTTCTATGCCCCGGCCCAGCTCGTCCGCGACGCGCGCCAGCATGGCGTCGAGGTGCGGCCGCCCGACGTCAACGCCAGCGACTGGGACTGCACGCTGGAAAAGACCTCGGGACCGAAATGCGCCCTCCGTCTCGGTTTCCGCCAGGTCGCAGGCCTCACTGAAAAGGACATGCAGCGCATGGTCGAGCGCCGCGGCGGCACGCCCTATCGCGACCCGGCCGACCTGTGGCGGCGCGGCGGCCTCACCAGGCGCCAGATCCTGGCGCTGGCGCGCGCCGATGCCTTCGCCTCGATGGGCCTGTCACGCCGCGACGTGCTGTGGGCGGTACGCGCCTTCTCCGAGACGCCGCTGCCGCTGTTCGAGGCGAGGCCTGCCATCCGCGATCCCGAGCCCGCCGTCACCCTGCCGGCGCTGACGCTCGGCGAGCAGGTGGTGGACGATTACGCGACGCTCGCGATGTCGCTGCGCGCCCATCCGCTGTCGCTGCTGCGGCCCATGCTCTCGGAGCGGCGCGTGGCGCGCACCGACGTCCTGCTCGATGCGGGCAACGGCGACCGCTTCACCCTGGCCGGGCTGGTGCTGGTGCGCCAGCGGCCGGGCACCGCTTCCGGCGTGGTGTTCGTCACCCTTGAGGACGAGTGCGGCATCGCCAACCTCGTCGTCTGGCCGCGAGTGTTCGACGCGCATCGCCGCATCGTCATGGGATCGCGCCTGCTGGCCGTGAACGGCCGGGTGCAGCGCGAGGGGCTGGTGATCCATCTTGTCGCCGAGCATCTGTGGGACTGGTCGACCGAGCTCGACCGCATCGCCGAACTGGATGACCTGAGACTCCCCCTTGGCCGCGGCGACGAGGCCCGCACCGATCCCGGCGACCGCCGCGTCGCGGTTCCCGAGGCCAACGCCACCCGTCACCGCGCCGGCAAGGGACTGCCGACGCAGAAGCGGCCCTACGACCGCAGCCAGATCATGCTCGACCGCCCGACGATCCGGATCGCCTCACGCGACTTCCATTGAGGCGCCCATTTCGGCGTTCAACCGCTCGGTCCGGCGAACAGCACCAGGTTCCCGTCCGGATCCAGGACGACGAAATCGCGCGCGCCCCAGGGCTGCTGCTTGAGTTCCCGGTAGAATGCGACATCCGCTGCCCGAAACTCCTCGAACAGCGCCCCAACCTCCGCCGCCGTGTCGACCGTGAGCGCTACCGAAAGCAACTCCTCCCTCGTCCGGATGTCTCCGACGAATACCGGCTCGCGTATCAGGCGCAGACACAGCCGCGCCCGGTCGCGCTTCACGAGTCCATAGAAGGGAGGCTCGCCATAGCTGAACTCGGTCACGAAGCCGAGCTTCGAGACGTAGAAGTCACGGGCGCGCTCGAAGTCCGAGACGTAAAGCATCGCTTCGGTCGCGCTGAGAACCGCCCTGTCCAGTGTCGGCCTTTCGCTCACGAGCATCTCCGAGGTTCGGCATCGTCAGCCTAGCAGCGACCGCCCATTCCGGCTTGGGAAATGGATCTTGGGGCTACAGCGCGATGACTTTTCGTCAGATCACGCCGTCGTCCCGGCGCAGGCGCGGCTGACGCTACGAGCGCCGGGTCGACGGCCGAAGCAAAAGTCATCGCGCTTTAGAGGCCGGCATAGACCGCGCGTTCGAAGTTCTCGA
Organism: Pseudomonadota bacterium; assembly: GCA_018240685.1. GTDB lineage: Bacteria > Pseudomonadota > Alphaproteobacteria > Reyranellales > Reyranellaceae > Reyranella. The sequence continues at coordinate 44,512 of JAFEFG010000015.1, read as the reverse complement.
AGGCGGCGACCGCGCGCGCATCGTAGAATGGCAGAAGCTGCGTCGCCCACACGCCGGTCACCTTCCTCGCCGGATCGATCCAGTAATAGGAATTGGCGAGGCCCGCCCAGGCGAGGCTGCCGGCCGAGCGACGGCCGGGGAACGCCGTCGGGTTGATCATGAAGGTGAGGCCCCATTCCATGCCGTCGACGAAATCCATGTCGGCGCTGCGGCCGGGAATCTGGGTCTTGAGCGGACGGCAGCGCACGGCGCCCATGGCATTGCGCGACATCAGCGCCACCGTCTCCGGCTTCAGCACCTGCACGCCGTCGAGCGTGCCCTGCCCCAGCACCATGCGCAGGAAGCGGAGATAGTCGCCGACGGTCGAATAGAGCGCACCGCCACCCATGAAGACTTCCGGCTCCTGATTCAGCTCGTGGTCGGTGGCCGTGAAGCCGCCGCCCTCGGCCCGGATATGGACCGCCGCCTTGCGCGGCCGCTGCGCCGCGCCGATCTTGAATCCCGTGTCGGCCATGCCGAGCGGCTCGAACAGGTTCTCCCGCATGTACCGGTCGAGCCGGACGCCGCTCGCCGCCTCGACCACGAGGCCGGCCCAGTCGATGCCGATGCTGTATTCCCACTGCTCGCCGGGATCGAACAGCAGCGGCGTCGCCAGCACCGCCCGCGTGCCCGGCCTGGGCACGCCCTTGAGCTGGACGTAGCGGTAGATGTCGGCGTTCCAGGTGTCATAGCCCAGGCCCGCCGTATGCGTCAGCAGATGGCGCAGCGTGATCGGCCGCTTCGGCGGGCGCGTGCGCACCGTGCCGTCGGCATCGATCCCGACCAGCACTTCCTTGGCACCGATCTCCGGCACGAGGTCGGCCGCCGGCGCATCGAGCGAGAGCTTGCCGCGTTCCACGAGCTGCAGGGCGGCCGCCCCCGTCACCGCCTTGGTCATCGAGGCGATCCAGATCACGCTGTCGGGCTTCAGCACGCCCTCGGCGCCTTCGAAGATCACGCCTTCGTCCGTCGCCGCCGCCGCGACCACGCCCGGCACGTCGCCGGCCTGCACCGCATCCTTCAGCGTTTCGACGATCTCCATTGTTTCCTCCTTCGATGCGGCGCGCAGCCTATGCCAATCGCGTTGCCTCATCGATCAGTTCCTGCGCCGCAATATCCAACAGCTCATCCTCGGCGGTACCGTCCAGCACGCGCTCCCTGCCGATCTCCAGCAGCACCGGCACGGCGAGCGGCGAGATGCGGTCGAGGCGGCGGTAGTCGATGCGGCCCTTGGCGCGCTTCAGGAGATCGCCGAGGCGCTTGAGGTCGGCAAGCTGCCAGGCCGCGTCCTGCCGCGTGGCCCGCAGCAGGATGTGGTCGGGCTCGTGCTTGCGCAGCGCGTCGTAGATCAGGTCGGAGCTGAACGTCACCTGCCGGCGCGATTTCTCCTCGCCCGGGAAGCGCCGCTCGATCAGGCCGGCGATCACCGCGACGTTGCGGAACGAGCGCCGCAGCATGGTCGATTCGTCCATCCACGCCTCGAGATCGTCGCCCAGCATGTCCTCGTCGAAGAGCTGGTCGATCTGCTGCTTGGTCGGCGGCCTGAGCCCCCACAGGCCGAGCACGTAATCGGTGGCGACGAAGCCCAGCGGCTTCAGCCCCATCCGTTCCATGCGCCGCGTCAGCAGCATGCCCAGCGTCTGGTGGGCGTTACGCCCTTCGAAGCAGTAGGCGACGATGAATTGCTTGGACCCGCGCGGAAAGCCTTCGACGAGAAGATTGCGGCTGTTGGGCAGGGTCGAGCGCCAGCGCTGGATATCCAGCCACTGCCGTACCTCGGCCGGCAACTTGGGATGCCGCGACGGGTCCTGCAGGATCCCGCGCACACGGTCGGCGAGGAAAGTCGAGAGCGGCAGCCGGCCGCCGCCATAGGCCGGTACCTTCGGATCGCCCGTGGTGGCCAGCGAACAGACCGCCGCCAGGTCCTTCACGCCCTCGAAGCGCAGCAGCCGGCCGGCGAAGACGAAGGTGTCGCCCGGCACCAGCCCCTGGATGAAGGATTCCTCCACCTCTCCCAGCACCGGCCCGCGCCGCAGCTTCACCTTCAGGAGCGGCAGCTCGACGATGGTGCCGACATTCATGCGGAACTGGCGCGCGATCAGCGGCGAGGACAGCATCCAGCGTCCGTCGGGCAGCTGCTTGAGGCGATGCCAGCGGTCGTAGGCCGCCAGCGCATAGCCACCCGTGGCGACGAAGTCGAAGGTGTCGTCGAAGTCCTTGGCGCTCAGGTCGCGGTAGGGCTGGGCGCGCCGCACTTCGTGGAAGAAGGCCTCGCGGTCGATCGGCTGGGCGCAGGCGGTGCCGACGATGTGCTGGGCCAGCACGTCGAGGCAGGCCGGCCGCGGCGGATCGCCGTCGAGTTCGCGCGCCTCGATCGCCTCCAGCGCCGCCAGCGATTCCAGCACCTCGAAGCGGTTGGCCGGCGCAATCAGCGCGCGGCTGGGTTCGTCCAGCCGGTGGTTGGCGCGGCCGATGCGCTGCATCAGGCGGCTCACGCCCTTCGGCGCGCCCATCTGGATCACCAGGTCGACATCGCCCCAGTCGATGCCGAGATCGAGCGAGGAAGTCGCCACCACCGCGCGCAGCCTGCCGGCCGCCATCGCCGCCTCGACCTTGCGCCGCTGTTCGACGGCCAGCGACCCGTGATGCAGGCCGATGGCAAGATTGTCGTCGTTGATGCGCCACAGCCGATCGAAGGTGAGTTCCGCCTGCGCGCGCGTGTTCACGAACACGATCGAGGTCTTGTGCTGGCGGATGATGTTGTAGACCTCGGGCACCGCATGCTGGCCCATGTGCCCACCCCAGGGCAGACGCTCGTGGGCATCGATGATCGAGACCCTGGGCGGCGCACCGGGATCGCCCTCGACGATCTCGACCGTCTCGGCGTCTCGCAGTCGCAGGTAGTCGCTGAGCTGCGGCGGATCGGCCACCGTCGCCGACAGGCCGACGAAGCGCGTCTTCGGCGCCAGCGCTGCCAGCCGCGCCAGGCACAGCGCCAAGTGATGGCCGCGCTTGGAGGTCGCGAAGGTATGCAGTTCGTCGATGATGACGCAGCGCAGGCTGGCGAAGAACTTCTCGGCGTCCGGATAGGACAGCAGCAGGGCCAGCGACTCCGGCGTCGTCATCAGGAGATCGGGCGGCCGCTCGCGCTGGCGCAGGCGTCGGCTCTGCGGCGTATCGCCGGTGCGGCTCTCGGCCCGGACGGGAAGCTGCATCTCGCTGATCGGCGCCTCGAGATTGCGGCGGATGTCGGTCGCCAGCGCCTTGAGCGGCGAGATGTAGAGCGTGTGCAGTTCGCCCTTGCCCTTGGCATGGGCGAGGTCCTTTCCCGCCCTCCGCCGCTCCGTGAGCTCGATCAGCGACGGCAGGAAACCCGCCAGCGTCTTGCCGCCGCCGGTGGGCGCAATCAGCAGCGCGCTCCTTCCCGCTTCCGCCAGCGCGATGAGGTCGAGCTGATGGCGCCGCGGTGTCCAGCCGCGGCCTTCGAACCAGCGCGCGAACAGGTCGGGCAGTGCGGGTGTCGCCGCATCGGGCCTGGTCAGGAGCGAGGAAACGGCCATTGCCTATTCTGTATCAGCCAACCGGCGACGGGGCATTGCCGACGGAGCGCAGCGACGGTCCGTCGCCGTTGGCGACCGGAATCGGCACCGGATGCCGATCTGGCCTATGCTGGCGCCGCTCAGGCTCCGCGGAGGATCGGGGGCCGCCGGCGCCCGCCTGCAGGAATTCTCATGCGGGAGAAGCTGGTTACTTCCCGGTAACGTTTTTATTTCCCTTTTTAAAATGGGAACGGAGGCAGACGCCCAATGTCAATCTTCAGTTTTTCTCATGCGGCCTGACTGAAGGCATGATCGAACTGAATCCCCGTTCCTGGCTCTACCCGACCCCGCGCGGCCTCTACTGCGAACCCGGCGATTTCTATGTCGACCCCGCCGTTGCAGTACCGCGCGCCGTGATCACGCACGGCCATGGCGACCATGCGCGGCCGGGTCATCGTGCCGCGCTGGCCACGCCCGAGACACTGGCCATCATGCGCGCCCGCTTCCAGGACATGCCGAACACGCAGCAGCAGGCGCTCGCCTACGGCGACAGCGTGCGGATGGACGAGGTCGAGGTGAGCCTGGTGCCGGCCGGGCATATCCTCGGCTCCGCACAGGTCGTGCTGGAATACAGAGGCCAGCGCATCGTCGTCTCCGGCGACTTCAAGCGGCAGCCGGACGCCACCTGCGCCCCGTTCGAGCCGGTGCCCTGCGACGTGTTCATCACCGAGGCGACCTTCGCCCTGCCGGTCTTCCATCATCCCTCCGACGCCAGCGAGGTCGGCAAGCTCCTGCGGTCGCTGCACACCTTCCCGGAGCGCACCCACCTGGTCGGCGTCTATGCGCTCGGCAAGTGCCAGCGGGTCATCAAGCTCCTGCGGGCGGCGGGCTACGACAGGCGCATCTGGCTGCATGGCAGCCTCACCGCCCTGTGCGCGCTCTACCAGAAGCAGGGAGTCGATCTCGGCGACATCGCGCCGGTGTCGGATGCCATCCTCGAGACCTTCAAGGGCGCCATCGTCCTCTGCCCGCCCGCGGCCATCGCCGACCGCTGGTCGCGGCGCTTCTTCGATCCCGTGTCGGCCATGGCCTCCGGCTGGATGAGCGTGCGCGCCCGCGCGCGGCAACGCGGTGCCGAGCTGCCGCTGATCATTTCCGACCATGCCGACTGGAGCGAACTCAAGCAGACCCTCGTCGATGTCGGCGCGCCCAGGGTCTGGGTGACGCATGGCCGCGAGGAAGCGCTCGTCCATCATGCCCGCTCGATCGGCATCGAGGCCGAGGCGCTGCACCTCGCCGGCCGCGAGGAAGAAGAGGGCGAGTCGTGAACCGGCGGTTCGCACGATTTGCGGTCGCCTCCCCTCACCAGGGAAGAGGAACCCGGCGAGAGGCCGTACGCTGATGCAGGCCTTCGCCGAGCTGCTGGACTCGCTCTCCTTCCAGCCGGCCCGCAACGCCAAGCTGCGGCTGATCGAGACCTACCTGCGCCAGACGCCCGATCCCGACCGCGGCTGGGCGCTTGCCGCGCTGACGGGGGGACTCGATTTTCCAGCTGCCAAGCCCGCCCTGCTGCGCACCTTCGGCGAGGACAAGATCGGACCGGAGCTGTTCCATCTCTCCTACGACTATGTCGGCGATCTCGCCGAGACGCTGGCGCTGATCTGGGAGACCGATCCCGAGTCCGGTCCAGCGCCCAGCCTCGCCGAGGTCGTCGAGACGCTGCAGCGCGCGACCAGGATGCAGACGCCGGCCATCCTCAAGCGCTGGCTCGATTCGCTCGACGCCACGGGCCGCTGGGCGCTCCTGAAACTGCTGACGGGCGCCCTGCGCGTCGGCGTCTCGGCGCGGCTCGCCAAGCAGGCGGCCGCCAACATCGGCAACCAGCCGGCCGCCGAGGTCGAGGAGGTCTGGCACGGGCTGAGCGCGCCCTACCGTCCGCTGTTCGACTGGCTTCTGGCAGGCGGGCCGAAGCCCCACAGCAACATGGGCGGCGCCTTCCTGTCGCCGATGCTGGCCAATCCGATCGACCGCGCCGAGCTCGATACGCTCGCCCCCGCCCATTTCCGCGCCGAATGGAAGTGGGACGGCATCCGCGTCCAGATCGCCTCCTCCGGCGGCATCAAGCGGCTCTACAGCCGCGCCGGCGAGGACATATCCGGCGCCTTCCCCGACATCGTCGAGGCCATCGACTTCGAGGGCGTATTCGACGGCGAGCTGCTGGTGCGACGGGAGGAGGCCGTCGCGCCCTTCAACGACCTGCAGCAGCGGCTCAACCGCAAGACCGTGACGCTGAAGATGCTCAAGGAGCATCCCGCCCATGTCCGCCTCTATGACGTGCTGTGGCTCGAGGGCCGCGACCTGCGCACGCTGCCCTTCGACGAGCGGCGCGCCCGGCTCGAAGCCTGGATGGCCGAGAAGCCGCGCACCCGCTTCGACATCTCGCCGCTGGTCGTCTTCACCGACTGGGCCCATCTCGCCGAGCTGCGGGAGGCCATGCGACAGGACGGCATCGAAGGCTTGATGCTCAAGCGCGGCGACAGCCCCTATCTCGCCGGCCGGCCCAGGGGCCCATGGTTCAAGTGGAAGCGCGACCCGATGCTGGCCGACTGCGTGATGATGTACGCCCAGCGCGGCCACGGAAAGCGCAGCTCGTTCTATTCCGACTATACGTTCGGCTGCTGGCGCGACGGGGCCGAGGGCAAGCGGGAGCTGGCGCCCGTCGGCAAGGCCTATTTCGGCTTCACCGACGAGGAGCTGCGCTGGCTCGACAAGTGGGTGCGCGACCATACGACCAACCGCTTCGGCCCCGTGCGGGAGGTGGAGCCCGCCCTGGTGCTGGAAGTGGCGTTCGACGGCGTCGCCCGTTCGACGCGCCACAAGTCGGGCGTGTCGCTGCGCTTCCCGCGCATCAACCGCATCCGCACCGACAAGCCGGCGGCCGAAGCCGATACGGTCGACAATCTGCTGCGGCTCGTGCCATGAGCGGCGCCATGGAAAACCCGCCGGACGGCCTGCCGTCGCAAACCCATACCCTTTCGGTGCGCGAGCGGCTCGCGCGCGGCCGGGCCCTGCGCGAGCGCTGCCCGCGGCGGGGCCACGCCGCCTGGACACCGCCTGCCGACCGCCGCGATCCGGTCGAGATCCTGATCGAGCAGGGCGAGACGCGGCTGCCGGAGCTCCTGCCCCTGCGCTATGCGCGCATGATGGCCTCGCCCTTCGCCTTCCTGCGCGGCGCCGCCGCGGTGATGGCGGCCGATCTCGCCGCGACACCGGCCACGGGACTCCACGTACAGGCGGCGGGCGATTGCCATTGCCTGAACTTCGGCGGCTTCGCGACGCCCGAGCGGCGGCTCACCTTCGACATCAACGACTTCGACGAGACGGCGGTGGCGCCGTGGGAATGGGACCTGAAGCGGCTCGCCGCCAGCTTCGCCGTTGCCGGCCGCGACCTGCTCGACAAGAAAGGCCGGCGCGGCCTCGCCACGCTCGCCGCACGCGCCTATCGCGAGACCATGGCAAGCCTTGCCGTGACGCCGGTGCTCGACGCCTGGTACCTCGCGCACACGATCGACGACCGGGAAACCGCCGATTCGATCGGCGTCGACGCGCGCGAACTGCGCAAGGCCGATGCCGTCCTGAAGCACGCCGTCGCCATGGTCTCGCTGAAGCACAGCGGCGGGGCCATGCCGCGCATCGAGGACCAGCCGCCGCTCGTCTATCACGCGCCGCCGGACGAGGCGGCCGCGTTCCGGGCCGCGGTTGAGGCCAAGCTCGACGACTACACCGCCTCGCTGATCCCCGAGCGCCGCACACTGCTCAAGCGCTATCGTCTCGCCGACGTCGCCTACAAGGTCGTGGGCGTGGGCTCGGTTGGCACGCTCTGCGGCGTGATGCTGATGGTGTCCGGCGACGGCGAGGGACTGTACCTGCAGTTCAAGGAGGCGACGCGATCGGTCCTCGAGGACCATGCCTGGCCCAGCCCCTATGCCCATCACGGCGAGCGCGTCGTGCGCGGCCAGCGGCTGCTGCAGGCCGCCTCCGACATCTTCCTGGGCTTCGCGACGGGGCCGACCGGGCGGCACATCTATGTGCGCCAGCTACGCGACGCCAAGGTGAAGCCGCAGGTCGAGGCGATGTCCGCCCGCCAGCTCCGGCGCTATGCCGCCATCTGCGGCGAGGTCCTGGCCCGCGCCCATGCCCGCACCGGCGACGCGGTCATCCTGTCGGCCTATCTCGGGAAAGGCCCTGCCTTCGACGAGGCCATTGGCGCCTTCGCCATGGCCTACGCCGGGCAGACCGAAGCGGACCACGCGGCCCTGGTCGCCGCCATAAGACAGGGCCGCCTGCCCGTCGCCGGCCCGCATCCGTGAGGCCGCCGTCACCCTTGCAGGGAATAACGCTCATCCCCATTATCGACCCGTCATGATCGATCCTTTCGGCCGGCATATCACCTATCTGCGCGTCTCGGTGACGGACCGTTGCGACTTCCGCTGCGTCTACTGCATGGCGGAGGACATGACGTTCCTGCCCAAGGCCGACGTGCTGTCGCTGGAGGAGCTGGAGCGCCTGTGTTCGGCCTTCATCCGCCGCGGCGTGAAGAAGCTGCGGCTGACGGGCGGCGAGCCGCTGGTGCGCAAGAACGTGATGTCCCTGTTCCGGGGCCTGGGCCGGCATCTGGAGAGCGGCGCGCTGGAAGAGCTGACGCTCACCACCAACGGCAGCCAGCTCGCCCGGTATGCCCGCGAGCTCGCCGACATCGGGGTGCGGCGCGTCAACGTGTCCATGGATACGCTCGATGCCGGCAAGTTCCGGGAGATCACCCGCTGGGGTGACCTCGACCAGGTGCTGCGCGGCCTCGATGCCGCCCAGCACGCCGGCCTGCAGGTCAAGATCAATGCCGTGGCGCTGCGCGGCGTGAACGACACGGAGTTCGAGGAGCTGATCCGCTTCAGCCACGGCCGCGGCATGGACCTGGTGCTGATCGAGGTCATGCCCCTGGGCGAGATCGGCGGCGAGAACCGGCTCGACCAGTACCTGCCGCTGTCGCTGGCGCGGGCGGAGATCGAGCGGCGCTTCACGCTGGTGGAGAGCGACTATCGCACCGGCGGCCCGGCCCGCTACGTGACGGTCGCGGAGACCGGCGGGCGGCTCGGCTTCATCACGCCGCTCACCCACAATTTCTGCGAAAGCTGCAACCGCGTGCGGCTGACCTGCACCGGCACGCTCTACATGTGCCTGGGCCAGGAGGATGCCGCCGACCTGCGGGCGCCGCTGCGCGCGTCGGAGAGCGACACCCTGCTCGACCGGGCGATCGACGCGGCGATCGCGCGCAAGCCCAAGGGCCACGACTTCGTCATCGACCGCCGCCATGCCGCGCCGGCCGTGCGCCGGCACATGAGCGTGACCGGCGGCTGACCGCTCAGGCCGCCGGGCCCGGCGTCGTGCCCGCCGTCTTGATGCGGGCCCGCCGCACCGCCTCGCGGTGGGAGATGTACATGGCGCTGCCGAAGATCACCGCCGCGCCGACGAAGGTCCAGACGTCGGGCCGCTGGCTGAACAGCATGAAGCCCAGCAGCGCGTTCCACAGCAGCGACAGGAAGCCGATCGGCTGCAGCAGGGTGATGTCGGCGAGCTGATAGCCGTTCTGCTGGCAGAGGTGGCCGAGCGTGCCGCACAGGCCCGCGGCGACGAACCACACGAGGTCGGCCCAGGTCGGCGTCTCCCAGAACCACAGCGCCACCGGCGCGGCGAACAGCACGATCGTGATGTTCTGCCAGATCACGATCGTATTGGCCGAGTCGGTCCGCGCCAGCGCCTTGGAGATCAGGTTGGAGGCCGAGAAGATCGGCGTGCTGGCGAGGATGCAGAGCGCGCCGATGCCGATGTCGCCGACGCCGGGACGGATGATGATCATGGCGCCCATGAAGCCGACGATGACGGCGATCCAGCGCCTGAGCCGCACGTCCTCGCCGAGGAACAGCGCGGCGCCGATGGTGATGAAGATCGGCCCCGTGAAACCGAGCGCCGTGACGCTGGCGAGCGTGGTGAGCGGCAGGCCGATGAACCACAGGAACATGCCGGCGGTGTGGAGCGCGCCGCGCGAGACATGCAGCGCCACCCGGCCCGTCCGCAGCGATCCGTAGAGCCCGCGATGGAAGATGATCGGCAGCAGGAACAGCGACCCGAAGAAATAGCGCAGGAACGCCATCACGTAGGAATTGAGATGCTGCGCCGGAATGAGGGAGAAGACGTTCAGCAGCGCGAACAGGACGCCGGAGAAGCCGACCCAGAGAATGCCGCGAAGATTGGGCGGAAGCGCCCGCCAGCGTAGCGCGAGCGAAGACGTCGAAATGGCAGACACGGCGCGACTATGTCATAGCCGCCGCACCGGCGCACGGCGCCGTCGCGGCATTTCGGACTGCGAAGGCTCAGGCGCCGCTGAGCAGTGCGGCCGTCGGCGGCACCGACGGCTGGGCGTCCTCGCCGCGCAGCTGCGCGACGCGCTCCATCAGCTCCTCGATGTAGGGATCGACGATACCGAGCGCACGGGCATGGGCGGCGGTATTGGCGAGGTAGTCGCGGCAGGCGCCGCGGCGCCCTTCCGCGAAGGCGATGTGATGCGCCTTGCGCTCCATCGAGAGGTCGCCGCAATACTGGCAATGGTCGGGATCGACCTCGAAGGCCACCGCCGTCACGATGCGGCCGTCGCGCAGGCGGGCCGGTATCCATTGCGGCTTGTAGACGCCGGAGAGCATCTCGCGGTTCCAGACGATGGCGAGTTCGCTGCGCACGTGCTGCGGGGCGATGCGGTAGGCGATGCCTTCGCACTGCCCGCCCCGCTCCAGCGCCAGCATGAGACCGGGCAGTTCGGGCGTGCCGCGGCCCATGGGCGTCCAGAAGCAGAAGGAACGGTGCAATCCCTCGACGAGACAGGGAGAGGCCTCGGCGTACTCGATCGCCGGGTTCCACATCAGCGACCCGTAGGCGAAAACCCAGGCATCGTCTTCGGGACCGAAGCGCTCGAGCGCCTCGTTGAGGCTCGCCGCCCTCTCCTCCGCGGTCAGGAAAAAGTCGTATCCGGCCTTCCTGGCGTCGGCCACGATCTGCTCGATGCGTTCGTGGCTGAGCTCTTCCCGCTTGATCAACGACATGTTCGGTTCACGCGCCGTAAACGATGGACATGGTCTCGGCCACGCAGGCCGGACGCTCCTGTCCTTCGACTTCGATGGTCATCTGGTTGGTCAGGCGCACGCCCCCACCCGCCATGGGATCGGCCGCCAGGAGCTTGGCCCGCGCCCGCACGCGAGAACCGACCGGCACCGGGCTGGTGAAGCGCACCTTGTTGCAGCCGTAGTTGATGCCATTGCGCACGTTGTTGATGTGGGAGATCTGGTGGTTGAGCATGGGGATCAGCGACAGGGTCAGGAACCCGTGCGCGATCGTCTTGCCACCCGGCATGTCCTTCTTTGCCCGCTCGACATCCACGTGGATCCACTGATGGTCACCGGTCGCATCGGCGAAACGATTGATGCGATCTTGAGTGATCTCAACCCAGTCACTGACACCGATTTCCTCGCCTATATACTTATGCATCTCGTTGGGGTGGGCGAATTCCCTTTTTGCCATTTCCTACCTCAGCACATCTTATTTCCCAGACCCTGCAATATAACACGGATCGTTCCGACCGTGGCCGACTTTCCGGCGACACCGCCGCCGTAAATCCCAGCTTAGCCAAAACCGGCCCACGCCATCCGTCCCATCGAGTGCCAATTGTAGCAGTACGGTTGCATTTGTATCGTCGCGCGGATTTTCTCGCATTGCGATCTACAAAAACGCACAGGAGGATGCCCCATGGGGCGAGGTGGCCGAGCCGTCTTCCAATTCAGCGACAACGCGAGACGCCGCGAAGAATGACACGGCGGCCATCATTTGACGGCTGCCCGCTGGGAATTTCCCGGCATCCAGGCAGCCGGCGAGGTCTGTCTCTCAGACCTTCTCGGTCTCGCTCGCGCGCGGCTGCCAGGTCATCAGGTGGCCTTCCACGGCTCCCACCGCGGCGTCGAGGAGCAAAGCGCAGACGGTCAGCACGATGATGCCGGCGAAGACCGTATTCACGTCGAACGTCCCCTCCGCCTGGAGGATCAGGTAGCCGACGCCCCTGGCCGAGCCCAGATATTCGCCCACCACCGCGCCCACGAAGGCAAGGCCGACGGCATTGTGCAGGCTCGCGAACACCCAGCTCATGGCCGAGGGAAGATAGATCGAGCGCAGGAGCTGGTGGCGCGACGCGCCCAGCATCCGGGCATTGGCGATCAGCGTCGGGCTCACCTCGCGCACGCCCTGATAGACGTTGAAGAAGACCACGAAGAAGACCAGCGTGACGCCGAGCGCCACCTTCGACCAGATGCCGAGCCCGAACCAGACCGCGAAGATCGGCGCCAGCACGACGCGCGGCATGGAGTTGAAGCCCTTGATGTAGGGATCCATCACCGCCGAAGCGGTCGGCGAGAGGGCGAGCCACAGGCCGATCCCCAGCCCGAAGACGGCCCCGATCACGAAACCCAGCGCGGTTTCCAGCAGCGTCACGCCGAGATGGACGAAGATATCGCCGGTGACGAACCAGTTGACGATGACGTCGAGCACCTTCTGCGGCTCGCCGAAGAAGAAGGCGGCGCGGTTGTCCTGCTCGAAATAGAAGGGCGGAATGAGGCCGGGCTTGGTGAGGATGTACCAGAGCCCGACCAGCACGCAGAGGATCAGGACCTGCAGGATACGCAACCGCATGTCAGGCCGCCCTTTGCCGTTCGTAAGCCTTCAGCACTTCTTCCTTCATGGCGCCCCAGATCTCGCGATGGAGCGCAAGGAAGGCCGGCGTCATGCGGATCTCCGACACATCCCGCGGCCGCGGCAGGTCGATCCGGAAATCGCCGATCGGGTGGGTGCCCGGGCCGGCCGAGAGAACGACCACACGATCGGACAGCGCGATCGCCTCCTCGAGATCGTGAGTGATGAACAGCACGGATTTCCTGTCCTCCGCCCACAGCGCCAGCAACTCGTTCTCCATGAGCTGGCGGGTCTGGACGTCGAGGGCCGAGAACGGTTCGTCCATCAGCAGGATGTCCGGGCGCGTGATCAGCGTCTGCGCCAGCGCAAGGCGCTTGCGCATGCCGCCCGACATCTGGTGCGGATAGCGATCGCCGAAGCCCGCCAGCCCGACCCGGCGCAGCCATTCCTCGCCGCGCTGCCTGGCCTCGGCGCGCGGCACACCGCGGAAGTCGAGGCCGGCGATCACGTTGTCGATGCCGGTACGCCAGGGCATCAGGGCGTCGGCCTGGAACATGTAGCCCGCCCGCCTGTTCACGCCCTGCGAGGCGACCAGCCGTTCGCCGAAGATGTTCACGGCACCCGACGACGGCGCGAGCAGCCCGGCCGCCACGTTGAGCAAGGTCGACTTGCCGCAGCCGGTGGGTCCGACCACGGACACGAACTCGCCTTCGGCAACCCTCAGGGTAGAATTCGCCACCGCCGTATAGGACGGACCGCCGTCGCGGCCGGCGAACCGGCAGGTGACGTCCTCCAGCGCCAGCGCGGGTACGCTGCTCATCGGGCCGGCGCGCCTAGCTGTGCTTCTTGGCGCGCTGGGCGAACTCGTTGTTCCACGTCTCGGCCAGCTTGATCTTGTCCTTGTCGGCCGCGATCTTCGGATCGGCGCCGGCCAGGAACTTCAGGCAGTTCTCCATGGCGCCGGCGGGCATCAGTCCATCCGGCGAGATCGTCTCGCGCACGCCGGCGAACGACTTCTCGTAGATGGCCCGATCGCCGAGCAGATAGGACTCGGGTACCGTGCTGGCGACATCGGCCGGCGACGCCGTCTGTAGCCATTCATCGGCGCGCACGATCGCCGTCGCCAGCGCCTGCGCCGTGTTGGGATTCTTCTTCAGGAAGCCCGGCTGCGTGTAGAGGCAGGCGGCCGGGAACGGCCCGCCGAAGACCTCCTGATTGCCCTTGGTGGTGCGGGTATCGACCTTGATCTCGATCAGGCCCTTGTCCTGCAGGATGGTGAGCGCCGGATCCGTCTGCGAGACTCCGTCGACCTGGCCCTTCTCGATCGCCGCCACGACCGTGGCACCGGCACCGACGCCAATCGCGACCACGTCCGAGGCCTTGAGCCCGCCCTTGGCGGCCCAGCTCAACAGCAGCATGTGGGTCGAGGACCCCGGCGCACTGACGCCGAACTTCATACCCTTGATGTCGGCTGGCCCCTTCACCTTGGCCGCGACATCCTTGCGCAGGCCGATGGCGATCTGCATGCCGCGGCCCATCAGGGCGAAGCCCACGATCGACTGGCCGCGCTGCTGCATGCGGATCGTGTGTTCGTAGGCGCCCGCCGTCACGTCGGCGCTGCCGCCCATCAGGGCCTCCAGGGACTTCGAGCCGCCCTGGAAATCATTGATCTCGACATCGAGGCCGGCATCCTTGAAGAAGCCCTTTCTCTCCGCGATGGAGAGTGACAGGTAGTACAGGGCCGACTTGCCGCCAACGGCCAAGACAACCTTCTGCTTCTCCGGCTTGCCCTGTGCCCGGGCGATGTAGGGGGCAGCGATACCACCGACGACAACGGCCGGGGCCGCCGCCAATACGGCGCGACGGCGCAGGTGCAGCTTGATCATTTGTTTTCCTCCCAGAAATGCCGGCGAAACTTGCCGCAACTGTCGCAGAGCCGCAACTGGCCGCGACGACGCGGGATCGGGGCCCTAGCCGAACTTTCTCTCCTTCCACCACGGGAAATAGGACGGCATGTCGTCACTGACCTTCATGGGGAAACGGGCCTGGCGCTTCTCCAGGAACGCCGTCACGCCTTCCTTCACGTCGGCGGACTTGCCCCGTTCGTAGATGCCCTTGGAGTCGACCTTGTGGGCTTCCATCGGATGATCCGCGCCCAGCATCTTCCAGATCATCTGCCGATTGAGCGCCACCGACACCGGCGCGGTATTGTCGGCGATCTCGCGGGCGAGTTCATACGCCGCCGGCAGCAGCGCGTCGGGCTTGTGGACGGACCGCACGAGCCGTCCCCGCAACGCCTCCTCGGCCGGAAAGACACGACCGGTCATCACCCACTCCAGGGCCTGCTGCGGACCGACGAGGCGCGGCAGAAACCAGCTCGAACAGGCCTCCATCACGATCGCGCGCCGGGTGAAGACGAATCCATAGCGGGCCGCTTCCGAGGCGAGCCGGATGTCCATCGCCAGCTGCATGGTGACGCCCACGCCGACGGCCGGACCATTGCAAGCCGCGATGGTGGGCTTGAGGCATTCGTAGAGACGCAGCGTGAACAGGCCGCCGCCGTCGCGATGGCCGTCGAGGCCGGGATCGACAGGCCCCCTGTTTTCCGCATTGAACGTATTGGCGCCACCCGACAGGTCCGCGCCGGCGCAGAAACCGCGACCGGCGCCGGTGAACACGACCGCCCGTACATCGTCGTCACGGTCGGCGCGATCCATCGCGTCCAGCAGTTCGGAGAGCATCTTGCCGGTGAAGGCGTTGAGCTTGTCGGGACGGTTGAGTGTGACGGTAAGGATGCCGTCCTTCACCTCGTACTTGATCTGCTCATAGGTCACGCCCGTCTCCTCACCCTTGATTTATCAACACCACGCCGCTCACGATCAGGGCAATGCCCCCCACCTGCTTGAGGCCGAACGGCTCGCCGAACAGATAGTGCCCAAGAACCGCAACGATGGCGTAGGACAGCGACACGCTGGGGAAGGCCACCGAGACGGGTATCTTGCGCAGCGCGATGATGTAGAGGAATGCGGCCGAGCCATAGAGGGCAAGACCGAAAAGGGTCGATGGGCGGAATATCTGGCTGATGAAGTCAGGCGCATCGGCCCCCTGCTTCAAAAGAATCTGGCCGGCGATGCCGGCCAGAATGCCAATCCCCAGCGCCACGTAGTTGACCAGCATCTGTCATGTCCTCGATTGAGTTGGTTCTCGATGCGGCTGCCCGGCCGCCCTGGTATCCGTCGTCGGCCGCTCGACCGACAGGCCGCCCACCGTCTCGTCCGGATTGCGGTGGAAGACCTCGCGCACGAGATACTGCGGCTTGCGGTTCACCGCGAGGAACATGCGCCCAAGATACTCGCCGATCAGCCCGACGACGATCAGTTGCACGCCGGCCAGCACGAGCACAGCCACCATGAGCGAGGCCCAACCCTGGGGCGGCCTCTGGTCCGAGATCGCTTCTGCAACGACGATCACCGCAGCAAGCGCTCCCAGAGTGCCGAAGGCGATGCCGAACAGCGTCGCGAAGCGCAGCGGAATCACCGAAAAGTTCAGGAACATCGACAGCCAGAGCCGGAACAGCCGGGCGATCGTGTAGTTCGATCGTCCTTCGGCGCGCGGCAGATGATGGACCTGCAGACGGCCGACGTTCTGCGTGACCTGGAAGACCAGCCCGTCGACATAGGGATACGGTCCCTCGTATCCGAATGCGATGTGCTCCCGGACGAAGGCCGACAGACAGCGGAAGCTCGACAGATAGAGACCCTTCGGCTTGTCGATCAGGTGATCGGCGCACCAGTTGGTGAAGCGGCTTCCAAAATTGCGCCAGGCGGCGTGTTTCTTCTCTTCGTAGTACGTGTAAACGGCGTCGTAGTTGCCGTCGCGCGCATACTCGAACAGGCGCTTCACTTCGTCGGGCGGGTTCTGGAGATCGTCGTCCATGGTGATGGTGTAGGCCCCCGCAGCGCGGGCGAGCCCTGCCATGACGGCATTGTGCTCTCCGAAGTTGCGGCTGAGGCTCAGCACCGTCACCGGCGCTCCTGGCTGGGCGGCGAGCTGCTTGCAGACGTCGAGACTGTTGTCCGGGCTGCCATCCACCACCAGCACGATCTCAAGCCCGCCCTCGATGTCCAGGGCGCGCAGCGCGCCGACCAGTTCGCCGACGGTGGCGGCGCCGTTGTAGACCGGCACCACGATAGAAAGCGCGGGAGCGTCAGCCATTGCGCCGCGCCACGAGGATCAGCGAGCCGCCGAACGGCAGGCCGACCCCGCTCTCGATCACGCGACGTTCGGCGGCCAGCGCGGCGGAGAACAGCCTATCCTGCCAGGGTGGGAAATCGCGCACGTCACTTTCGGCGTCGTCCCGTTCGAACAATCGGTGCAGCAACATCAAGGGGAACAAGATCGTATTCCAGTAGGTCGATTTCAGCACGCTGAAGCCATGCCCGGCGAGAAGCCGGCGCGCCTGGCCAAGCGTGAAACGGCGCGCATTGTGCACGCGCCTGTCATGAGCGGACAACATCCACGAATAGGCCGGAAGATTGAAAATGGCGATCCCCCCCGGGGCGAGGCAGCGGCGCGCCTCCGCAAGGGCGACCGCAGGTTCGACATCGGCATGGCAGAGCACGTCGAGCGAGAGATAGGCGGCGAGCCCACCGTCGCCCAGTGGCAATTCCGCGACCGACCCCACAGCCACCGGCCGTCCGGTCTTGGTCGCGGCGAGCGCCGCCGCTTCGCCGTCGTATTCGAGCCCCACGGTAGACCGGCCGGCCACGTCGGCGCCGAGCTTCGCCAGCATGCCTCCCGTGCCGCAGCCGGCATCGAGCACCGGGCCGGGGGGCGCCGACCGGTCGAGTGCTGCGACAAGAAGGTCGGCGACGAGGAGACGCAGGCCGCGATACCACCACATGCGGTCCTCGACGGCATGCATGCGTTCGTATTCGGCCCGTTCCACGCCTCGACGCTCCCCCTTGCCGCTCCCGGCTCCGCTTATGATATCTTCGCCGCGCCTTGCCAACCGCCCCGAATAAACTCCTGCATCAATCGCCGCGCATCGAGCAGCTGCTCCTGCTGCCGCTGTTCGCTTTGCCGATCCTGTGGGTGGCGGGTTATTTCTTTCCGCCGATCAATCACGATGTCGGCGCTATCCTCGACGTGTCGGGCCGATGGATCGACGGGCAGCGTCTCTATGTCGACGTCATCGACGAGAACCTGCCCCTCACCTTCATCATCCATGCCCTGCCGGTCCTGACCGCCAAGATCCTGCCAGGTGGCGTGCCATTCTGGTTCACGGCCTGGGTGGTGGCCGGAATCTTCACTTCCTTTTTTGCCTGCCGGCGCCTCATCCGGCAGATCCCGTCGGCGGATCACGCGCTGACGGAGGGCCTTCTTCCGCCCGTC
This sequence comes from Pseudomonadota bacterium, assembly GCA_018240685.1. Taxonomy (GTDB): domain Bacteria; phylum Pseudomonadota; class Alphaproteobacteria; order Reyranellales; family Reyranellaceae; genus Reyranella. Next base: position 26,756 of record JAFEFG010000015.1, on the reverse strand, counting down.
CTCCTGTTCCTGTTCACGGTCCTGCCCAACGAGCATTTCGGCCAGCGCGAGCACATCATGTTCGTGGCCAGCGCCCCGTACATGTTTGCCTCGATGGCGCGCGCCGAAGGCACTCACCTCAGACGCTCGAGTACGCTCGCCATCGGCATCGTGGCCGGCATCGCCTTCGCGCTGAAGCCGTACTTCCTCGCCATTCCGGCCGCAGTCGAGCTCCATCTCCTGCTGCGGCGCGGCTGGCGCACGACCCTGACCGACCTCATGCCGTGGGCGATCCTGGCGGTCGCGCTGGTCCATCTGGTGCTGATGTACACGGTCTTCTCGGCCTACGGGCGCTTCGTCATGCCGCTGGCGGTCGAGGCCTATGAGCCGATCGGCGATGCAGGCTGGCTGCAGATCCTGACCGGCAACGTGATGGCGCCGACGCTTCTGGCGCTGCTGATCTTCGGCGCCTTCGCGGTGTTCCTGACCCAGACGCTCGCCGCCCGCGCCCTGCTGGCCTACGGCATCGGCGCGGCCGTGTCGGCCGTCGCCCAAGCCAAGGGCTGGCCCTATCACCTGCTGCCGGCCCTGTCGGTGGCGATCCTGCTCGCCGCGCTGACCATCTCGCAGACGGTAGACCGATTCCTGCCCATCAGCCGCAGCGGCCATCGCCTGCCGGTGGCGGTGATCTCCGCAACGCTGATGGTGCTGCTCTATTTCCAGGCCGCGCTCTACACGCCGCCCTTCCTCAAGCAGCGCCAGTACGAGAACTCAGTCGGCGGTCTGCTGCGCCACATCGTCGAACAGAACGCGCCGCATCGCACCTTCCTCGCCCTCTCGCCCGGCATCTATCCGTTCTGGCCGATGATCAACTACACCGACGCCCGCATGACCATGCGGTTCCTGACGATGTGGGTGCTGCAGGGCGTGTACGCGACCTGCGAGGATTTCCCCGCGCTCTACAACGCGCCGGACACGATGTCCGACACCGAGAAGTTCGTCTACGATTCCGTCTCGGAGGACTTTGCCAAAGGCAAGCCGGATCTGCTGATCGTCGACATGATCCCGGGAATGCCGCGCTGTCAGGGCAAGGTCTTCGACTATCTGGAATACTTCCGGCAGAACAAGGTGTTCGCGGACGCCTTCAAGAATTACGAATTCCTCATGAACTTCGACCGCTATCAGATCTACCGCAGGAAGAAGCACTGACGCGGCACGTCAGCCGTCGCCCCACCGGCCAAGGGCCTTCGCCCGCGCCGCCTCCGGAATCCTGTCGACATCCGGCACCTTGAAGACGCCGGACGCCACCAGAACGATCTCGCCGCCGCAGACAAGGTCGCAATTGCAGAAGCAGAAGTTGACCGTCCGGCGCACAATGCGGGCGGTGCCTTCGAGCCACTGGCCCAGCCGCGCGCCGCGTACGAATTCGGTGCTGAGCGACACCGTGGGGTGCGGCCAACGGATGCCCGTGGCGTGGCCGGAGCCCGCCCCCATCACCATGTCGGCGACCGTGACCAGCAGTCCGCCGTGCGCCCAGCCCATGGGATTGCCGTGACGCGGCTCCAGCGGCAGGCCGACCCTGAGCCTGTCGCCTTCGGCCTTGAACCAGAGCGGCCCGATGAGGCCGACGAAATCATCGTTAACGTCGAGCGTGCGGAAACCTTCGGGAATGAGCTTGTCGGTCATGTCGGCAGTCCATGCGGAGAGGCGGCGAGCCGCTCGAGAGCCGCACGCACTGCGGACTCGAACGGCGTGCTGCGGTGGGTTTGCTCGTTCAGCGACACCATGATCGCCTTCAGCACCGCGGTGCAGTTGCCGGCGGCATCGAACAGGCCATGGCCGACGACGCATTTGCGTTCGTGGGCTTCGATCAGGCGGGCGCAGGCGGTTGCGGTGCCCGGATAGAACATCTGGCGCTTGAAATCGACCTCGAGCCGGCCGACCACGACGCGAAAGCGCGGCAGGCCTGCGCGGACGATCTCGCGCATATAGGAAACGCGCGCATTCTCCAGGAGCTGCAGGAAGGCGCCGTTGTTGATATGCCCGTTGGCGTCGACGTCGGCGAAGCGCAGGTGTTCGGAGGTCGCGAAGCCGTAGATGCTTCGGTCGGAAAGATCGAACGCCATCGTCCTAGCGCTCGGCGAATTCGAGGGCGAGGTTCGACGCTTCCGACGGCGGCACGAGCAGACGACTGGCATCGGGCTTCACGACCTTCACGCCGTTGCCAGCGAGCAACGCCTCGCAAGTCGCCAGTGAATCGACCCGCAGGCGCAGCAGCGCCGCATGGTCGCCGGGCCGCGCCGGCTCGATGCCGGGATAACGAGCCCGGTAGCCCGCGCGCGTGAGGTAGGTGACCGGCTGGGTGCCCGTGTCGACTCGAAGCCCATCCCCATCGCGCACGATGGCCCCGGCGCCGAAAAACCTGGCGAGTTCCCCGCTCCATTTCTCCGGCTGGTCGGCGATGACCGTCACGCCCAGGATCCCGCGCGCCCCGTTGGGGTGCTTCGCCCATTCGGGGCGATAGACGAATTGCGGCGTCAGATGCTCGCAGACGAAAAACCCGACGACGGGCATGTGCGTCTTGGGAATGCGTACGGTCCGGAAGGCTGCACGTTCGGCATGCCCGGCAATCTCGACCGCGCGGTCGAAGGCCAGCGGAGCGTCGGGCTCGAGTCCGGCGGCCTTGAACGCCTCATAGGCGATATCCGCGCCGTCGGTGGCCAGCGCAACATTGGCGAGGCCGCCGCCGGTGGCCCTGAGCCATTCGCGCCGTTCGGCGTTAAACTCGGTGTCCCGAACGATGCCCAGGATCTCGAAATAATCCTTGTCGAAGATCATGAGATGATTGGCGGTACCGAGCTTCTCGTGCAAGCCGCGCGGCTGGACCTGGAAGCCGAGCCTTTCGTAGGCACGCTGGGCCGCATCGATGCCATCAACCATGACGACGACATGGTCGAGCCCTCTCACCGCACGCTTCATGCCGGCCTCCGGCGCACCATGTTGACGCCCTTGGCCGTCATCACGAGTTCGCCATTCTGGTTCGTCGCCTTCCAGTTCTCGTGGATGATGCCGAGGTCGGGCTTGCTCTTCGAGGGCACCTTCGCTGCGCACTCGACCCAGCCCGTCAACGTGTCGCCCGGCCGGACGGGCTTCAGCCAGCGGATTTCGTCGACGCCCGGGGAACCCAGCGCCGTGCGCTTGTCGACATAGTTGTCGACGAACAGCCGCATCAGCTTGGCGCAGACGTGCCACCCCGATGCGATGAGCCCCCCAAAAAGGGAATTGCGGGCCGCCTCGACGTCGACGTGGAAATCCTGGGGATCGTAGAGCTTGGCGAAATCGACGATCTCCTTCTCGGTGAAGGTCGTCGATCCCAGCGGGTACTTCTTGCCGACTTCGTAGTCGTCCCAATAACGCGGTTCACTCATCGGCCCGCACCATGCGGCGCGATGCCTTCCCTGACAAGGCCATCCCGCCCGCTTTGTGATACCGGCGGCCGCGTCACGGAACCGTCCCGGCCTCGCCGCGGGACCAATCTCGAGGGCCCGCGTCGCGACTTGACCTTGTTGCGAATGGTTCTTATCTTGGCAATGCAATTGATTATCAGCCGCGACGAAACCGCATGTATATCTGCATCTGCCGAGCCATCCGAGATCGTGACGTCGACGCCGCCGTGCGGGCTGGCGCCCGACGGCCGGTGGATATCTTTCGGGCCTGTGGCCACCAACCCCAGTGCGGCGGCTGCGCCGGGGACATGCGCAAGCGGATCGTGCAGGCGACCGTGGACGCGCCGTCGACAGCGCCTCTTTTCGCCGCCGACTGAGCTTCAGCCGGGGTCCTTCCCTTCACCGATCTGGGTCTGCAGGTAGTTCTGCAATCCCACTTTGCTGATAAGGGCAATTTCGGTTTCCAGAAAATCGATATGCGACTCGGCGTCCGCGAGGATGTCGACCGCGATTTCGCGGCTGACATAGTCCTGCGCCGTCTCGCAGACCGCCACGGCCGCAACCAGGTCCGACCAGGCCGCCGTTTCCAGCTTGAGGTCGGCCTCAAGGCATTCCGGGACGGTCTCGCCGATTGCAAGCCGGCCCAGATCCTGGAGGTTCGGCAAGCCGTCCAGCAACAGGATACGCTGGATCAGCCGGTCGGCGTGCTTCATCTCGCCGATCGACTCCTCGTAGACCTTCTTGGCCAGCCGCTCGAAGCCCCAATGCTTCATCATCCGGGCATGCAGGAAATACTGGTTGATTGCCGTCAGTTCGTTCTTCAGGAGCTTGTTGAGCTCCGCGACGATCTGGGGATTTCCTTTCATGACTGGCCTCCAGGTTGCTCCTCTACATGATACGGAGACACGGCCGTGGGCAACCCTTCCCGGCCTAATTCCTCCTTTGCCTTGACAAATTCCTGCCAAAGGCCAATTCGCGAAGCGCCAGCCCGGCGAAAATGGGACGCAACATAAACTGGATACGCGCGTTCCATGGTCCGGGCCTTCGCAACGAGGAGTCCAAAAGTCATGCCATCAGACAAGCCCAACGCCTTTTCACTCCCGAAGCTGCCCTACGCTGACAACGCGCTAGAGCCGGTCGTTTCGGCGAAGACCATCTCTTTCCACTACGCCAAGCACCACGCCGCTTACGTGAACAACCTCAACGGCCTGCTGCCCGGGTCGGCCTACGAAGGGCTCTCCCTGGAAGAGATCGTCAAGAAGTCCGCGGGGAACGACAAGGACAAGGCGATCTTCAACAATGCTGGCCAGATCTGGAACCACAACTTCTACTGGGAAAGCATGTCGCCCAAGGGCGGCGAGCCGACCGGCAAGCTGAAGGATGCGATCCAGTCGAGCTTCGGCGGCGTGAAGGAGTTCAAGGAAGCCTTCCAGAAGGCGGCCGTCGGCCAGTTCGGCAGCGGCTGGGCCTGGCTGGTGAAGGGCGCCGACGGCAAGCTCAAGATCACCACCACGTCGAACGCCGATACCCCCATCGCGCACGGCGAGACCCCGCTGCTGACGGTCGATGTGTGGGAGCACGCCTACTACCTCGACTACCAGAACCGCCGTCCGGACCATGTGAAGGACTGGCTGGACAAGGTCGTCAACTGGGCCTTCGCCGAAAAGAACCTCGGCTGACGCCAAAGCGGCTGACGCTTGCGTAACTCCGGCATGCGCCGAGCCCGATAAAGGCGACGCGCATGCCGTTTAACGCGGTCCCTGAAGCGCCACGGCGCATTTTGTAAGAAAATAGCACCTCCAGATAAGTGGCGGCGTCGGAATAGGTAGGACTGTCCGCAGAGGTGCAAGACAACATTGTTGTCATGCTTGCCGGGGCTATTTGTTCAGTTCATAACGTATTGAAGAGGAAGGTTTTTCCTTTCGCGGCATAAGGGCTTGTGTCAGGGGATGGGGCAGCGCAGTGTGAGCGGGCATACCGTCTGGCGAGTCAAGCGACCGCACGCGGATTTCGGGATGATGATGGGGTCCGCATGGGCGGTTTAGCCAAGGCCAAGATATTCCAGCTGATTTTGATCAAGCCGACGCATTACGACGATGACGGCTATCCGATTACGTGGCTGAAATCGCACATTCCGTCGAACACGCTCGCGGCGCTTTATGGCCTCGGCGAAGACTGCCGTAAGCGCCACGTCCTGGGACCGGACGTCGACATCGTGATCAAGCCGTTCGACGAGACGAACACGCGCGTGCGTTGCGACCGCATCGCTGCCGACATTCGACGTACCGGCGGCAAGGCCCTGGTCTGCCTCGTCGGCGTTCAGAGCAACCAGTTCCCTCGGGCTGTCGACCTCGCCCGCCAGTTCCTCGCCACCGGCCTGCCGGTTGCCATCGGCGGGTTCCATGCCGCCGGCTGCCTGTCGATGCTGCCGGTCGTGCCGCCGGAGATCCAGGCGGCGATGGACATGGGCGTATCGATCTTTGCCGGCGAGGCGGAAGAAGGCCGTCTCGATGTGGTGCTGAAGGATGCCTGGAACGGCACCCTCAAGCCGCTCTACAACTACATGGACGATTTGCCGGGTCTGGAAGGCGCTCCGACTCCCGGCCTGCCGCCTGCCGCTCTGGCGCGCAACGAAGGGCGCAGGTCCAGCTTCGATCTCGGCCGCGGCTGTCCCTTCCAGTGTTCGTTCTGCACCATCATCAACGTGCAGGGACGCAAGAGCCGCTTCCGCACCGCCGACGATCTCGAGAACATCGTTCGCGAGAACTACAAGCAGGGCATCACGTCGTTCTTCATCACCGACGACAACATGGCCCGCAACCGGCATTGGGAAGAGTTCTTCGACCGGCTGATCGAGCTGAAGGAAAACGAAGGCATCCACACGTCGCTGATCATCCAGGTCGACACGCAATGCCATCGCGTCCCGAACTTCATCGCCAAGGCGCAATGGGCGGGCGTCTATCGCGTCTTCATCGGGCTTGAGAACATCAACCCCGACAACCTGCTGGCGGCCAAGAAGCGGCAGAACAAGATCACCGAATACCGCAAGATGCTGCAGGCGTGGCATGCGGCAGGTATCTCGACCTGGGCCGGCTACATCCTCGGCTTCCCCGGCGACACGCGCGAGTCGGTGCTGCGCGACATGGAGATCATCAAGAAGGAACTTCCGCTCGACATCCTGGAGCTGTTCATCCTCACGCCGCTGCCCGGCTCCGAGGACCACCAGACGCTGTGGAAGCAGGGCGCGTGGATGGATCCCGACCTCAACAAGTTCGACCTGCACCACCGTGTCGTCCATCACCCCAAGATGAGCGACGCGGAGTTCGACCAGACCTACCGCGACGCGTGGAAGGCCTACTACACGCCCGAACACATCGAGACGGTGGCCCGCCGGCACGGCGCCATCGCCGGCCGTGACCCGGCCGAGCCGGCGAACTTCATGACCATGTTCAAGATCATGTTCGAGGCCGAGGGCGTGCATCCGCTCGAGGGCGGCATCGTGCGCATGAAATACCGCCGCGACCGCCGCTACGGTCTGCCCATCGAACCGGTCGGCATCTTCCATCTGAAGCTTGCCGCCGAGACCTGGCGCAAGCTGAAGATCTACGCGCGGCTGGCCTGGCAGGGCTGGCGCATCGGCCAGCGGGTCAAGCACGATCCCAAGCGGCTCGAATATACCGATCTCGCGCTCGAGCCCGTGGCCGAGGAAGAGATGGACAAGCTTGCCCTGTTCGCCGAGACGGCGGGCGGCGAGGCGGCCGTCACCAAGAAGCGCGGCGAGGATCTCGCGCGCGCCCGTGCCGCCGTGGCCCAGAACCAGCGCCTGGCGGCGGCGGAGTAGTCCGACCACCGCCCCTGTCGCGCCCGACCGTTCAATGAACGGCGGGCGGCCTCACATCGTTCAGGCCGTCGGCTTCGGTTGCCGAGATGGTCGTGCGCACCATCGTCCGCTCGTGCGTATAGTCCCAGGGGCGGCCGCGATGAAGCATGGCGCGATTGTCCCACATCACCACGTCGCCCTGCCGCCACTTGTGGCTGTAGACGAACTCACGGCGCGTCGCTTCGTCGACGAGTTGTGCGAGCAGCTGCCGTGCCACACGATCGTCCATGCCGTCGATCGCATAGGCATGACTGGCGACATAAAGCGCCCGGCGGCCGTTCGTCGGATTGCGCCAGTTCAGGCGCCACCGCACCGGCGGCAATGACCGGCGCTCCATCTCGGTGGCAAGATCGGGGTGGATCTGGTCGCGGCTGTTCGCATAGGAGTGCGTCGCCACGGCGTCCTTCAGCCGCTCCTGCAGATTCGCCGGCAGGCGGTCCCACGCCAACCGCGTCGAGGTGTATTCGGTCTCACCGCCTTCTCCCGGCAGCACGCGCGCGGTCAGCACCGACGCCAGGGCCGGCGTCTTCTTGAAGGAAGAATCCGTATGCCAGAGCGCATTGGCCTTGGCGACCTGCACTTGCCGGTGGTCGGGCGGCACGACCTTGCCGTTCATCGTGTTGGTCAGGCGTGAATAGAACGTATTCTGTCCGAGCGACGCGACCTTGGTCAGTTCGAGCGGGCCGAAGGCGCGGCTGAAGGCGACCTGGACGTCGTCGGCGACGGGCTGGTCGCGGAAGACCAGCAGCGAGTGCTCCTCGAAGGCGCCGCGCACGGCCTTGTAGGCATCGGCGTCGGTGGCCACGTCGAGAATGCCCAGGCCGCGAACCTCGACACCGAAGCCCTGTGCCAGCGGGACCAATTCCATCGTTTCCTCCATCTTCCCTTTTGGCGGGATTCTATCGCAACGACGGCACCGGTCGCTATAGTGCGGTTCCGTTCCAAGCCGTTGCCGAGGCCCGATGTCAGTCTCACCCTCTTCCGCCCCGAGCCTGGCCTTCGTGGCTGCGGCAACGCCGGTCGCGCGTGCCGCGCGCGTGGCGTTGGAGAAGCGCTACGGCTCGGTGACGCCGGCCAAGGCCGACATCATCGTCGCCCTCGGCGGCGACGGCCTGATGCTGCACACCTTGCACAACAATATCCGGCGCCGGACGCCGATCTTCGGCATGAATCTCGGAACGGTCGGGTTTCTGCTGAACCAGTATCGTGCCAGCGGACTGCTCGCCCGCCTGAAGGCGGCGCGGGAGGTGATGCTCACGCCCCTGCGCATGGTGGCGACGACCACCCGCGGACAACGCCACGAAGTCGTTGCCATCAACGAGGTGTCGCTCCTGCGCTCGAGCCGCCAGACCGCGCGTATCGCCGTCGCCGTCGACGGCCAGATGCGGCTGCCCGACCTGCACTGCGACGGCGTGCTCGTTGCAACGCCGGCCGGCTCGACCGCCTACAACCTTTCTGCCCACGGCCCCATCATTCCACTCGGCGCCGGCTTGCTGGCGCTGACACCGATCAACGCCTTCCGACCGCGTCGCTGGCGCGGCGCCCTGCTGCCGCACCAGAGCAGGGTCGAATTCACGGTGCTCGATCCGCGCAAGCGGCCTGTCGCGGCCGCCGCGGACTCGGTCGAGATCTCGAACATCTCCAAGGTGACCGTGACGGAAGCCAACGACATCCAGCTGCCGTTGCTGTTCGATCCGGAACACGACCTCGAGGAACGCATCCTCAAGGAGCAGTTCGCACCCTGAGCAAGGCCCGGCGCCGCGGCTAGGCGCGGACCGTGATGCCGCCATCGACCACCAGCAGGTGCCCGTTCACATAGGCCGCCTCGTCGGAGGCGAGGAACAAGGCCGCATTGGCGGTGTCCCAACCGGTGCCCATCTTGCCCGTCGGCGAGGCGCGGTCCCGGATCGCGATCATCCTGTCATAGGCCTGGTTGTGGTCCTTCTCGCCTTTGGCATATTGCTCGGCGAGAAAGTCGATCATGGGCGTATGCATGAGGCCGGGAAGGATCGCATTGCAGCGGATGCCCTTCTCCGCATATTGCGAGGCGATCGCCAGCGTCAACGAGTTCACGGCGCCCTTGCTCGCATTGTAGGCGACATAGGCGATGCCCTTCGGGCTGCGGATCGAGGCGATCGAGCTGACATTGACGATCGCGCCCGCACCCTGCTTCTCCATAATCGGCAGCACGTGCTTGGCGGTCAGGAAGAAGCTCTTGACGTTGACGTCGAAGACGCGCTGCCAGTCGTCCTCACTGAGCTCGACTGGACCGCCTGTCGAGCCGATACCGACATTGTTGTCGAGCACGTCGATGCGTCCCCATTTTGCCATACACGCGTCGACCATCGACTTGACGCTGCCATTCCTGGACGCGTCGGCCTCGAAGGCCATTGCTGTGCCGCCCTCCTTCTCGATCAACCCGGCCGTTTCCTCGGCAGCCGCGCGCTTGCGATCGACGCAAAAGACTTTCGCGCCCTCCCGCGCGAAGGTGACGGCGGTGCACTTGCCGTTGCCCCAACCCGGGCCGATCGAGCCCGCACCCACCACGACAGCAACCTTGTCCTTCAATCTACCGGTCATGCCTTTCCTCCCATTTTTTGCAATTCTAGCACGGTGCGCGCGACCGCCATTGCGATCGGTGCCGCCGCGTGAAATGCTCGCTGCAAAGAATTGTTCTGGGAGGAACAATCATGCTGCGACGCACCTTCGTATCGGTGCTGGGTTTAGCCGCCGCGGGCCCAGCTTTGGCTGACACGTGGCCGAATCGTCAGATCAAGATCATCGTGCCCTATCCGCCGGGCGGCCCGACGGACATCTCCTCGCGTATCGTGCTCGAGAAGGCCGGCCGTCTCCTTGGCCAGCCGGTGCTGTTCGACAACAAGGGCGGCGCGTCCGGCATGCTGGGCGCCGAGGTCGCGAAGAGCCAGCCGCCTGACGGCTATACGTTCCTCGCCGCAACCGTGGCCATGCTCGCGATCACGGGTCACCTGCAGCCGATTCCGGTCGATCCGGCGAAGGATTTCGTCACCGTCGCCCGCATGTCGACCTCCTGGATGGCGCTTGCGGTCCATCCTTCGGTGCCGGCCAACACGCTGGCCGAGTTCGTGGCCTATGTGAAGGCCAACCCGGGCAAGGTGAACTTCGGGTCCGCGGGGCTTGGCACCATCACCCAGCTCTTCGGCGAGATGCTGAACATCGAGGCCGGCATCAAGATGACCCACGTGCCCTACAAGGGCAGCGCCCAGGCGACGCAGGACCTCCTGGGCGGCCAGATCCAGGCGCAATTCGACCAGACCGTGCTGCCGCACATCCTCGCCGGCCGCCTCAAGGGGCTCGCCATCCTCAACGATCAGCGCTGGCCGCAGAAGCCCGAGATCCCGACGCTACGCGAGCAGGGCTACGGCAAGGAGGGAGGCGAGAGCTGGTACGGCCTGCTGGCACCGGCGGGAACACCTGAACCGGTCGTCTCGGCAATGGCCAAGGCGATCGGCGAAGCCGTCAAGTCGCCGGATGTGATCGACAAGCTCGACAAGGGAGGCGCGAAGCCAACCTATCTCGGCCCTGCCGAGATGCGAGCCCAGGTCGAGAAGGAAAGCCGACTGTTCGCCGACATCATCAAGCGCGGCAACATCACCCTGCAGTGACAGCCGTCAGCGCTTGAACCAGGCGCGCGGCCAGACGCAGGACAACAGCAAGGTTGCGAGCAGCCCGCCGCCCGCCGCCATGAAGGCGAAGCGGTAGCCCGCGAGGAAGCCGTCGATCCCGGAGAGACCGGCGGCTCCGTGCGCCTGCAACGCGCTCAGGATCGCCGCCCCGCTCACGATGCCGAGCGTGCGCGACAGCAGGGCGAGGGCACCGGCAACACCGCGGTCACGCCGCGCCAGGGTGCCGGTCACGATATCCGTATAGGCCACGACCAGCAGCCCGTAGGCACTGCCTTCGACCAGCAGCAGCAGCGCCAGGACCGGCAGCGGTGTCGTTGCGGTCGTGCCGGCCAGAGCCATCAGGCTGAGCGCCACGACCAATACTCCGGCAAAGGCAGTGGGCCGCTGCCCGAACCGGGACACCAGCCGGGCCGCGAGCGGCGCTCCTGCAGTGCCGCCGACGAACGCGAGTGCGATCATCAACCCCGCCCCCGCCGTGCCGAGACCGAGCACGTTGACCAGGTAGTAGGGCGTGAGCAGCAGGATCGCGAAGGTGCCGAGATTGGCGAGCACGCTCATCACATTGGGAACGGTGAAGGCTGCATCGGCGAACAGCACGGGACGCAGGATCGGCTCCTCGAACCTGTTCTCGTGGCGCACGAAAACGGCAAGCCCAAGCGCTGCAGCAGCGGCCAGCGCCAGAGGCTGCCACGCCGCCGCCTGCCGCTGCGAGAGGACAAGGGCGAGCAGCAGCGCCGTCATGCAGGATGCCAGAAGCCCCGCTCCCAAGGCATCGAACGGCCGGTTGTCCGGCTTGGGCGACGGCAGGAGGCCAGACAAGACCAGGGTTCCGAGCGCGAGCGGCACCCGCATCCAGTAGACGGCCGGCCAATCCCAGATCTGGATCAGCACACCTCCCAGCAGCGGGCCGATGGTCGAGGCGAACGCCTGTCCGGCCGCGAAGCCTGCCAGGCCCTTCGTCCGTTCATGCTCGGCAAACAATGAGGTCGAGAGCGCCGGCCCGCAGGCCAGGACCAGCGCCGTGCCGATCCCCTGCCCCGCGCGCGCCCACAGGAACAACGGCCAGGAAGGCGCCGCCGCGCACGCCGCGCAGCCGATCGCCGAGACGACCAGCCCGATGCGGAACACCAGCCGATGGCCGAACAGATCGCCCAGCTTGCCGCAGACCAGCATCAATGAGCCGTAGACCAGAACGTAGCAGATCACGAGCCACTGGACGTCGCCCAGCGCCAGGTCGAAATGCGTCGTGATGGCCGGCAGCGCGACGTTCACGGCGATGTCGAGGGGCGCCAGCGCGGCGCCCATCCCGACGATCGCAAGTCCGACGGCCGGACGGACGGTCAGAGGTGCTTGCTCAGGAAGGCGAGCGTCCGCTCCCACGCCTGCTTGGCCGCGGTCGCGTCATAGGCCGCCCCGTCGTCCTTGAAGAAGGCGTGCGCGGCATCATAGCGGTAGAATTCCGGCTTGCTGCCGGCCTGGATCATCGCCTTCTCGAATTCGTCCACGACCTGCGGCGTGCACCAGTCGTCCTTGTTGGCGAAATGCCCCTGGAGCGGCACGGTGATCTTGGCCGGATCGGCGAGCTGCGCCGGCGGAACACCGTAGTACGGCACGCCGCAGGCGATGCCCGGAACGCGGGCGCAGGCCGCGATCGTCAGCGCGCCGCCCATGCAGAAGCCCATGACCCCGACCTTGCCGCTGATGCCCGCGAGATGCTTCACCGCACCGGCAATGTCCTGATCGGAGGCGCCAACGAAATCGAGGCCGGTCATCAGGTGGTTGGCTTCGTCCGGCTTCTGCGTCACGCGGCCCTTGTAGAGATCCGGCGCCAGAGCATTGTAGCCCACGGCAGCGAAGCGATCGGCGACACGCTTGATCTGGTCGTTGAGACCCCACCATTCCTGGATCACGACAATACCCGGCTTGCCCTTGCCAGCCTCTGCCAGATAGCCCTTGCACGTCGAACCGTCCGGACGCTTGAAATCGATCATGCCCATGGAGTCCTCCAGTCTTTCGCTAGCCCTATAGCAGGGTTCGAAGCTCCGTCTTGAGAATCTTGCCGTAGTTGTTCTTGGGCAGCGCCTCGACGAAGCGGTAGTCCTTGGGCCGCTTGAAGCGCGCGATGTTGTCGAGGCAGAGCTGGTCGAGCTCCGCCGGAGTCAGGGCCATGCCCGGCCGCATGACCACGAACGCGACGACCTCCTCGCCCCATTCCGGATGAGGCCGTCCGACGACGGAACATTCGGCGACCGCGGGATGGAGGTTCAGAACGTCCTCGATCTCGCGCGGATAGATGTTGCTGCCGCCGGAGATGATCATGTCCTTGGAGCGGTCCTTGAGCGTCAGGAAGCCGTCCTCGTCGAAGGCGCCGACGTCACCGGTCCAGAGCCAGCCGGCGCGCAGCGACTTGGCCGTCGCCTCGGGATTGTTCCAATAACCTGACATCACGGTGTCGCCCTTGACGATGATCTCGCCGACGTCCCCGGCCGGAAGCGGGCGCCCCTCCTCATCGACCACGCGCACCTCGACACAAGTATCGGCGACGCCGGCGGAAGCGAGTCGCGCCTCCCAGCGCGGATGGTCGCGCATGGCGTGCATCTCGCACGACAGGTGAGTGATCGTCATCGGGCTCTCGCCCTGGCCGTAGAGCTGGCACAGCACGTTGCCGAGCGTATCCATCGCGCGCTTGAGGTCGCTTACGTACATGGGCGCGCCGCCATAGCTGACGAGGCGCAGGGCGCGCGGCTGGAGGTCGCCCACTGCCGCATGCTCGACCAGGCGCTTCACCATCGTGGGTGCCAGGAAGATGCTGCAGTCCGGCCAGCGGTTCATGAGCTCGACCGTCTCGGGCACGTCGTACTTACCGCTTTCCGGGAAAACCTGGGTCACGCCCCGCGCCAGCATCGGGAAGTTCCACAGCCCGGAGCCGTGGCTGATGGGAGCGGCGTGAACCATCGATCCGCCGGCGACCGGTCGGTCCACGTCGGCATAGTAGTTCAGCGTCATCGTCAGCAGGTTGCGATGGGTAAGCATCGCGCCCTTGGGCCGGCCCGTCGTCCCGGACGTGTAGAAGAGCCAGGCCGGATCGGTGGGTTCGCAGTCCGCCATCGGGCTCGGATCTCCGACCGCCATGAAGGCGTAGTCGCGGCCGGTGACGTCGACGATCTCCTTCAGGGCCGGCGCCTCGGCCGCCGCCTCGGCAATGGTCGGCGCCAGGTCCGGCGTGACGAAGCAGAGCCGGGCACCCGAATTCTCGAGGATGAAGGCGAATTCCCTGGCGTGCAGCTTGGCGTTCATCGGCACGGCACAAAGGCCGGCATGCCAGATGGCATACATGACCTCGATCGACTCGACGCAGTTCGACATCGCGAAGGCAACACGATCGCCTCTGGCCAGCCCGAAGCGCACGCGCAGATGCGTGCTCATGACCGACACCTTGCGCCAAAGATCGCGATAGCTGCTATGCGCATCCACCCCGCGCGCGAGCGCCACACGGTCGCGGAATTCCTGTGACGATCCGAGCAGGAGGTGGGCGATATTCATGACGGCCCGACTATTGCAGGCGGACCGCCGAACTTGCAATGTGGGGCTTATGCAGGAATTCGATTTCGCTATTGTCGGCGCCGGCATCGCTGGCGTGTCCGCCGCCTACAGCCTTGCGCCCAAGGCCCGTGTCATCATTCTGGAGCGCGAGCACGTCGCCGCTTATCACACGACCGGACGCTCCGCTGCACTGCACTCGGAAACCTATGGCAGCGCGGAGATCAGGGCGATCACGGTGGCTTCGGGCCGGTTCTATCGCGAACCGCCGCAAGGATTCTCGGACCATGCATTGTTGACGCCGCGCGGCGCGGTGATCGCCGGTCGAGCGGAGCAGGAATCCGCGTTGCGAACCGCGGCTGCGGACTATGCGAAGCTCGTTCCGAGCGTCCGCTGGCTCGACCCGGCCGAGACGCTGCGCCTGCAGCCTCTGTTCAAGCCGGAAGCCGTCCAGGGCGGCGCGATCTTCGAACCCGAGGCCGACGACATGGATGTCGCCTCGATTCACGGCGGCTTCCTGCGCGGGGCGAGAGCGGCGGGAGCCGTGCTGCGGCTGGAGGCCGAGGTCACGGCGCTGGAACGCAAGGACGGCCGCTGGCTGATCTCGTTCCGCAGCGGCGAGGCGATCGCCGCCACGAACATCATCAATGCCGCGGGCGCCTGGGCGGACGTCCTCGCCGGCCTGGCCGGGGTGGCGCCGGTGGGTCTGGTGCCGAAGCGCCGGACAGCGTTCACGTTCGACTCGCCGCCCGGCCTCGACATCGCCGCCCTGCCGATGGCGATCGACTTCGACGAGACCTTCTACTTCAAGCCCGAGGTTGGCCAGTTCCTCGCGTCGCCGGCCGATGAGACTCCGTCGGTGCCCTGCGATGCCCAGCCGGAGGAGATGGACATCGCCGTCGCCGTCGACCGCATCGAAACGGCGACGACGCTGCAGATCCGGCGCATCAAGAACAAATGGGCAGGGCTCCGGAGTTTCGTCTCCGACAAGAACCTGGTGGCCGGATACGACAAGGCGGCGCCCGGCTTCTTCTGGCTGGCGGGACAAGGCGGCTACGGCATCCAGACCGGGGCCGCTGCCGGCCGGCTCGCCGCGAACCTTGCACTCGGTCAGGGCCTGCCGGGCGACATCGCCGGACTCGGCGTGACCGAGGCGGCCCTTTCGCCGGCACGCTTCGCTCCGCGCTGACCGGCCGACCGCTCGGCGGCCAGCGCGCCGGCTACCGGCGCCAGCGGGCTTGCACAACCGGGATGGGACGGGCACTAAGCTCGCGCGCCGACGCGCCCGCTTGATGGAATTGGTAGACATACGGGACTTAAAATCCCGAGGCCGCAAGGCCGTGCCGGTTCGAGTCCGGCAGCGGGTACCATCACTCGCCGGCCGGGTCGTCGGCCTTGGTGAAGCGCGTCAAGCGATGCCGCGGTCGGCAACGATCCCGATCGGACGCAAGTTGCAACACGGTGCAGGGCATTTCTGACCTTCATGGCTTCCCTCTTTGCAGATCGAAGCCGGATGCAAGAATGACGGGATCCGTCCGACCTCCTTGATTTGCGTCAATGATGCGGCCCTGCAAACGGCAACCCTCACGATCAGGCGGCTGCAGCGAAAAGGAGAGTAATGCCATGGCAAGCTCTTTCGACGCTCATCCGGCACGCCACCGCTCGCCCGGCCGATGGGGTGCGAAGCGCACGCCGGTCGATATACGCTCCCCTTCCGGCGATCCAGGCGCCGCCAGCGCCCCGAAATACAGCCGGAGCTAGAGGGCAGCGCCAATGCCGGAATTGCCCGATGTCGAAGGCTTCAAACGCCTGCTCGCCAGGAACGCTCTTCGCAAGACGATCGACCAGGTCATCGTCAGCGACGCGCGCATCCTCGGCAAGCTTCCGGCCAGAACCTTCATTGCCCGCCTGCGCGGCGCCAGGTTCACGGCCGTCCGGCGCCACGGCAAACATCTCTTTGCGGCGATCGATCGAGGTGGCTGGCTGACCCTGCATTTCGGCATGACCGGCGCACTCCAGACCGCCCGGAACCGGGAGACTGCCCCGCCCTTCACCAGGGTGCGGTTCGACTTCGTCCATGACGGTTCTCTTGCCTACACGAACAAGAGAATGATCGGCCGGGTCGGACTGGTTGAAGATGTCGATGACTTCTTGGCTGAAGAGGCACTCGGGCCGGACGCGCTGGATCCGCACCTCGATTTCGACGGGTTCAGGGCCGCTGTCCTCACCCGCAAGCGCGACGTGAAGTCGGTCCTGATGGATCAACAGGTCATCGCCGGCATCGGGAACATCTATTCCGACGACATTCTGTTCCAGGCGCGGATCGATCCGACCAAACGCATCGACAGGCTTTCCCCGGACGAACTCAAGCGCCTGTTCCAGAAAATGCGCGAGGTACTTAAAGTGGCAATCGCCCACGGCGCCGGCGCCGAGCAGTTCGCCGAACGCGCACCAAAAGGGTCCTTGCTGCCCAGTCGGCACAAGGGAGGGCTTTGCCCCCGCTGCCGATCGCCCTTGAGAGTGTTCAAGGTCGGCGGCCGCACCGGCTATTGCTGCCCAACCTGCCAGGCTTGCTAGACATCTTTTCGTTGAAACGACCCACGCTTCGGCGACGACCGCAGTCCCCGCGTCCCTTCCTTGATGCACATCAAGGTCCCGCCCTGCCCGAGCAAGCGAAAGTGTCGCCTTTCCCGCTGCGATCGGGCGCCGTCATGGAGGGCGGGTCCTTCTCCCGCTTGAAAGGCAAGCTGGTTCTGCCGGGCAGAGACAGGCTTTCGGCCGCCGCAGTCCACCCCCATGACGGAGGACGCCCATGGGCCGGCACAGCATTCCGATCGGCAGGATCTTCGGCATAGCGATCGGGCTCGATTACAGTTGGTTCGTGATCTTCGCGGCGATCACCTGGATGCTTGGCGCATTCTACTACCCCGCGGACTTCAAGGACTGGCCGACGGCACTCTACTGGCTGACCGCCGTGGCGACGGCGATCCTGGTGTTCGCAAGCATTCTGCTTCACGAACTTGGTCATTCCGTCGTCGCGATGCGCTATGGCGTTCCGGTCCGCAGCATCACGCTCTACCTCTTTGGCGGCGTCTCGCAGATCGACGCCGAGCCGCCCAGTGCCATCGCCGAGTTTTTCGTCGCGATTGCCGGCCCCTTGGTGAGCCTCTTCATCGCCATCGCCTTCTACGCCGTTCGGCCGCTGGTCAGCTCCGTCGAACCCTTGTCGGGCCTGGCCGGGTATCTCATCTACATCAACCTGGGCGTGGCCCTGTTCAATCTCATCCCGGGATATCCTCTCGACGGCGGCCGGGTGTTCCGCGCCATCGTCTGGTCGATCACGGGCGACATGCGGCGGGCGACGCAGGTCGCGGCGAACGTCGGACGCTTCTTCGCCCTTGCGATGATCTTCGGCGGCGTATGGGAAATGTTCGAGGGCAATCCCGGCGGCGGCCTCTGGTTGGCGTTCATTGGCTGGTTCCTGGACATCGCCGCCACCGCACAACTGCATCAGTTGACGTATCAAGGCCTGCTCACGGGCCACAAGGTCGCGCAGGCCATGACTACCGACACCGACACCATCCCGGAGGATCTGACGATCCAGTCGCTGGTCGACGAACACATCTTCCGCAGCGGCCGCCGCAGCTTCCTCGTGGAACGACAGGGTGCTCCCGTCGGCTTGATGACCCTGCAGCAGATAAGAGATGTGCCTCGTTCCGAATGGTCGACGACCCGGCTTGCACAGGCCATGCTCCCGCTGGAGCAATCGATCAGCGTCACCGCCGATTCCGAGTTGTGGGCCGCCCTCCAGAAAATGGATCGCAAGGGTGTCAATCAGCTTCCCGTCACGCGGGGCGATGGCGTTGTTGGCATGCTGACCCGCGAGGACATCATCACCTTTCTGGCAACCCTTCAGGAATTGGGGATCGGCCGCCACGGCGACGGCAGCAGACCTTCCTAGTCCGACGCGCCCCGACGACACATCTGTCCCGATGCTCCGATCTGCGTCACCCCATCCCAAAAATCGAAAGTGAAGTGATGCAACGTTTGCCAGTGCAGTAACATTGTTGTTCTGGATGTTTCGACCCGCGAGTCCACCTTGTTGGGGTAGCTCATGCAGCGAACCGAACCCTCCTCTGTGGCAGCCTCCATGGCCTCGGCATTGGACACGTTCCGGCGAGCGCCGTTCGGTGTGAGCGATGCCCTGCGGCACGCCCAGGGCCAGGCCTTGGCCGCCTTCGGCCTGGGCCCGAGCGAACGCGACTATCGGATCGTCGCATCGGGCCGCTTCTGGCGTCTTCGGGATTACGGCGGCAGCGTCACACGCCCTACCCTGCTGATCGTCGCCGCACCGATCAAGAAACCCTACATCTGGGATCTGTCTCCATCCGCCAGCGCAATCCGCCACTGCCTGAGGCAGGGTCTGCATGTACGTCTGCTCGAATGGCTGCCGGCTTCCGCCACAACGGGAAACAACGGCCTCGCTGAATATGTCGAAGCGATAGCCGAGTGTGTGGCGGCGAGTTCCCGCAGACATGCGACCGTCCGACCTTTCCTGGCAGGCCATTCCCTGGGTGGCACGCTTGCGGCGATCTCCGGCACGTTGGCGCCTGGCTCCATCCAGGGCCTGATGCTGCTTGGCGCGCCGCTTTCGTTCCAGCCCGCTTCAAGCCCTTTCCGAGACGCGCTCGTGTCGCTGGTCCCCTCCGGCTTTTCCGATTCGATCCTCTATCCCGGCTCCCTTCTCTCCCACGTGAGCGCCCTGGCGTCCCCCGACACTTTCGTCTGGGCGAGACTGGCAGATGCCGCGCTGAGCCTCGGCGACGCCCAGACCCTCGAGCTTCATGCTCGGGTCGAGCACTGGGCGCTGGACGAAGCCGCCCTTCCAGGCCGGCTGGTTCACCAGTTGATCGAGTGGCTCTATCGCGAGAACCGCCTCTGCCGGGGCGAGTTGATGATCGGCGACCGGGCGGCGGATCCTCGAAACATGTCAGCCCCCACGCTCGTGGTCGTCACGGCAACGGATGATATTGCGCCCAAGGCATCCGTCGAGCCGTTCGTCGAGGCCATGCCCGCCAAGGACGTTCGCGTGATCGAATATGCCGGCGATGTCGGCGTATGCCTGCAACACCTCGGCATCCTGATCGGCCAGAAGGCTCACGCACGGATCTGGCCGAAGATCACGGCCTGGATCGAGGCTCATGCGTGAGGAACGAGCCTCGTCGCAATCGTCGCTCGGAAGGGCCGGTCGCGAACGATCGGGCGTTTGTCGTCGGTGTCCATATGAAAATCTCCATGCAGGTCCCTGGCGTTTTACAGAACCAGGCAGTCCCACTAGGCTGCGATCCGAGTAGCCAGTGTCCCTCTGGATGACGCGGCTCAGTCAGCCACCGGGAAAGCGCCACACGATGGTCGAAAAGGTCACAGTGACCGTTGATGCACTCCAGGCCCTCCTGGATCAGCTCAAGGGCCGCGGGTATCGCGTGATCGGGCCAACGGTACGCGACCAGACGATCGTCTATGACGAAATCGATTCCCTTGCCGAACTGCCGAGAGGATGGACGGATGAACAGGAAGGCGGGCACTACCGTCTCGTTCGCCGCGAAGACGATGCGCTTTTCGGATTTGCGGTAGGCCCTCACAGCTGGAAGAAGTTCCTGCACGCGCCGATCGTCGAGCTGTGGAAAGTGGTTCGGAATGGCGAGGATGTCAGTATCGTTGCGGAAAGCCCGCCCGACCAGCGTTTCGCCTTCATCGGCGTACGGGCGTGCGAGCTGCACGCGATAGCCATCCAGGATCGTGTTCTCCTTGGCGGACAATATCCCGATTCGCATTACCGCGCCCGCCGGGAAGGAGCGTTCTTTGTTGCGATCAACTGCGGCGAGGCCGGCGGTACCTGCTTTTGCCAGTCGATGAACACGGGACCGGCGGTCGAATCGGGCTACGACATTTCCCTGACAGAGATTGTCACGGAGAGCGGCCGCTCGTTCGTCACCGAGGCCGGATCGGAGGCGGGCCTTCAGGTGCTTGCAGCACTGCCGCGACGGCCCGCGATGGACGAGGAGATCGCGCAGGCGAAGGCTGTCATCTCCCGTACGGCCGCCGCGATGGGCCGCCAGATGCGTTCGGACGACCTGCGCGAGTTGCTCGAACGCAATCTCGACCATCCGCGATGGGACGACGTCGCCAAGCGGTGCCTGACCTGCGGAAACTGCACCATGGTGTGCCCGACCTGTTTCTGCACATCGGTGGAAGACTCGAGCGACCTTGCCGGAGAAACGGCCAGCCGTTCCCGACGCTGGGATTCCTGCTTCACGATGGACTTTTCCTACATCCATGGCGGCAGCGTGCGTGCCAGTGCGCGTTCCCGCTACCGGCAGTGGATGACCCACAAACTCGCCTTCTGGGTCGACCAGTTCGGCACCTCCGGCTGCGTGGGTTGCGGGCGATGCATCACCTGGTGCCCGGTAGGGATCGACATCACCGAGGAGGTCAGAGCCATCCGCGACAGCGGTTCGACGGAAGGATAAAGCCATGAAGATTAGAAGCCTCGAGCAGATCGTCGCCGAACACAGGTTCTTCACTGGCCTGGGCGACGAACATTGCAAGCTGGTGTGCGGCTGCGCCAGGAACATGCTCTTCGAGCCGGGCGAGTACCTCTTCCGTGAGGGCGCCCTCGCAGACCGCTTCTTCCTGCTGCGCCACGGCCGTGTCGCGCTTGAACTGACCGCACCGGGCCGCAAGGCGATGACCTTCCGGACTCTTCGCGAGGGGGAGATCGTCGGCGTCTCCTGGCTGATCCCGCCCTATCGCTGGACCTACGATGCCCGCGCACTCGAGCAGGTCCGGGCTGTCGCCATGGATGCGGAATGCCTTCGGCAGAAGTGCGACGCCGACCATCACTTCGGCTACGAAATGATGAAGAGGTTCGTGCCATTGCTCGTCGAATGGCTTCATGCGACCCAGCTGCAGATCCTCGATGTCTACGGCACTCCGGCCTGAGGCGACAGTGCACGCTCCCGACGCCATGCTGCCGCGCATCGCGCGCATCCGCCGTCGCAGGCGCGAATCAGCACAGGTATGGACGCTCGACATCGAGGCGGACGGCACGGAAGCCTCCGGATTCGCTCCCGGACAGTTCAACATGCTCACTGTCTTCGGCGTCGGCGAAGTGCCGATCAGCCTGAGTGGCGATCCCGCCCGGGGGACACAGCTCGTCCACACGATCCGTGCGGTCGGTCCCGTCTCCGAGGCACTGGTACAATTGAAGCCAGGAAAGGAATTGGGTCTGCGCGGCCCATTCGGCGTCGGCTGGCCGATGGCGGAAGCTGCGGGGCGTGACGTGCTGCTGGTTGCGGGCGGGCTTGGTCTCGCGCCGCTCCGCCCCGCCCTCTACCGGCTTCTGGCCGGGCGCCACCGGTTCGGTCGCGTCCGCCTGCTCTACGGCGCGCGCGGTCCCGAAGACATGCTGTTCCGGCGGGAGCTCGCCTCCTGGCAACGGCGGGCGGACATCGATATCGAGATCACGGTCGACCACGCGCCCTCCGGCTGGACCGGCCATGTCGGCGTCGTGCCGACCTTGATCGAGCACGCCGCCTTCGACCCCGGGAACTCGATCGCGCTCGTGTGCGGTCCAGAAATCATGATGCGCTTTGCGATCGACGCTCTCCGGCGCGCCGGGATGGCCGACGCGGCGATCTATCTGTCGACGGAGCGTAACATGAAGTGCGCGATCGGCCAGTGCGGCCACTGCCAGTTTGGGCCCACGTTCGTCTGCCGGGACGGCCCGGTCTTCCGCTACGACCGTCTCCGCACATTCCTTGGCCTGAAGGAGATCTGACATGGGCGCCAAAGGCAGGAAGCCGCGCCTCGCCGTATGGAAGTTCGCCTCGTGCGACGGCTGCCAGCTCACCCTGCTCGACTGCGAAGACGAGCTTCTGGCCATCGCAGGCGCCGTGGACATCGCCTATTTTCCGGAGGCGACCCGCGGGAAGATCGAGGGTCACTACGACATATCGCTCGTCGAAGGATCGATCACCACTTCGCACGACGCCGCGCGCATCCATGAGGTGCGTCGCCGATCGACGACACTGGTGACCATTGGCGCCTGCGCCACCACCGGCGGCATCCAGGCCTTGCGCAACTTTGCCGACGTGAAGGAATACACCTCCGTCGTCTATGCCCGGCCCGACTATATCAGTACGCTGGCGGACTCGACGCCGATCGCCGACCACGTCGCGGTCGACTTCGAGCTCCGCGGGTGTCCGATCTCCAAGTATCAGCTCATGGAGACAATCTCGGCATTCCTTGCCGGACGGCGTCCCGTCACGCCGCCGCACAGCGTTTGCATGGAGTGCAAGATCAAAGGCAACGTCTGCGTCATGGTCGCCCACGGTACGCCCTGCCTGGGACCGGTCACGCATGCCGGCTGCCACGCGGTCTGTCCGTCCTACAATCGAGGCTGCTACGGCTGCTACGGGCCGATGGAGACGCCCAACCCGACCTCGCTCACGCATCGGATGAAGGCCCTTGGCATGGGCCAGAAGGAGGTGCAGCGCGTCTATCGCACCTTCAACGCCGATGCTCCCGTCTTCCGCAAGGAGAGCGAACGCCATGACCCGTAGGACCATCAAGGTCGGTTACCTCAGCCGTGTCGAGGGCGAAGGCGCGCTGAAAGTGGTCGTGCGCGACGGAGTCGTCCGCTCGGCGGAGCTCAGCATCTTCGAGCCGCCGCGTTTCTTCGAAGCCTTCCTGCGCGGCCGTTCGTTCAGCGAAGCTCCGGATATCACGTCGCGCATCTGCGGCATCTGCCCGATCGCCTATCAGATGAGTGCCGTGAACGCGATGGAGGATGCCTTGGGCGTCACGGTCGCCGGCCCGCTGCGGGATCTTCGCCGGCTTCTCTACTGCGGCGAATGGATCGAGAGCCACGCCCTTCACATTTACATGCTGCATGCACCCGACTTTCTTGGCTACGCGGGCGCGATCGACATGGCGCGGGAACACGGCGACCTGGTGCGCCGCGGCCTCGGGCTCAAAAAGGCAGGCAACGAGATCCTGTCGCTCGTGGGAGGCCGCGAGATCCACCCGATCAACGTGAAGGTTGGAGGCTTCTACCGGGTGCCGCAGCGACGCGACCTGGATCCACTGGCCGAGCAGTTGAAGCACGCGCGGGATTCGGCGCTGGAAACGGTCCGCTGGGTCGCCGGCTTCGATTTTCCCGATCGCGAGCGCGACTACATTTTCGTCTCGCTCCGCCACCCGTCGGATTATCCTCTCAACGAAGGCCGGATCGTCTCCAGTCGCGGCCTCGATATCGCGCCGGCGCAATACGACGAGCACTTCGAGGAAACACATGTTGCGCGATCCACAGCGCTTCAGGCGCGTCTCAAGGACGGCTCCTCCTACCTTGTCGGCCCCCTGGCGCGCTACAGCCTGAACTTCGATCGCTTGTCGCCGCTGGCCCAGGAGGCTGCGCGCGCCGCGGGCCTCGATCCTGTCTGCCGCAATCCCTATCGCAGTATCGTGGTACGCGCAGTCGAGGTCCTCTATGCCTGCGACGAAGCCCTGCGGATCATCGAGAACTATCAAGCCCCCGACCTTCCCGCCATCGACGTCGAACCTCGGGCCGCCATCGGTTTCGGGGCCACGGAAGCGCCGCGCGGATTGCTTTATCATCGCTACCGGCTGGAAGCCGACGGCAGCATCGCCGAAGCGCGCATCGTGCCACCGACTTCCCAGAATCAGGCGAGCATCGAAGAGGATCTCGCCGGCTTCGTCGGCGGATTCCTCGAATTGTCGGATGA
The DNA here is from genome assembly GCA_018240685.1 of Pseudomonadota bacterium. Classification (GTDB taxonomy): domain Bacteria; phylum Pseudomonadota; class Alphaproteobacteria; order Reyranellales; family Reyranellaceae; genus Reyranella. The sequence continues at coordinate 2,440 of JAFEFG010000015.1, read as the reverse complement.
AGCCTTGCGCGATCGCTGCGAGCAGACGGTGCGAAACTACGACCCCTGCATCTCCTGCGCCACGCATTTCCTGCGGTTGGAGGTCGATCGTGGCTGACGCTCCCCCGCGCCGGGCGCGACGCGCGATCGTGGTCGGAATCGGCAATCCCGACCGCGGCGACGACGGTGCCGGCCGGGCCGTCGTCCAACGGCTGCGCGGGAAGCTGCCCGCCCACATCGAGGCAGCCGAGCACGACGGCGAGGCCACCTCCCTGCTTGCCCTCCTCGACGGTGCGGACGCCGCCTTTCTGATCGACGCCTGCCTCTCCGGCGCCGAGCCAGGCACGGTGCGGCGGTTCGACGTGGCTCGATCGCCGCTGCCGAAGGAGGACTTTCAGGTGTCGACGCACGGACTTGGGCTTGCGGAAGCAATCGAACTTGCACGCGCCTTGAAGCAGTTGCCTTCGTCGTGCGTCGTCTACGCGATCGAGGCTGCGTCGGCGGAGCCGGGTGCCAGCCTGTCGCCGCCCGTCGCCTCGGCCGTCGACATCGTCGGCGAGAAGGTCCAGGCTGAAATCACATTGGCCGAAGGCATCCGACATGCATGAAGCCTCGCTCATCGCCGGTCTGATGCGACGGGTCGAGGAAATCTCGCGGCGGGAAAACGCTACGCGCGTCGTGGCCGTGTCCGTCTGGCTCGGCGCCCTCAGCCATATGTCGGCTGACCACTTCGCCGAGCATTTCACGGAAGCCGCCAAAGGCACCCTTGCCGAGGGCGCCCAGTTGCACACGACCGTCTCCGATGACGTGGAGCATCCCCACGCCCAGGACCTGGTACTCGAAAGCGTCGAGGTGGAAACCTGATGGACGTACGACGGCGAATCATCCTGCGCGGCGCCGTTCAGGGCGTGGGCTTCCGGCCCTTCGTATACCGGCACGCGCGGGAGCTCGGCCTTGGCGGCTGGGTCCTCAATTCGACCGAAGGCGTCATGATCGAAGCCGAAGGCGAGGCTTCCGGCGTCTCAGCGCTGGTCGACGCGGTCAGACGATCGCCGCCGCCCAACGCGCGGATCGGCCGTATCTCCGTCGAGGAGGTGGCGCCGCGCGGTGAAGCGGCCTTTTCGATCCGCCGGAGCGAGATCGTCGAGGCGCGTGGCGCCGAGGTGCTGCCGGACCTCGCCCCCTGCGCGGCGTGCCTCGCGGAGCTGTTCGATCCGACGAGCCGGCGTTTCCGCTATCCCTTCATCAACTGCACCCAATGTGGCCCGCGCTACAGCATCGTCGAGAGCACGCCCTACGACCGCTCGCGCACGACGATGCGCTGCTTCACGATGTGCCCGGCCTGTCAGGCCGAATACGACGAGCCCTCCGACCGCCGCTTCCACGCCGAGCCCAACGCCTGCCTCGCATGCGGACCGCGTCTGACATTGCGCGACAACACCGGCGGAACGATCGCGCACGACGACCAGGCCCTGAAGGCTGCCGTCGCGGCCCTTCTCAGGGGCGGGATCGTTGCCGTGAAGGGCGTCGGCGGTTTCCACCTGCTGGCCCCGGCCCATGACGAAGATGCCATCAGCCGTATGCGGCTCGGCAAGCGACGGGGCGGGAAGCCGTTCGCCGTGATGTTTCCCGATCTCGCCGCCATCCGGCTGCACTGCCATCTCGACGCGGCGACGGAGGCGCTGCTGAGCGGGCGCGAGCGGCCGATCGTGCTGGCGAGACGCAAAGCCGACACGCTCGCACCCTCGGTCGCGACCGGCAGTCATCGGCTTGGTGTACTGCTTCCCTACTCGCCGCTGCATCACCTACTAATGGCGGATCTCGATATTCCGGCCGTCGCCACCAGCGGCAATGTGGCTGACGAGCCGATCATCATCGATGACGCGATGGCGTTCCAGCGACTCGCCGGAATTGCCGACCTGTTCCTCGTGCACGATCGGCCCATCGTGCGATCGCTCGATGACTCGGTCGCCCAAATCGTGTGCGACCGCCCGCAGCTTCTGCGCCGCGCCCGTGGCTACGCGCCGGGGCCGCTGGCGGTCAGCGGTGCCAGAGACGGCATTCTGGCGCTTGGCGGCCACCTCAAGGCCACGGTCGCCTTGACGGCGGCCGGCAGCGTGACCGTCAGCCAGCATCTGGGCGATCTCGAAACCCCGGCCGCGCGCGATGGCCTTCGCCGCGCCATCACCGACCTCGTCGCGCTGCAGGGCGGCCAGCCGCGCCTGGCCGTCCGCGACCTGCATCCCGACTACGCATCGACGCGCGTTGCCGAGACAACCGGGCGGCCCATGGTCGCCGTCCAGCATCACGTCGCCCATGTCGCCGCCTGCCTGGGCGAACACGGTCTCGCACCGCCGGCGCTCGGCATTGCCTGGGACGGAACGGGCTATGGCTCGGACGGCACGATATGGGGCGGAGAATTCATTCACGTCGACAAGTCGGGCTGGCGACGCGTCGCCAG
>JAFEFG010000159.1 GCA_018240685.1 Pseudomonadota bacterium | reverse complement strand
ACCTTCCTTCTCGAGGAGATTCCCAAGGCCGAGACGTTCCAGACCTGGAAGCAGATGCTGAAGGTGACCGGCGCCCATACGCGCGAGGCGCAGAAGATCGGCCTGCACGGCGCGGTCGAACGGTCGATCGGCGGCTACCTTGGCGCCTGCGAGGAGAACGCCTTCGGCCTCGAGGTGCTGAGCCAGGACGAAAGCAGCGTCATCTTCGTCGTCGCCTGCGGCAATACCCCGAAGGGACCGGCCGACATCGGCTACGGCGACGGCGTGGGGGAAGTCGCCGTGGCCCGGCTGTTCATCGTCAAGGACACGATCGTCCAGGTCCAGTACAGCTGGCGCGGCGCGAAGTTCGGCCTCGCGGACCGGAATGCCTATCCGGTCCCCATCGCGACCCTCATGCAGACCGCCTCCCTGCTCGAAACCGCCGTCAGGGCCAGCCCCCGTTGACCGCTGCGGCTCGACACGCTCCCGGCGCCACGATATATCCCAACGACTATATCGGCTCTAGACGAAGGAGTTGGGGATGAATCTGTCGATGAAGCGCCGCAGCCTGCTGGGTCTCGCCATCGCGGCGGCCGCCGCACCGCTCGGCCTGGCGCACGCTCAGGGTTCAGGTCTCGTGATCTTCGCCGCCGCGAGCCTCAAGAACGCGCTCGACGAGATCGCGGCGGCCTGGAGCAAGGACACCGGCAAGCCGCTGCCGAAGATCTCCTATGCCGCCAGCTCCACGCTCGCCAAGCAGCTGGAGCAGGGAGCGCCGGCCGACCTCTTCATCTCGGCCGACCTCGCCTGGATGGACTACATCGCCAAGAAGGACCTGATCCAGGCCGACACGCGCGTGAACCTGCTCGGCAACAAGATCGTGCTGATCGCGCCCAGCGACTCCAAGCTCTCGGTCGACATCAAGCCGGGCTTCGATCTCGCCAAGGCGCTGGGCGGCGGCAAGCTCGCCATGGGCAACGTCGATTCCGTCCCGGCGGGCAAGTACGGCAAGGCCGCACTGCTGAAGCTCGGCGCCTGGGAAGGCGTGAAGGACAAGATCGCGCAGGCCGACAGCGTGCGCGCCGCGCTCGCCCTGGTCGCCCGCGGCGAGGCGCCGCTCGGTATCGTCTACAGCACCGACGCCGCCGTCGAGCCGCACGTGAAGATCATCGCCACCTTCCCCGCCGATTCGCATCCGCCGATCATCTATCCGGCGGCCGTGATCAAGGACGCGAAGTCGGCCGATGCGCGGCCGTTCCTCGCCCTGCTGAAGAGCGCAAAGGCCCGACCCGCCTTCGAGAAGCAGGGCTTCACGGTACTGGTGCCGTCGAACTCGGCGACATGACGGCGGAGGAATGGACGGCGGTCCGGCTGAGCCTGCTGATCGCCGTCACCGCCACCAGTGCCAGCCTGCCCTTCGGCATCGCGATCGCCTGGCTGCTGGCGCGCGGCCGATTCTGGGGCAAGGGCGTGCTGGACACGCTCGTCCACCTGCCGCTGATCCTGCCGCCGGTCGTCACGGGCTACCTGCTTCTGCTGCTGTTTGGCCGGCGCGGCCCGATCGGCGAATTCCTGGACAACGTCTTCGGCATCGTCCTCGCCTTCCGCTGGACCGGCGCGGCGCTCGCCTGCGCGGTCATGGGCTTCCCGCTCATGGTGCGCGCGATCAGGCTGTCGATCGAGGCGGTGGATACGCGGCTCGAGAGCGCGGCCGGAACGCTGGGCGCGCATCCGCTGTGGGTGTTCGCGACCGTGACGCTGCCGCTCTGCCTGCCGGGCGTGATCGCCGGGGCGATCCTCTGCTTCGCCAAGTCGATGGGAGAGTTCGGCGCCACCATCACCTTCGTCTCCAACATCCCCGGCGAGACGCAGACGCTGCCGTCGGCGATCTACACGCTGATCCAGGTCCCGGGCGGCGATGCGGGGGCAATGCGGCTCACGCTCGTTTCCGTGCTCATCTCCATGACCGCGCTATTCGGCTCCGAGCTGTTGGCCCGCCGCATCGGCGCCCGGCGCGTGGCCACATGAGCCTCGAGATCGATGTCGAACATCGGCGCGGCGCCTTCCATCTGACGGCGCGGTTCGCGTCGCAGCCGGGCGTGACGGCGCTGTTCGGGCGCTCGGGCTCGGGCAAGACGACGCTGGTCAATATCGTCGCCGGCCTCATCCGGCCCGACCGCGGCCGCGTCGTCGTCGACGGGCAGGCGCTGGTCGACACGGAGCGCCGCCTCTTCGTGCCCAAGCATCGCCGGCGCATCGGCTACGTGTTCCAGGACAGCCGCCTCTTCCCGCATCTCAGCGTGCGCCAGAACCTGCTCTATGGCCGCTGGTTCGCCCGCGGCGACGGCGGCGCCTCGGCGGATGTCGGTTCGGTGGTCGAGCTGCTGGGCATCGGCCGCCTGCTCGACCGGCGGCCCGAGTCGCTGTCGGGTGGCGAGAAGCAGCGCGTCGCCATCGGCCGCGCCCTGCTCGCCCGTCCGCGCCTGCTGCTGATGGACGAGCCGCTTGCGTCGCTCGACGAGGCGCGGCGCGGCGAGATCCTTCCCTATATCGAGCGGTTGCGCGACACGGCGGGCGTGCCGATCCTCTATGTCAGCCACTCGGTGGCAGAAGTGGCGCGCCTGGCGACGACCGTGGTCATCCTGACGGAAGGCAAGGTCGCCGCCGTCGGGCCGGTTGCCGACATCCTGCCGCTCGCCGATACCGGGGACGGCGGCAGCGTGCTCGAGGCCGTCGTCGCCCGGCACGACGACACGTTCCAGCTCACCACCCTGTCCTCGCCCGCGGGCGAACTGCAGGTGCCGCGTCTGGCCGCCGCCGTGGGCGCGCCGGTCCGCGCCTATATCCGCGCCCGCGACGTCATGCTGTCGCTGCACCCGCCGCAGGAGATCAGCGCCCTGAACGTGCTGCCCGGCACCGTCTCGCAGGTCGCCGCCATCGGTCCACAGGCCGATGTCCGCCTCGACTGCAACGGCGCTATGCTGACGGCCCGCCTGACGGGTAAGTCGGTGCAACGGTTGGCCCTGCGTCCCGGCCTGGCGGTCTACGCGGTGATCAAGAGTGTTTCATTCGAGCGCAGCTAGGAGTGTGGCGATGCCGAGCCTCAGCATCCGTATCGACTTCGACAACGAGGGCCGGCTCGGCCCCGGCAAGGTGACGCTCCTGGAGCGCATTGCCAAGGAGGGCTCCATCTCGGCCGCCGGCCGGTCGATGAACATGTCCTACAAGCGGGCGTGGGAGCTGGTTTCGGAGATCAATCGCAGCTTCGAGGAGCCGCTGGTGACGGCGCAGACCGGCGGCCGGGCCGGCGGCGGCGCCGTGCTCACCGAACGCGGCCAGGAGCTGATCCGTCATTATAGAGCCATAGAACGCAAGGCACTCTCCGCCACGGCCGCCCATCTCAAGGCCCTGCAGGCCATTTCCCGCAGCCCGCGACGGCGCTAGCGGCTATTCTGTCCCTCGGGCCGACGGATGCGCCGGCCGCCAATGGACCGCGAGCGAGGGACGATGCCGACACTTTTTCCGATCTTCGAGATCCGCTTCCTGCCGTTCCTGGGCACCGTCGTGCTGGGCGTGGCCTTCGCGATCGCGCTCCTCTTCCTTCCCACGAACGTCTGGCTCTGGCTCGGCTTCGCGATCTGCGCCTCGCTCGTGCTACTTGGCGTGTACGACCTCGTCCAGCCGCACCACGCGGTCCTGCGCAACTACCCGATCGCGGCCCATCTGCGCTTCCTCCTCGAGGCGATCCGGCCGGAGATGCGGCAGTACTTCTTCGAGGACGAGAAGGACGGCCTGCCCTTCAGCCGCGACAAGCGCTCGGTCGTCTACCAGCGCGCCAAGCTCGCGCTCGACGTGCGCCCCTTCGGCACCAACTACGACGTCTACCGGGAAGGCTTCGAGTGGGTGAACCATTCGATGGCGCCGCGGCCCATCAGCAAGGAGCCGTTCCGCATCACCGTCGGCGGGCCGGATTGCGACAAGCCCTACTCGGCCTCGGTCTTCAACGTCTCTGCCATGAGTTTCGGCGCGCTCTCCGCCAATGCCATCCGCGCCCTCAACGAGGGGGCGAGGCTCGGCGGCTTCGCGCACGACACCGGCGAAGGCGGCTACAGCCCCTATCATCGCGAGGGCGGCGGCGACATCATCTGGGAGATCGGCTCGGGCTATTTCGGCTGCCGCAATCCCGACGGCACCTTCTCGGCGGAGAAATTCGCCGCCGCCGCCGTCAACGACCAGATCAAGATGGTCGAGCTCAAATTGAGCCAGGGTGCCAAGCCCGGCCATGGCGGCGTCCTGCCCGCGCCCAAGGTCAGCCCCGAGATCGCACTCACCCGCGGCGTGCCGACGGGCCAGGACTGCATCTCGCCCTCCCGCCACTCGGCCTTCTCCACGCCCATCGAGATGATGCAGTTCATCGCCGAGATGCGCCGCCTGTCGGGCGGCAAGCCGGCCGGCTTCAAGCTCTGCGTCGGCCACGAATGGGAGTTCCTGGCCATCTGCAAGGCCATGCTGGAGATCGGGCTCTATCCCGACTTCATCGTCGTCGACGGCAAGGAAGGTGGCACCGGAGCGGCGCCGCTGGAGTTCATCGACCATATCGGCAAGCCGATGCGCGACGGGCTCGCCTTCGTGCACAACGCGCTGGTCGGGATCGGGGCGCGCGACCGCATCAGGCTCGGCGCCAGCGGCAAGATCGCGAGCGGCTTCGACATCGCCCGTGCCATGGCGCTGGGCGCCGACTGGTGCAATGCGGCCCGCGGCTTCATGTTCGCGGTGGGCTGCATCCAGTCGCAAAGCTGCCATACCGACCGCTGCCCGACCGGCGTGGCGACGCAGGACAAGAACCGCCAGCGCGCGCTGGTTGTGGCCGACAAGCGCGAGCGGGTGGCCAACTTCCACCACGCCACCCTGCATGCGCTGGCCGAACTCACCGCGGCAGCGGGGCTCGATCACCCCACCGAGTTCCGGCCCGAGCATATCTGCCACCGCCTGTCGCCCAGCGAGATCGCCACCTTTGCCGATCTCTATCCGCGCCTGGCCAAGGGCGAGCTGCTGACAGGCACCGCGAACCCGCGCTGGCGCCGGCCGTGGGAGATGGCCAGCGCCCATTCGTTCCGCGCCGTGGGCTAGCGCATCCAATTCGGTTGCGTGCCGCGGACGCTTGGCCCAGCAATAGGGGACCAAGAAGAACCGAGGAACGCCATGACCGCACCGTTCGATTTCGCGCCGCTGCTGGCGCCGGGCACGCCTGCGCCCGCCGCCAAGTGGACCGGATTCCCCAAGTACAACTTCATCGGCGGCCACAACGACCCCCGGCACCTGCCCGTCGAGGCGCTGATCGAGGCCGCGACCGCCGTGCTGAAGCGCGAAGGCAGCACGCTTGCCACCTACGGTCTCGAGAGCGGCCCGCTCGGCTACCGGCCTCTGCGCGAGTTCCTCTCGGCCAAGCTCAAGGGCCACGCCGGCATCGACTGCACGCCGGACGAGATCCTGATCACCTCCGGTTCGATGCAGGGGCTGGAGCTGGTGAACAGCCTTCTGGTCGCCAAGGGCGACACGGTGCTGGTCGAACAGGAGACCTATGGCGGCGCGCTCACCAAGCTCGCCCGTCTCGGCGCCAACGTGATCGGCATCCCCCTCGATGACGAAGGGCTCAGGCTCGACGTCCTGAGGCAGAAGCTCGAGGAACTGAAGCAGAAGGGCGTCAAGCCCAAGTACATCTACACCATCCCGACGGTGCAGAACCCGACCGGCGCGATCATGGGCGAGGCGCGGCGCAAGGAGCTGATCAAGCTCGCGGCCGAGTACGGCGTCATGATCTTCGAGGACGAGTGCTACTCGGACCTGGTGTGGAGCGGCACGCGGCCCAAGTCGATCTACGCGCTGGCCGGCGGCGAGGGCGTGATCCATATCGGCTCCTTCTCCAAGTCGATCGCGCCCGCGCTACGCGTGGGCTACATCGTCGCCAAGTGGGACGTGCTCGCCCGCATCCTCGGGCTGAAGCAGGACGCGGGCTCCGGCGCGCTCGAGCAGATGGTGCTGGCCGAGTTCTGTGCCAGGCACTTCGCCGACCATGTGCCCAAGCTCACCAAGGCGCTGCATGCCAAGCTCCAGACGCTGCGCGAGGCGCTGGCCGAACAGTTCGGTACCTCGGCCGAGTTCGGCGATCCGCCGGGCGGCATCTATCTCTGGATCAAGCTGCCCGACAGCGTCGACACCGCGAAGCTTGCGCAGGCGGCGCTGGCGGCCGGCGTGTCACTTAACCCGGGGCCGGAATGGTCGACGAACAAGGACCATGCCAGGTGCCGGCTGCGTCTTTGCTTCGCCAATCCCGAGCCCGAGACCATCCGGAAAGGTGTCGAGGTGCTGGCCGACGTCTGCCGCCGCGAATTCGGGGTGCCGCTGCGCAGTGCCAACGTGGAGAAGCCCGCCTAGGCGGGCTTTTTCTCGGCGAGGACCATCCACGAGACGCCGAACTTGTCGGCGACCATGCCGAAGCTGGTGGCGAAGAAGGTTTCCGTCATCGGCATCTGCACCTGACCGCCCTGGCCAAGGGCCTTGAACAGCTTCGCGGCCTCGGCATCGTTGGCGGCGCCGAGGGTGAGCGAGAACCCCTGGAAGCTCGGCTTGCCCTGGCAATGGCCGTCCGAGGCCATGATCTGGGTGTCGCCGATCCGGAAACTTGCGTGCATCACCTTGTCCGCGGCGCCCGGCGGAATCATGCCCGGCTTGGCGGCCTCGGGATGCTCCTTGAACTTCATCACCATCTCGACCTTGGCGCCGAGCGCGCCCTTGTAGAACTCGAGCGCTTCCTCGCACTTGCCGTCGAAGAACACATAAGGCTGCACGTTCATCGCTTCCTCCTTGGTCAATCGTCGATGGCCTGGTAGGCCGCGGTCCAGAAATCGCGGAACACCGCCGGCGGCTGCGGCGACTCCATCGTGCGCTGGGTCAACAGCACGCCGATCGCGCGCTCGGCGGGGTCGACGGCCGCCGTCGTGCCGTAGCCGCCATCCCAGCCGAAGCGCCCCGGCGTGGTGAAGATGTCGGTGCGCCGCGTGACGACGGCGCCGCCCAGGCCCCAGCTCGCGCCGATGCCGAAGAAGATCTCGGTTCCCCGCTTCTGACCGTCCGTGAGCTGGTCCGACATCATGAGCGCCACGGTCGGGCGGGAAAGGATCCGGTCGCGTCCGTGCCGTCCCTGGTTCATGAGCATGCGCAGGAAGGCGTGGTAGTCGTCGACCGTCGACACCAGCCCCGAGCCGCCGGCGGCAAATGCGGGCGGCCGGCTCCACCGGCTGTCGGCGGCATCGTCGAAGACGATGAGCGCCTTCTTCTCCGGATCGATCATGTAGGCCGTGGCCAGCCGGTCGAGCTTGGCGGCCGGGACCTGGAAGCCCGTATCGCGCATGCCCAGCGGCTCGAACAGTCGCTGCTGGAAGAACGCTTCCAGCGTCTGGCCGCTCACCCGCGCGATCAGCACCCCGAGGATGTCGGAGCCGGTGTGGTAGAGCCAGCGCTCTCCGGGCTGGTAGATCAGCGGCAGGCTGCCCAGCCGCTTCATGAATTCGTCGGCGGAGAAGTCCGGCTGCCACGGCCCGGGAGCGACGCCGAGTTCGTCGACGGCCTTCTGGATCGGATGCCTGGGCGGCCACTCCATCACGGCCCCCAGCCCGAACGTGAAGGTCAGGAGATCGCGCACCGTGATCGCGCGCCGCGCCGGCACCGTGTCGTCGAGCGGGCCTTCGAGCGTCCTCAACACCCTGCGATCGGCCAGTTCGGGCAGGAACGGATCCACCGGATCGGCCAGTCGCAGCCTGCCCTCCTCGACCAGGATCAAGGTCGCCGCCGCGGTAATCAGCTTGGTCATGGAAGCGATGCGGAAGATCGTGTCGCGCTTCATCGGCGTGCCACCGAAGGCCTGCGCACCGATCGCCTCGACCACCAGCTCGTCGCCGCGGCTCACCAATGCCACCACGCCCGGCATCGCACCGCTTGCGACATGCGCCGCCAGCGCCCGATGCAGGCGCGCGATCCGCGTCTCGGACAGTCCTCCGTTGGCCACGGCGTGCTCCTAGGCTGCGGCGATGAAAGTGGCGAAGCGGGTGAGAGCGCTTGTCCAGCCACCCTCATGGCTGCGCCGCGACTCCTCGCTCCGGAACGCCCAATGGCGCAGCGTCAGCCGCGTGCCATCGCCCCGCTCGGCGAGCGTCACGCTCACCAGGGTTTCCGGATCGACCGAGCCGTCGGCATATTCGGTGCCGTAGGTGAAGACGAGGCGCTGCGGCGCCATGACCTCGCGATAGACGCCATACTTGGTGATCACGCCACCGTCGGGAACGCGCATCGTGCGATGCCACCGGCCGCCCGGGCGCACATCCATCTGGCAGGAAAGCGGCGTGCAGTCCTGAGGCGCCCACCACAGCACCGCCTGGCGCGGATCGGTCCAGGCCGAAAAGACACGCTCGCGCGGCGCTCTGAGATCGCGAACGATGACGAGTTCCTGCCCGTCCGGCTTGAGGGCGATGTCCATCGGGTCCTTCCGCGCTATTTCTCGGCGAGCGACTTCAGATTCGCGAGACCGGCGTCGAAATCCGACCCGATCATCTTGTCCATGTCGAGGAAAATGCCGATCACCCTGGCGATATAGGCGCTCGGACCGTACATCGCCCAGGTGACGGTCGTATTGTCGCCGCGGGGCTCAAGCGTGAACCTGGCCGTGTTGTGCCCCTCGAACGGCTCCCTGAAATCGAGTCCGATGACGATCGTCGACGGTGCGGCCGCCTCGACGATCTCCATGCGGCCGGCGCCGACATTCCTGTTGCCGGCCCATTCGTAGAAGGCGCCCTTTCCGGCCGGCGCCCCGCCGAAGGTCCGCTTCATGGCCGGATCCTTCTTCTCGTAGGGCGACCAACCGCTCCAGGCATGGAGATCCTGGATCAGCGCGAAGATCTTTTCCGCCGGCGCCTTGATGGCGACCGACCGCTGAACGTTGAACG
>JAFEFG010000158.1 GCA_018240685.1 Pseudomonadota bacterium | reverse complement strand
CACCTGGTCGGGCACGATGTGCCTCACCGAGCCTCAGTGCGGCACGGATCTCGGCATGGTCCGCACCCGCGCCGAGCTGCAGGCCGACGGCAGCTATGCGATCACCGGCACCAAGATCTTCATCTCCGCCGGCGAGCATGATCTCACCGAGAACATCATCCATCTGGTGCTGGCGCGGCTGCCGGACGCGCCGGGCGGCACCAAGGGCATCTCGCTGTTCCTGGTGCCGAAGTTCCTGCCCACGGCCGACGGCAAGCCGGGCGAGCGCAACGGCATCCGCTGCGGCGCCATCGAGCACAAGATGGGCATCAAGGCTTCGTCGACCTGTGTCATGAATCTCGATGGCGCCAAGGGCTGGCTGGTGGGCGAGCTCAACAAGGGCATGCCGGCCATGTTCGTCATGATGAACGCAGCCCGCCTCGGCGTCGGCATGCAGGGGCTCGGCATTGCCGAATGCGCCTATCAGAGCGCCGTCGCCTACGCGCGCGACCGTCTGCAGGGCCGGTCGCTCACCGGGCCCAAGAATGCTGGCGGGCCGGCCGATCCGATCATCGTGCATCCCGACGTGCGGCGCATGCTGATGACGCAGAAGTCCTTCACCGAGGCGGCCCGCGCGCTGGCGCTGTGGGTCGGCATGCTGATCGACGAGTCGCACCGCCATCCCGACGCCAAGACGCGCGAGGCGGCGGACGACCTGATCCAGATGCTGACGCCCATCATCAAGGCCTACTTCACCGACATGGGCAGCGAGTGCGCGAACCTTGCGGTGCAGACTTACGGTGGCCATGGCTTCATCCGCGAGAACGGCGTCGAGCAGCTCGTGCGCGACGCGCGCATCACCCAGCTCTACGAGGGCACCAACGGCATCCAGGCGCTCGATCTGGTCGGCCGCAAGCTGCCGATGAAGGGCGGGGCGGCGGCGCAGCGGCTGCTGGGCGAGATCGCGGGCTTCGTCGGCACCCACAAGGGCGACGAGAAGATGAAGGAGTTCGTCGAACCGCTCGAGAAGGCGCTGGGGCGTGTACAGGATGCGGCGTTGTTCCTGATGCAGAACGCGATGAAGAACCATGACGAGGCCGGCGCTGCCGCAAGCGACCTGCTGCGCCTGATGGCGCTCACCGCCATGGCTTACATGTGGAACCGCATCGTCATCGCGGCGAACAAGGGGCTTGCGAACGGCGGCGACAAGGGCTTCTACGAGGCCAAGCTCGCCACCGCGCGCTTCTTCATGGCCCGCGTGCTGCCGCAGACCACATCGCTCAATCACACCATCAAGGCGGGCGCGGCGACGCTGATGGCGCTGCCGGCAGAGGCATTCTAAGACGCGGTGACCGATGCTTTGGTCGCCGTCTCGGTACCCATAGCGTAGCAGCGTATGCGGCGAGACTGCCGCGGCCATATCGCGAAAAGTCATCGCGCTGCAGCCAAAGCGCCTCAGGGAAGGGCGGACCGCGGGTCCGCCCTTTCGCTTTTGCGGGCGAGCGACGAATGCGTCCTCTGGACAACCGCTGCCGATCGACGATCGGTGCGTCCATCGCTGACGGTGCTTGACGGACAATATAGAATGATTATTCTAGATTGATCATTTTATATTGGAGCGGGAATGGTCCGGCGGCGATCGTACGATGAAGGAGAGGTGCTCTCGGGGGCGATGCAGGCCTTTCGCCGCAAGGGTTACGGCGCGCTGTCGATTCCCGAACTCGAAGCGGCGACGGGCCTAAGCTCCGGAAGCCTCTACAACAGCTTCGGCGACAAGCAGGGAATATTCCTGGCTGCCTTCGATCACTACCTGAAGGCGGTGCTCGAAAGCCGCATTGCTCGGTTTGCGCGCCCGGAAAGGGCATTAGAAGGTCTGCGCCAGCTCTTCCTTTCGCTTCTCGCTGAGCCGGATGGAGGGTCATCCGGCTGCCTCATCACGAACGCTGCGATCGAATTCGGCACCGACAGCGCGGCAGCAAGCGGGGTTGTTCGTAAGGGGTTCGATATCCTGGAGCGGCTCTTCGTCGATCGGCTCGTCGAGGCAAAGGTATCCGGGGCGGTCCGGGAGGATGTCGATCCCGCTGTCGGCGCCACAAGGTTGCTGGCGCTTTACCAGGGGATCCTGGTTCTGGTTCGCGGTGGATACGACAAGAGATCGATCCGGCGCGCCATCAATCTCGAGTTCGATGTCCTTCGAGGAGAAACGGCATGACACCGGAGCTGCTGTGGAAACGCTATGCCGCCATCTGGTCTTCAGACGTGGCGACGCGCACTACCGAATTGGAGGCGTGTCTTGCCGACCCGTGCCATTACTGCGATCCCAACGGGCTGATCGTAGGGCGAAGCGCGCTCTCGGACTACATGGGCAATTTCCAGCGCGCCGTGCAGGATGGCCGTTTCGAGATCCTGATGGTTGCCCATCATCACTCACGCATGCTTGCGGAATGGGTCCTGAGAAGCGCGGCAGGCAAGATACTTCAGACTGGCAGGAGTTTTGCCGTCGTCGCTGAGGACGGCCGATTCGAGAGCATTACTGGCTTCTTCGACGACATGCCGCGCCTGGCGGTTTGAATCATGGCGAATTCACTGGCGGGGGAGGTTGCATACACGCTGCGCGGTCTCGGCGACGTCGAGGTCCGGCGGTTTTTCGCTGGATCTTCCCTGAGACTGGGTGGAGTTCAGTTCGCCTTCGTCATGAAGGGGGTCCTTTACCTCAGGGTGAACGATCTCACCCGGGGGAAGTTCGAAGACGCCGGTTGCAAGCCGTTTTCCTATGCTGGTGGCGACAGGAAGATGACCGTCGCTTCGTATTATGAGGCCCCGGCGGATGTCATGGAGGACCCATCAATGCTCCGCCGCTGGGTACGCGACGCCCATCGTGCCGCGATTCAGGCGAAGTCGGCGGGCAGACGTGGATGGCAGCGGAGGGCAAAGAGGACATGAGGCAGATTGAATTCACGGCGCCGGGCATACCTCATGAAGTCGTTGCCTGCGCTGAAGTTCCCGATCCTTCGGCGCCTGGCCTCAATGAGATTCTAGTCAGGGTCCGGGCGTTTCCGATCAATCCCGCCGATCTGTTGACGCTACGCGGAATCTATCCCCGTCCGAATGAAGACACTCGGGCGCTGGGCAATGAGGCAGTCGGAGAGGTCGCTGCGACGGGCGACGGCGTCAAGGATCTGGTGGTAGGCGACCGGGTGATGCTGCTCTCTCTCAACAACTGGCGGGAACTGCGCAGGGTCAAGAGGCAGGAGGTTATCAAGCTGTCCAGCCGTGGCGATATTATTCGACAATGCGGAATCAAGGTGAATCCTGCGACCGCCCACCTTCTGCTGACAGGCTTCGTGACACTCAAGGCCGGCGACTGGATCATTCAGGACGCGGCAAACTCAGGGGTGGGGCGATTGGTCATCCAGTTCGCGCGCATTGCAGGAATAAGGACGGTCAACGTGGTACGACGCCTTGAGCTTGCGAACGAGCTAAAGACGCTCGGCGGCGACGTCGTCGTGCCTGATGGAGGGGACCTTCGGCAGCGCGTAGCCGCAGCGACGAACGGCGCGGCATTGGCTCTAGGCTTCGACTGTGTCGGCGGCGCCGCGGCTGGGCGCCTCGCCTCCTGCCTTGGCAATGGTGGCACGCTCGTCGTCTACGGCGCAATGAGCGGGGAGCAGATAGCCGTCGACCCAGCGCTCATCGTCTTCGGCGATCTGTGCGTCAGGGGGCTGTGGTTGACGCGGTATCTGACCGCTATGCCGGCTCATCAGGTCGTCTCCCTCTATGAATTTCTCGATAAGACCATGATCGCCGGCGACTTGGTTTCCGGGATCGACTCGGTCTTTCGAGCCGAGGATATCAAAAGTGCCGTGGATCGTGCTTCGCAGCCGGGACTCGACGGCAAAGTCGTCGTTCGGTTCGACTGACACTGGGGCCAGGGGGCGTCATGTATGGGCTTGAGACCGGGACTGTTCGCGCAAACGACGTGCTGTTCCACTATGTGACGATGGGGACGGGACCGTTGCTCGTCTGTCTCCACGGTTTTCCCGATCACGCATTTTCGTTTCGGCGCCAGCTGGAGCATTTTTCCGCCCTTGGTTATCGTGTTGTCGCGCCATTCATGCGTGGCTATGCGCCGACAGTGACACCTGCAAACGCGACCTTCCACATTGCCGATCTGGCGCACGACGTTGTCGAATTCGTCAAGGCGATGGGCGCCGCTCGGGCGACCCTACTGGGACACGACTGGGGTGCCCATGCCGCCTATGGAGCAGCCTTGCTGGCGCCAGAGATGTTCGACTGCATCGTCACCCTGGCAGCGCCGTATGGGCCGGCCTTTCGACGGTCCCTGCGAACGGATTACGACCAGCAGAAGCGATCCTGGTACATGTTCTTCCTTCAGTCTCAATTGGGGGAAAGCGCGTTCGCCACGGACGGCTTCGCCATGGTCGAACAACTTTGGCGCGATTGGTCTCCCGGATGGGATCCGCCGAGCGATGCCATTGCGACGTTGCGAGCAACTTTCGTGGCCTCGGGTGTAGCGCCGCTTGCGTACTACCGGTGCGCTTTCGGAACTTCGGCAGAATGCTGCAGTGACGCAGGTCTTCAGCGCAGGATAGGTCGAGATTCCGTCCGTGTGCCTTGCCTATCGCTCCACGGCAGGGACGATCGCTGCATCGGTTTCGACGTATCCGGCGACATGGCTGGGTTCTTTCCCGCTGGCCTGGAGCGTCGCGTTATCGCAGGCGTGGGACATTTTCTGCACCTCGAACGGCCAGACGAAATCAATGCAATTGTCGCCGACTATCTGCTTGGGCGTGGTGGGTAAGGTTCTTGGAGAGGGCCAGCGGTAGCTGCTGTTTCCTTTCTCGACAGATTCCTCTCCTCGTGCACACTGCACGAAAACAGGGAGGAAGTTTCATATGTCCGCACCCCACGTTCTGGCCGAGGTCAGGGACGGGATCGGCTGGCTGACGCTCAACTGGCCGGAGTCGCTGAACGCGCTTTCGTTCGAGATGACGGACCTGCTGATCCGGCACACGGCCGAGTTCGAGAGGGACCCCGCGGTGCGCTGCGTGGTGATCCGCGGCGCCGGCACGCACTTCATGGCCGGCGGCGACATCAAGGGCTTCCACAAGTCGTTGACTGAGAACAGGGCAGCGCATCTCGCCGGCTTCGAGATGCGCGTCGTGAAGGCGCACCAGACGATCTACCAGATCCGCCGCATGCAGAAGCCGGTGCTGGCGTCGGTGCAGGGCGCCGCGGCGGGCTTCGGTCTGTCGCTGATCCTCGCCTGCGATCTCGCGATCGCGGCGGACGATGCCTTCTTCACGCTCGCCTACCGTCACATCGGGCTCAGCGCCGACGGCGGCGCGACTTACTTCCTGCCGCGCATCGTGGGCGAGCGGAAGGCGCTTGAGATCGCCCTGCTGGGCGAGCGCTTCACCGCGGCGGAGGCGAAGGCGCAGAACATCCTCAACTGGATCGTGCCCAGGGACCAGCTTGTCGCCGAGACCGAGAAGATGGCGCGCCGGCTGGCCGATGGACCGACCTTCGCGCTCGCCACGGCCAAGCGGCTGATCCGCAACTCGTTCGACAATTCCTGGGACGAGCACAGCCACCGCGAGGCCGAAGGGCTGGCCGCCTGCGCGGCGACCGAGGATCACTTCGAGGGGCTGAACGCCTTCCTCGAGAAGCGGAAGCCTGGCTTCAAGGGCCGATGACGGAAGGGCGCGATGGGAAATCCTGTCGCGCCTGCTCGTCCGATCTCAGCGACGGACCTGCCGTGGGCAGCTTCGACCGTCAGCACCGTCGATCACCTGACGCCAGCCGTCGTCCGTCCTCACCGGACCTCCGGCGCTCTCGCCGGGGTTGGCGGAGTCTGCGCCCGTGTAGCTCCCGGCGGCGTTGTAGGAGCAGGCGATGAGGCTGGGGCCGCCGGAACCGGAGTCGGGAATGAGGGGAACGGTCTGGCCCTGGGCAATGCCATGGAAGCAGAGGGTCAGTAGCGAAGCGGCAACGAGAGTTTTCATGACGTCCTTCTCCAAGACGCCGATTCTCTAGGGCCGCCGATTCGCACCGTCCAACGAGGACAGACCCGTTTCCGACTTGTGCGCAAACTTTTCCAGTCAGGCGGAGACAAAGGTCCGGATGCCGAGCCGTCGTCGGCGGCTAGGGGCGGGTCGGCAACTCCTCCCTGGCCCGCACGTTGGCACCGCGCTCGTACCAGCCCTTCGTCGCGCCCACGATCTTCACGACGGACAGCATGACCGGCACTTCGATCAGGACGCCGACAACGGTTGCGAGTGCCGCCCCTGACTCGAAGCCGAACAGGCTGATGGCGGTGGCGACGGCGAGCTCGAAGAAGTTGCTGGCGCCGATCAACGCCGACGGTGCGGCAACGCAATGCGCCTCCCCGGTGGCGCGGTTGAGGAGATAGGCCAGGCCGGAGTTGAAGTAGACCTGGATCAGGATCGGCACGGCCAGCAGGGCGATGGTGAGCGGCTGCTTGATGATCTGCTCGCCCTGGAAGCCGAACAGCAGCACGAGCGTTGCCAGGAGAGCGATCAGCGACAGGGGCTGCAGTGTCGCCAGCGCTCGCGCCAGTGCGGATGGACCTCCGCCAGCCAGCAGCCGGCGTCGCAGCAGCTGGGCGATCACGACCGGCACGACGATATAGAGCACGACCGAGAGGACCAGCGTGTTCCACGGCACGATGATCGCCGACAGCCCGAGCAGCAGGCCGACGATCGGTGCGAAGGCGAACACCATGATGGTGTCGTTGAGCGCCACCTGGGTCAGCGTGAAGTGCGGCTCTCCGTCGGAGAGGTTGCTCCAGACGAAGACCATGGCGGTGCAGGGGGCCGCCGCGAGCAGGATCAGGCCGGCAATATAGCTGCCGATCTGCCCGGCCGGCAGGTAGGGCGCGAACAGGTGGCCGATGAAAAACCAGCCCAACACGGCCATCGAGAACGGCTTAATGGCCCAGTTGACGAGGAGCGTGATCCCGATGCCGCGCCAGTGCGCGCCGACCTGTTCCAGCGCGCTGAAGTCGATCTTGGCGAGCATCGGGATGATCATCAACCAGACGAGGATCGCGACCGGCAGGTTGACTCTCGCGATCTCGACGGCTCCCACGGCCTGGAACAGGGCCGGCAGGAAATGCCCCAGGGTCACGCCGGCGACGATGCACAGCGCGACCCAGACGGTCAGGTAACGTTCGAATTTCGACATGCACCGCCACTACACGCGTTTTTTGTCATGCGTTTGTCATTCATTTCGATTACTCTTGAATAATGGAAACGAAGGACGCAGTCACGGGTTTTTCGGCTCTTTCGCAAGAGACGCGCCTGAATTTGATGCGCGTGCTGGCGTCGAAGGGAGCCTCCGGCATGTCGGCGGGGGAACTTGCGGTCTATCTGGGCGTGACGCCCTCGACCCTGTCCTTCCATCTGTCCGCGCTCGAGCAGGCGGGCCTCGTCCAGTCCACGCGGCAGGGCAGGCACGTCATCTACGCCGTGCGCTTCGCCGGGCTGCGCAGCCTCTTCAGTTTCCTGACCGAAACCTGCTGTGGGAACCGGCCCGACCTCTGCGGCGACCTCGCGCGCCTGCTGCCCGATCCGGAAACGGAGGAATTGCACATGACTGCCGCCTTCAACGTACTCTTCCTGTGCACCCATAATTCGGCGCGTTCGCTGATGGCGGAAGCCATCCTGGCGCAGATCGGGAAGGGCAAATTCAACGCCTATTCCGCAGGTTCGGAACCTGCGGCCGCGCCGATGCCCCAAGTGGTCGAAAAGCTGCGGGTGCTGGGCCACGATGTCTCGCGGCTGCGCTGCAAGTCGTGGGACGAGTTCGCCCGGCCGGACGCGCCGCGCATGGATTTCGTCATCACGCTTTGCGACACGTTGCAGGGCCAGCAGTGCCCGGACTTCGGCGAGAAGCCCGTGACGGCCGCCTGGCCCTTGCCCGATCCGGCGAAATTCTCGGGCACGGACATCGAGCACGCTACGATGATCAACGCTCTCTACGGCATGATCCGCCGCCGGCTCGAGATCTTCGTCAACCTTCCTTATGCCTCGCTTGATCGCATGGCGCTGAAGCAGCGACTCGACGATCTGGGCGACAGCGTGAAGGCGCCGGCCTGAGTCTTTGGGTAAGGAGAGGCTGATGCGTGTTGGCATCAATGGCATGGGGCGCATGGGGCGGCTGGCGCTTCGCGCGGCTCTGGGCGGCATGCACCGGGCAAAGGGCGACCCGCGCGCCGATGGCCGTCTCGACGTGGTGCATGTCAACGAGATAAAGGGCGGCGCGGCAGCGACGGCCCATCTCCTGGAATTCGACAGCATCCACGGCCGCTGGCACACGAGCTTCGAAGTCGATGATGAAAAGGGAATCGCCGTCGGCGGCAAGTATCTCGGCTTCACCTCCGCCGCCACGCCGGGCGAGGTGGCTTGGGGCGATCTCGGCTGCGATATCGTGCTGGAATGCACGGGCAAGTTCCTGAAGCCCGAACAGCTCGATGCCTATTTCCAGCGCGGGGTGAAGCGCGTCATCGTTGCCGCTCCGGTCAAGGATGGGCGGGCGCTCAACGTCGTGGTCGGGGTCAACGACAACCTGTACGAGCCGGATCGGCATCGGCTGCTCACAGCGGCGTCGTGCACGACGAATTGCCTGGCGCCTGTCGTCAAGGTGATCCACGAGGCGATTGGCATCGACCACGGGCAGATCACGACCATTCACGATCCGACCAATACCAACGTTGTCGTCGATTCGCCGCACAAGGACCTGCGGCGGGCGCGTTCGGCCATGCTGTCGCTTAGCCCCACCACGACCGGCAGCGCTACCGCCATCGCTCTGATCTATCCCGAGTTGAAAGGCCGGCTGAACGGTCATGCGGTCCGGGCACCCGTGCTCAATGCCAGCCTCACCGACTGCGTGTTCGAGCTGAAGCGCCCGACGACCGAGGCCGAGGTGAACGGCCTGTTCGAGGCCGCCGCGCGCGGACCGCTGGCTGGCGTCCTGG
>JAFEFG010000157.1 GCA_018240685.1 Pseudomonadota bacterium | reverse complement strand
GTCCTCAGGCCGGCATGTCCGGCGGCGCGGGCGGCGGAACTGGGCTTCGTCGCCGCACTCGCCGTAGCGGACATGATCGAGGATGGCCGCGATGTCCGCGTGAAGTGGCCGAACGATGTCCTTGTCGGCGGTGGCAAGATCGCGGGCATCCTGCCGGAAAGCTCGATCGGCCAGGACGGCAGGGCCGACTACGTCATCATGGGAATAGGGGTGAACGTGGCCTTCGCTCCCCAGCTTCCCGAGATGCGGTATCCCGGCGCGGCGTTGGGCGGCACGGTCGAAGGCGGCCTGGAAAAGCTCGCGGCCGCCCTGGCTCTGCGCATGGCACAGTGGCGACGGGTGGGTTTCGACGCGATTCGCGCGGCCTGGCTCGCCAAAGCCGGCCCGATCGGCATCGATGTCGACGTGAAGCTCGGCGAGGAAATCGTCAGGGGCCGCTTCCGCGGCATTGACGTCGATGGCGGTCTGTTGCTCGAAACATCCGTGGGACCGCGCAAGATCGTGGCCGGAGAGCTGCTGGGCCGAGCCGGCTGAGGGAGAACAGGCATGTTGCTCGCCATCAACGCCAACAACACCAACGTGAAATTCGGTGTCATCGACGGGGACAGGATCGTCGGCGAATGGCGCCAGCACACCTCGGCGATGCGGACGGCCGACGAGCATGCGGTGTGGCTGTTCCAGCTGATGGCGATGGAGGGAATCGGGAAGGACTCGATCACCGACGCCATCATCGCCAGCGTGGTGCCGCAGGCAACCTTCAACCTGCGCCGCCTCTGCACGCGCTACTTCGGCTGCACACCGCTGGTGTTGGGGGAATCCGCTGTTTCCTACGGCATCAAGATCAAGGGGCAGGGCGCCGGCGCCGACCGCATCTGCAACACGATCGGCGCCGCGGTGCTGTTCCCCGGAACGCCGATGATCGTGGTCGATTTCGGCACCGCCACCACCTTCGACGTCGTCGACGAGGAAGGCAGCTATTGCGGCGGTGTCATCGCGCCGGGCATCAATCTCAGCATCGAGGCGCTGGTCAGTGCGACGGCGCTTCTGCCGCGGATCGTGGTCGAGAAGCCGGCGCACGTCATCGGCACCAACACCGTCGAATGCATGCATGCTGGCGTGTTCTGGGGGTACGTGGGGCTGATCGAGGGAATCGTCGCGCGTATCAGGGCGGAATTCGGCCGGCCCATGCGCGTGATCTCGACCGGCGGCCTGGCGCCCGTGTTCGACGGCTCCACGAGCGTGATCGAGCAGATCGTCCCCGACATCACCGCGCGGGGACTGATCGAGATCTATCGCCGCAACCGCAAATGACCGTCCCCTCGGCCGACGAACTTCTCTTCCTCGCCCTGGGTGGAGCGGGCGAGATCGGCATGAACCTCAATCTCTACGGTCATGCCGGCAAGTGGCTGATGGTCGATCTCGGCATCGCCTTCGGCGACGACGCGACGCCGGGAATTGATGTCGTGATGCCGGACCCGGCTTTCATCGAGGAGCAGCGGCAGAACCTGGCCGGCATCGTGCTCACCCATGCGCACGAGGATCATCTCGGCGCCGTGGCCGACTTATGGCCGCGCCTCGGGGCGCCGGTCTATGCCACGCCGTTCGCCGCCTCCGTGCTGCGGCGCAAGCTCACCGAGGCCGGCCTGCTCGACGCCGTGCCGATCACCGAAATCGCGCTCGGCGCCAGGTTCACCGTGGCGCCGTTCGAGCTCGAGATGATCACTATGACGCATTCGATTCCCGAGCCGAATGCCCTGGCGATCCGGACCAAGTTCGGCACCGTCTTCCATACCGGTGACTGGAAGATCGACCCTGAGCCGCTGCTCGGCGATGTCACCGACGAGGCGACGCTGAAGCGCATCGGCGAGGAGGGAGCTCTCGCCATGGTCTGCGACAGCACCAACGTCTTCGTCGAGGGCGAGGCGGGATCGGAAGCGACCGTCCGCGCCAACCTCGAGAAGCTAGTGAAGACGCGCAGGTCCAGGGTCGCGGTAACGTGCTTCGCCTCGAACCTCGCCCGCGTGGAGAGCATCGCCAAGGCCGCAGTGGCAGCCGGCCGGCATCCCGTCCTGTCGGGGCGGGCCCTGCAGCGCATGATCGAGGCGGCCCAGGAATGCGGCTACCTGCTCGATTTCCCCGAGTGCGTGTCCGAAAGCGAAGCTGGCTACCTGCCGCGGGACAAGGTGCTCTACATTTGCACCGGCAGCCAGGGCGAGCCGCGTGCGTCCATGGCCAAGATCGCCAACGGGGAGCATCGCGACATCGTGCTCGAAGAGGGGGACGCCACGATCTTCTCGTCGCGCGTCATCCCAGGCAACGAGCGCGCCGTGGGACGCATGCAGAACGCCCTGCTGGCGCGCGGCATCGAGGTGCTCACCGACCGTGACGCCCATATCCACGTTTCCGGCCATCCAGCACGCGACGAGCTGGTTCGCGTCTATCAATGGATTCGGCCCAGGATCGCGGTCCCGGTTCATGGCGAGGTGCGCCACATGGTGGAGCACGCGGCTCTGGCGCGGGCCTGCCAGGTTCCGGAAACGGTGCTGGCGCCCAACGGGACGCTGGTCCGGCTGGCGCCGGGGCCGGCGACGGTGATCGACCACGTCCATGCCGGCCGGCTGGCGCGCGACGGGGACGTGGTGGCGCCGGTGGAAGGCGAAGCCCTGCGGGAACGGCGCAAGCTGCTCTGGAACGGGGCTGCGACGGCCACGCTGGTCGTCGACCGGCAGGGGCGGGCGGTTGCGCCCCCCAAGGTCTCGCTCCGCGGTGTGGCGGACACCGAAGGCGAGCTTACCGACGCGATCGTGGCCGGCCTGCAGGAGATGCTGGCTGATCTCAGCGCCTCCGAGCGCCGGGACAACGGACGTATCGAGGAGGCGGCCCGGCAGGCGGTCCGGCGCGTCGTGCGCGCGCACCTCGGCAAGAAGCCGTTGACGGACGTGCACATCGTCCGCATCTAACCGGCAAGACAGCCGGAGAGAGCCGAAATGATCGGACGCCTGAACCACATTGCCATCGCCGTGCCGGACCTCGAGAAGGCGGCGGAGCTCTACCGCACGGTCATGGGCGCCAAGGTCAGCGCGCCCAAGGCGCAGCCGGCCCACGGCGTGACGGTCGTCTTCGTGGAGCTGCCGAACACCAAGATCGAGCTCCTGCATCCGTTGGGCGAGAAGTCGCCGATCGCCAATTTCTTGGCCCGTAACGCCGATGGCGGCATCCATCATGTCTGCTACGAGGTCGAGGATATCTATGCTGCCCGGGACAAGCTCAAGGCCGGCGGCGCGCGTGTTCTGGGCGACGGGGAGCCGAAGATCGGGGCCCACGACAAACCGGTGCTGTTCCTCCACCCCAAGGATTTCGCCGGGACGCTGATCGAACTCGAACAGGTGTAGGCGCCCCATGGGTTGGGCTACCGGCATCACGGTCTACCTGGTCATCTGGTGGACCATTCTGTTCGCGGTGCTGCCGCTGGGCGTGAAGCGGGTCGAGAATCCGGGCAGAGGCCAGGATCATGGCGCTCCGGAGCGGCCTGAGATCCTGAAAAAAGTCGTGATCACGTCCCTGGTCGCCGGCGTGCTGTGGATCGGCTTCTACTTCGTGCACCAGGCGGACATCTTCAACTTCCGGCACTGGGCCGAAACCTATTGAAGTAATTTCTTAACACTTGCCCGCTAAGTGTCAGAAAAGGAAACGGCGGGCCCTTGCCCGCCATCTCCCGATACCCCGAAACTCGCGACAGGCGGCTTCGCCGCTCTCCTCCCTAAACTCGGACTGTGCCCAAGTCGCAGGCTGTTTAACCCGGTATTTTTATTTTGCCAAGACTATTTCTTTCGATCTCTAGGGGTTGACGGAACAATTGTTATGGGCGCGACCTCTGTCGCGAAAAGCAATGTCCGTATCGGGGTGCTGTCTATCCGATGACCAGATACTTGATCACGAACAGGACAGCGAGACCGCCGACGGCGGGATGAATGTCGCCGAAGCGTCCTGCCGTCAGCTTGATTCCAACGTAGGAAATGAATCCGAAAGCGATGCCGTCGGCAATGGAGAAGGTGAACGGCATGGCGATCGCCGTGATCACGGCGGGCGCTGCTTCGGTAACGTCGTTCCATTCCACTTCGGTGAGGCCGCGCGCCATCAGGCAGGCGACGTAGAGCAGCGCCGGTGCCGTCGCATAGCCGGGGATCGAGCCGGCTAGGGGCGCGATGAAGAGTGCGAGCAGGAACATGATGCCGACCGTCGCCGCGGTGAGGCCCGTTCGGCCGCCGGCGTTAATGCCCGAAGCGCTCTCGATGTAGCTCGTCGTCGTCGACGTCCCGATCGCTGCGCCCAGCATGGCGGCGGCGCTGTCGGACATCAGGGCGCGATTGAGGCGCGGCACCGTGCCGTCGGGGCGCATGAAGCCGCCGCGGTGAGCCAGCGCGATCAGCGTTCCGGTGTTGTCGAACAGGTCGACGAACAGGAACGCGAAGACCACGGTGACGAGACCGACTTTCAGGGCGCCGGCGATATCCATCTGGAGGAACACCGGCGCAATCGACGGCGGAACGTCGAAGATGCCCTCGAATTTCTGCTGGCCTGCGATGATGGAGATCGCGGTCACCGCAAGGATGCCGATGATGACCCCGCCCATGACACGCCGGTATTCGAGCGCCACGATCAGGGCGAAGCCCAGGATCGCCATCAGCACCGGCCAGCTCTTGAGCTTGCCATGGGTTACCAGTGTCGCCTGATCGGCAACGATGAAGCCGGCATTCTTGAAGGCGATCAGCGCCAGGAACAGCCCGATGCCGGCTGCGATGGACATCTTGAGGGACTTCGGGATGGCGTTGACGATCCATTCCCGGATCGGCAGCACGCTGATGACGAAGAAGATCATGCCGGAGATGAACACGCAGCCCAGCGCGACCTGCCAGCTGAAGCCCATGCCGCCGACCACGCCGAAGGCGAAGTACGCGTTGAGGCCCATGCCAGGGGCAAGGGCGATCGGATAGTTGGCGAGGAAGGCCATTAGGAAGCAGCCGACGGCCGCAGCCACGCAGGTCGACACGAACACCGCCTGGACCGGCATCTTGGCATGCCCGAGGATCTCGGGGTTGACGAAGATGATGTAGGCCATGGTCAGGAAGGTGGTGATTCCGGCCACGATCTCCGTCTGCACGGTGGTATTGTTCTCGCGCAGCTTGAACAGGCGCTCCAGCATATCTGCATCTCCCCCGAGGTTGCTGCAGTGTGCGGGCATCAGCCTGTGCAAAACCAGTCGCCGCCTGCCTGGTTTGCCTTTAGAAGGCCCGTTCCCTACAGTCCGCGGCCACCCGGCAAGCCCCAGCGAAGGATCGATCGAGCATGCGCATGAGCCAGTATTTCCTGCCGACCCTGAAGGAGAATCCGGCGGAAGCGCAGATCGTCTCTCACCGGCTGATGCTGCGGGCCGGCCTGATCCGGCAGACGAGCGCCGGCATCTATGCCTGGCTTCCGCTCGGCCTCCGCGTGCTCAGGAACATCGAACGCATCGTCCGTGAGGAGCAGGACCGTTCCGGCGCCCAGGAAGTGCTGATGCCGACCATCCAGTCGGCTGATCTGTGGCGGGAGAGCGGCCGCTACGACGCCTACGGGCCTGAGATGCTGCGCATCAAGGATCGCCATGATCGCGAGATGCTCTTCGGCCCCACCAACGAGGAGATGATCACGGTGCTGTTCCGCGACGGCGTGAAGAGCTACCGCGACCTGCCCAAGAACCTCTATCACATCCAGTGGAAGTTCCGCGACGAAGTGCGGCCGCGCTTCGGCGTCATGCGCGGGCGGGAATTCCTGATGAAGGACAACTACTCCTTCGATATCGACAAGGCCGGCGCCATCCATTCCTACAACAAGATGTTCGTGGCCTATCTGCGCACTTTCGCCCGCATGGGGCTGAAGGCGATTCCGATGCGCGCCGACACCGGCCCGATCGGCGGCGATCTCAGCCACGAGTTCATCATCCTCGCCGAGACCGGCGAAAGCGCCGTCTTCTGCCACAAGGGCCTGGTCGACAAGGACATCCTGGGACGTACCATCGATTATGGCGCCGACCTCCAGCCGATCGTGACGGAGTGGACCTCGCTCTATGCGGCGACGGACGAGATGCACGACACCGAGGCTTTCGAGAAGATCCCCGAGAGCGAGCGGCTCGCCGCGCGCGGGATCGAGGTCGGCCACATCTTCTACTTCGGCACCAAGTACTCGAAGCCGATGAATGCGGTCGTGGCCGGTCCGAACGGGGAACAGGTCACCGTGGAGATGGGCTCCTACGGTATCGGCGTTTCGCGCCTGGTCGGCGCCATCATCGAGGCGAGCCACGACGATGGGGGCATCGTCTGGCCGGAGTCGGTTGCTCCCTTCAAGGTCGCCATCGTCAATCTGAAGCCGGATGACGGCGCCGTGGCGGGAGCCTGTGGCAAGCTCTACGAAGGGTTGCAGGGTAGCGGCGTGAGCGTGCTCCACGACGAGCGCGACTTGCGGCCCGGCGCCAAGTTCGCTGACATGGATCTGATCGGCATCCCCTGGCAGGTCATCGTCGGGCCGAAGGGGCTGGGCGCGGGCAAGGTCGAGGTCAAGAACCGCCGGACGGGCGCCCGCGAGGAACTCGCGCTCGACGATGTCGTAGGCGAACTCTCGCGCCGGCTTGGCTGAAACGGGTCGATCCTCATCATGGCCTTCGCCGCCGTCGAGCGCCTGATCGCCTTTCGCTATCTGCGCGCCCGGCGCGAAGAGGGCTTCATCTCGGTGATCGCCGGCTTCTCGCTGGCCGGCATTGCGCTCGGGGTCGGCACGCTGATCGTGGTGATGGCCGTAATGAACGGCTTCCGGATCGAGATGCTGCGGCAGATGTCCGCCATCAGCGGGCAGCTCGGCGTCCAGGGCAACAGGGACGGACTCGTTGCGAGCCCCGATCTCCTGGCACGCCTGCGCGCCATCCCCGGGGTCGCCACCGTGGCGCCGTCCGCGGAGGGGCAGGTGATCGCGGTCGCCGGCGATCGGGTCCGCGGCGTGCTGCTGCGGGGGATGCGGCCGGAGGATTTCAAGGCACGCCTGCCCCTGTCGGCGGCGATCGATGGCCCGGCCGACGTTCGGGACCGCTATCGCGGCCTCTGTCGCGGCGAGGACGACAAGCCGTTTGACTGGGGGACGCTCAAGGGGTTCGGCGACCAGTTCACGGTCGTGATCGGCCGCCGTCTGGCCGACCTGATGGGGCTCAAGGTGGGCGACCGGCTGCAACTCGTCTCGCCGGTCTCGATGGTGACGCCGCTCGGCGTCATGCCCCGGTCCGCCACCGCTCGTGTCAGCGCCATATTCTGCGCCGGCATGTACGACTACGACGCCAACTTCGTCTATGCGCCGTTGGCGGACGTGCAGCGCATGCTCGATCTCGGCAACAAGGTGACGATGATCGAGATCTTCCTCGACAATGGCGTGTCGCTGGCGGCGGCGCGCCGTCTCGTTGCCCAGGCGGTCGGCCTCCAGGGCTGGGTGTTCGACTGGTTCCAGGCCAATATCGGATTCTTCTCTGCCATTCAGGCGCAGACCAACGTGATGTTCCTGGTCCTGACCATGATCGTACTGGTGGCGGCATTCAACATCGTCTCCAGCCTGGTGATGCTGGTGCGGACGAAAACGGCCGATATCGCGATCCTGCGAACCATGGGGGCGTCGCGTGGCACGATCCTGCGCCTGTTCTTGATCGACGGGCTGGTGATCGGCGGCGTCGGCACGCTGATCGGCGTGGTGCTGGGGCTCGCATTCGCGGACAATATCGAGGCCATCCGGCAGTGGCTGCAGCACACGTTCGGCCTCGTCCTGTTCGACGAGACTCTCTACCTGCTGGCGGAAATGCCGTCGCACATCGAGTGGCAGGAGGTCGCCGGCATCGCGTTCATGGCAATCTTCTTTGCCCTCCTGGCATCAGTCTATCCCGCAGCCCGTGCGGCGCGGCTGGATCCCGTCGAAGGCCTGCGCCGTGAGTAAGCCCGCCGTCCTTGACCGGAACAGGGAGGTCGAGCGCTGGCTGGCCTGGCGGTACCTCGCCACGCGCCAGAAGGAGGGATTCGTTTCCTTCATCGCCATCTTTTCCCTGATCGGCGTGGCGCTCGGCGTGGCGACGTTGATCGTCGTCCTTTCGGTGATGGGCGGCTTCCGTGAGCAGCTCATCGGACGGTTGATCGGCATGAACGGCCATGTCGTCATCACGGCGCGGAACGGATTGCTCGAGGCGACGAGCGATCTGCTGGCAACCCTTCGGCAGATCCCCGGCGTCAAGGCCGTGCACCTCACGCTCGAGCGGCAGGGACTCGTCTCGGCCAACGGCCTTACGCGCGGCGCCATCCTGCGCGGTGTGCGGACCGAGGACCTGCTCTCGCGCGACATCATTACCAAAAACATCGTGCGGGGCGAGCTTGGCGCCTTCGGCACCCGGCCGGGCGTGGTCATCGGGGAGAGGCTGCGGCAGGCCCTGAACGTCGATATCGGGGACAAGATCACGCTCGTGACCCATCGCCTGAACGAGACCGGCACCATCGCGCCGCGCTATACGGACTACGAGGTGCTGGCCAGCTTCCTCAGCCGTCGGTACGAGTTCGACACGGCGCTGGTATTCGTGCCGCTTTCGATGCTGCAGGAGGATCTCGAATACGGCCTGCGGACCGTGACTTCCATCGACATCGAGATTCCCGATCCGGCCGACGCGCCGGCCATGGCCGCGACCATCCGCAACACGCTCCATCGCGACGACCTCAAGGTGTCGGACTGGCAGAACCTCAATGCGCGCTTCGTCGGCGCACTCCAGGTTGAGCGGGTGATGATGTTCATCATCCTGAGCCTGATCGTCCTGGTGGCCGCCATGAACGTTGTGGCGAGCTTCACGATGCTCGTGCGCGTGAAGCGGGGCAGCATCTCCATCCTGCGCACCATGGGAGCGAGCCCGGGCACGATCGTGCGCGCCTTCTTCATGGCGGCAGCGGGAGTAGGCCTGATCGGAACGGCGGTGGGCACGGCCCTCGGTCTGCTCGTCTGCGCCAACATGCCCGCCATCGGCAGACTGCTGTC
>JAFEFG010000156.1 GCA_018240685.1 Pseudomonadota bacterium | reverse complement strand
CCCGAAGGCATCGCCGGTCGCGTCCGGCGGGAAGCGCCGGCCTGCTATCCCGGCCGCCGGCGTCCCTTCACGAGGAGCAAGGCGGCGGACCACAGCAGGGAGATCGTCAGCGCGACGATGAGCGCGGCCGTGACGCCCCAGGGGCGGATGGCGAGATGGAGGACGAGCAGCATCACGCCGAAGCCCAGCATGGGGAGGAGCGCGTTGGCCGCGATCGACGCGGAGGCGGCGCCGCCGAGTCGCGATCGTACGACGACGAGCAGGCTGATGAAGCTGACCGGGAACAGGGCCGCCATCCCGGTCGCACCGGGACCGAGGAACGAGCTGATGCCGACGACCAGCGACACGAAGGCGGCGACCGCGACGGCGCGGATCGGCAGGTCGTACCATCGGCGCCGTCCGGCCGCGGGCGAGGCGGGGGCGGCGACTTCGAGCCGACCGCCGCCAAGGAGTCCGAGGCCGTAGACGACGAAGTTCGGCAGCAGCGCCGTCGCCGGCGTCCAGGCGACCGGCTGCAGCGCGACGGCGGCGCCGATCCAGACGAGGATCGCGGCGCCGAGACTGCGCCAGAGCGGCAGACGCGGCGCCAATGCGGCGTAGACGATCAGGAACAGCCCGGTCGCCGCATTGGCGGCGAGGCTGGCAAGCGCGCTCGTGGCGACGAAATCAGCGTCGTGCTGCATCGCCAGGAATACGTAGGCGGGACCGGCCGATACCGGCAGGCTGGCGATGAGGGCGCCCCAGAACGGGCCGAGCGCCTCGGCAATCATGGACGCCGACACGACGACGAGGGCTGTCGCCAATGCCTTGACGAGGGGCGGCAACCAGGCGGCGAAGGCCATCGGATACGACTTCCCGGCCTGCCGGGTGATTCATCCGGCTTCCCTTCGACAGGACTCGTCGGCCGGATGTGCGGCTCGCGTGTCTCGGGGGCGTGCCGCCTGCGCGGTCACAAGGCCTTGGCCCTCGTGCCCTGTCAAGAAGGATGCGCTGTCAGGATCTGTCCTCGCTCCGGAACAGCCGGCGCAGCTCGCTCTTGGCCTTCTCCAGCGTGCGCAGCCGGCTCTCGCTGAGATTCCGGCCGGCGCGGTTGATGTAGAAGGTCAGCATCGACATGGCCGACTGCAGCGGCGCCGACTTGCGGCGCGTGCTCCGTTCGGCCGAGCGCTTCAGCGAGGCGGCGATGTCGCGGGCGTTGCGCATCGTGAACACGCCCTGCTCGAGATCGAGTGCGTTGCTCTCGCGCGTCACCTTGCCCGACCACTGCTTGAGCTTGGCGCGGCTGCGGGCGCCCTGCGGGCGGTGGGACCGGGGACGATCCGTGGCGGGTCTTTCCGCGGTGGGTCTGGCGGCGGGCATGGCTGCCTAACGCCGGACCGACGTCGATCGTTGCCTAGCGTGCGACGACGAAGCGCGAAAACAGCCCGCGCTTCTCGGCCGGCAGGTGCGGCGGAACCGAGTCCACCTTGAGCTCCATCTCGCAGCTCACGTCGTTGGAGAGCGAGGCGAAGTCGCTGAGCCGGTCGAAGTCGGCCTTGGTGAAGCCCGCCTCGCGCATCATCTCGCCGACCTGCTGGGCCGTCGGCATCGGCTGCGGCTTGCCGGCGCGTCCGCTGCGATAGGCCACTTCCATGGCGACCAGGACTTCGCGGAACAGGCGCTGGGCTTCCTCGTCGAGCTTGTCGGGCCGGGAGATGCCGCCCATCGAGAACTCGCGGCAGGCTGGCGGATCGGCCTTCTGCAGGTAGTGAACCAGCGCCACGCGGGTGGCCATGGCGGCCACGACGCTGGCATCGTCGGCGTTGCGCAGCACCGGTGCGATGATGTCGCGTCGCAACTCGCCGACGACCAGAAGCGGCCGGGCAGGACCGCTCGTCGTGGGATTCGCCTCCTCCTCGCGAATCGCCTGCCGCAGGCGATCCTCGATCTCGGGATGGTCGGCCAGCGCCGCGCCGACGAGCGGCATGCTGCGCAGATCGCTCAGCGCATGCTCGGTCGGTGACAGCCGTTCATAAAGGACATAGCCGCCCGCTGCCGCTGCGGCGGCGAGGACGACAACGAACACGGTGACGAGTGTCGAGCGCTTCACGCCAGAAGCCTTAGCAGAATTGGGGTCTGGATCGCCACTATTCTGCATCGGCGCGGCAGAATGGCTGCAGATTGCTTGCGCGCCCACGCGCGACTTCTCATATTGCGCCCCCCATGTCGGTCCACCTCGAATTCTTCCATCCAGACCGCATCGTCGTCGGCGTCGGCCGCGGCAACGTTGCGATCGAGGAATATGCCAAGTTCCTGATGGACATCGTGCAGGCCGGCGTCCTGCATTATCGCAAGATCATCGACATCAGCTCCGCCTCGTCCGAGACGATGGGGCCGTCCGACTTCGCCAAGTTCGAGCAGATGCTCGCCGCTCGTGCCAACCAGAACGGTCTCGTGCGCGGTCCGCTGGCGATCATCATTTCCCCCGACCAGCAGGCCCAGGCCCAGGCCTTCAAGGCGATGTCGTCCAAGGACAGGCCGGTCGAGGTCTTCTACTCCATTCGCGACGCGCGCAAGTGGCTGCTGACACATCCGGTCGTCCAGCCCGAGCGCCGCACGCAGCCTCCGGCCTGAGCGCCGTCAGGCTGCGGGCGTGTGCCGCTTCAGGAAGGCGCGCACGCGCCGGATCGACTCCTGCAGATGGGCCGGCCCGCGCCAGTCCTTCTGCACCTCGATGTCCGGAGCGAGCGCGGCGATCTCGTCGCTGGTCCCGGCAGGGTGCGGCTTGTCGGTGCCCGGCTGCAGCAGCAGCGGCGTCCGGCAGGTCTTCACGAACGCGCGGCTGACCGAGAACACGAAGTCGCCGCCGAACATGTTGCGGCCGAAGGAGGCGATCGTCTCCGCGCTGATCGAGGGATCGCGCGCCCGGACCGTCTCGCCATAGCCCTTGATGGCAGCGTCCCAGACGTCGCGGTTCTCCCACAGGCCGATCGGGTTCTGCAGCACCGCCGACGCCACGCGCGCGGGATCGCGCTCGATCGCCTCGAAGCAGTAGCTGGCGCCGATGCAGCCGCCCATGACGTGGAACCGATCGAAGCCGAGATGATCCATCAGCGCGAAATGGTCGTCGGCGAAGGTGTGCCAGCCGTGGTCCGGCTGCACGTCGGCGACCGAGCGGCCGGCGTTGCGCTGATCCATGCCGATCACCGTGAACCGGTCGGCGAGCGCGATCATCGGGTTCATCCAGGCGGCGGGCTGGCGGGGATCGGCCGGACTCGCCTTCCAGTAGGCGAGCTGCGAGCGCAGGCCGCCGGGGGCGAAGAGCAGCACCGGGAAGCCCTCGCCGTGGACTTCGTAATAGAGCTCCGCGTCGGCGCGCTTGAACATCGGCACGGCCATTCCTCCCTCGACAGCGCGGGAAGTAAAGCCGACCGGGCGGCCTGGAGCAAAGGCAGAGAGAGAGGGCGCCGGAAGCCCGCCGGCACGACGCGTCGGCGCCGCGCTCAGCCGTCCCAGACGTTCTGCGGCATGGGGAGCCCGGCGAAGTCGGCCTCGACCAGCGGCCGGCGATGGCTGATGCCTTCCTTCTCCAGCAGCATCATGTACTGCCGGACGTGCTGGCCGGAATGCCAGGTCGTGCGCTCCATCAGCTCGTGCAGCGATTGCGGGCCGTAATAGGTGTCGAGAGTCTTGGCCGGCGAAGTGTCGCCGCCGGCCCACCAGTCGCGGAAGCGCCGGCGCACCGTCTCGCCGTAGGCGACCAGCGCGTCGGTGTCGGCGTCGGGCGCCGGTTCCTCGCGGAACATCGCCTGCACGAGCTGGATGCCTTCGTTGGCGCCGAGGAAGGCGTCGACCACGCGGAACAGGTGGAAGGCGAGCGTGCGGTAGCTGCGCGGCCGGCCCGGCACGTGGGTGTCGAGGCGGTCGTAGGGCATCAGCGGAATGAGCTCGAGCGCCGCACCCAGGAACTTGTCGATGCGCGCGGCAAGCGCGTCGGTCGAAAGCTGCGGCCCGCCATCCTCCTTCAGCCCGAGGAAGTCGATGATCTGCTGCGTGTTCTGGCCGAAGATGAACTCGGTGCCGCGCGCCAGCACCGGAACGGTACGCAGGCCGAGCTTCTGCAACTCGACCAGGCCTTCCGGGTCTTCAAGGACGTTCACCGATATGAAGTCGATCCCACGGACCGATAGAAACTCCTTGAGTCTCAGACAGCTGGTTCAACCGGGCTGCCAGAACACCTTCAGCGGCTGCATGTAATCCTCCTGGGAGCTGCGCCAACCCTACGCGCCGGCGCCGCGGCCAACAAGCGGCTCACACGGCCTTGTGACAGACGATGCAGACCTTGTTGCCGTCGGGATCGCGCACATAGGCGCCATAATAGTTCGGATG
Organism: Pseudomonadota bacterium; assembly: GCA_018240685.1. Lineage (GTDB taxonomy): Bacteria > Pseudomonadota > Alphaproteobacteria > Reyranellales > Reyranellaceae > Reyranella. The sequence goes on along the minus strand of JAFEFG010000156.1, from coordinate 4,747 downwards.
ATAGTGCGGGCGCAGGCCGGGCTTGCCCTCGTCCGTGCCGCCGTGCGCAAGAGCGGCGGCGTAAGCGGCATCGACCGCATCGCGGTCAGTGGCGTCCAGGCCGACCGTGATGCCGTTGCCCGCAGTCGCCGGCTTCCTGTCGAGAGGCTGCACGATCCAGAGCTGCGGCCGTCCGCCGTCGCAGCCGTAACCGATGGCTTCGGGATAGTCGGCGTGGCGGACCAGGCCGAGCGGCGGCGTCAGTGCATCGTAGAAGCGTCTCGAGCGCGCGATGTCGCTGCTGCCGACCGTGACGTGACTGAACATGGCGTTCCTCCTTCACTCGTTCAACCGGGCTGCCGGAACACCTTGAGCGGCGGCATGCGATCCTCCCGGAAGCTGTGCCAACCCTATGTACCGGCGCCGCGGCCAACAAGCGGCTCACACGGCCTTGTGACGGACGCGCCGTGCCGCCGCTGCCGATGGCGATGTCGATGTCGAGGAGCGGATCAGTGGGCGGGCGTGCCGCCCAGGGCGGCCACCATGTCGTGCCAGTACTTGAGGTGAGTGGCGAGGCGGGCGGTGGTCTCCTCCGGTGTCGTCGTCTCGACATCGAGGCCGAACTGGGTGAGCTGGTCGGCTATGTCCCGCGACGTGACGACCGCCACGAGGAGGCGGTTCCATTCCGATACGACGGGGGCCGGCACCGTGGGTGCCGTGAAGAACCCGTACCACTCCGCGATTTCCAGCTCGGGATGGCCGACCTCGCCGACCACGGGGACATTCGGCGCGGCAGGAACGCGCTTGCGGCCGGAGGTGACGAGGATGCGGATCTCCTTGCCGCGATAGGCCGTGAGAAAGGAGGGGATGCCGGCGAATCCGGCCGGGATGAGGCCGTCGCGCATGTCGTGGACCAGCGCGCCGGCGCCGCGAAAGGGAACGCCGGTCAGTTGGACGCCGAGCTCGCGGCTGAACAGGCGGATATAGAAGTCGAGGATGCTGTCGGTCGCCGTCGTGCCGACCTTGCCGCGCGTCCGCGGATCGGCCTTCACCCAGTCGACATAGTCGGCCAGCGTCTTGACGGGAAGGTCGGGCGCGACCGCGAGCGCGCCCTGGAACGCGCCGACTTCCATGATCGGCGTGAGGTCGATCATCGGATCGAAGGGGAAGTTGGGCGTGACCACCCGCGCGGCCATGGTCGTGGAAGGCATGAGCGCAATGACCGACCCGTCGCTCGGGCTGCTCTTCACCATCTCGCCGGCCGGCGCGCCGGTGGCGCCCGGCCTGTTCTCCACGGTGATGCGCTGGCTGATGCGGCGCTGGAGCCGGGACGCGATCAGCCGCGCCATCAGATCGGTGCCGCCGCCCGCCGCGAAGCCGACGACGAGACGAAGCGGCTTGTCGGGAAGCAGGTTGCCCTGGGCGCGGCCGAGACTCGGCACGAGGGCCGGTGCAGCGCCGAGCCAGGCCAGGGAACGGCGGCGGGAAAGCGTGATCGGCATCGTTCCCTCAATGGAGCGGTCCGGTGGACGGGCGGCGTATGCCCGGCCGGAGGATGCCGCACCCGTCGGGGGCGGGACAAGGCGACGCTTGTGCGCGGTTGCCGATGCGAATCGTTTACAGGCTGCGCTGCATCAGCACTGTATCGACCCATTGTCCGTGCTTGAAGCCGACCTGCTCGAGCGTGCCGACCATCCGGAAGCCGCAGCTGCGATGAAGCGCGATGGAGCCCGCATTGCCGCTGTTGCCGATCACGGCCAGCATCTGCCGCCACGGGCCACGGCTGCAGCGCGCGATCAGTTCGACCAGCAACGCCTTGCCGATGCCGCGTCCGCGCAGGGCGTCATCGATATAGACGGAGTTCTCGATCGTGTGGCGGTAGGCCGGCCGCGGCCGGTAGGTGCCCGCGTAGGCGTAGCCGGCGACGCGGCCGTCGAGCTCGGCCACGATGTAGGGCAGGCCGAGTTCCTTCACCTTCCGCCAGCGCGACAGCATCTCCTCGCGCGACGGCGCCTCCTCCTCGAAGGAGGCGAGGCCATGCCGGACATGGTGGCCGTAGATGGCGGTGATGGCGTCGAAATCGGCTTCGGTGGCGTCCCTCAGGACGATGGATGAGTCGCTCATGCAGCCCATACCTAAGCGGCCATTGTGGCCGCCGACAGGCCGCGTTCGTTATGCCACCTATAAGAAAGCCTGCAGGCAGCGCCGTCAGGGGGTGCGGACGCGCTTGCCGTCGCTGTAGCCGGCGGCGGCGCGGCGCAGCGCCGCGACCGTCTCGCGCAGGCCCTTGTGCAGCGGCTTGTCGCGGCGCAGCACCAGGCCGATCTTGCGGCTGAGCCTGGGCGACAGCGACTGCACGACGAGGTTCGGCGACTTGTAGGGGCCGTCGACGGCCATGCGCGGGACGACGCCGCAGCCCAGCCCGGCATCGACCAGCTCCTTGATCGCCTCGACGCTGCCCAGCTCCATGGCCGGCTTGACGCTGAAGCCGCCGGCGGCGAACCAGTCGTCGACGATGCGCCGCGTCTGCGAGCCCGATTCGTGCAGCACGATGGGATGGCGGATGAGCGCGGCGGGCGTCACCGCCTTGGGCAGCACGATGCCCTTGCGCGGCGACAGCACGACGAACTCGTCGTCGAACAGCGGCGTGACGTCGAACATGCGGCCCGGCGCGGGCAGGGTGACGAGGCCGATGTCGATCGTGTTCTCTTCCACCTGCTTCAGCACGTCGGGCGAGTTGCCGGTATTGACGATGACCTCGAGGCCGGGGAACTGCCGCCTGAGCTCGCGCAGCACCGGCGGCAGGAAATGGATGCAGGCGGTGGCGCCGGTGCCGATGCGCACGCGGCTCAGCGTGCCGGCGGCATAGGGCGCGAGCGCCTCCTCGGTGGCGGCCACCGCCTCGGCGATCCGCCGCGCATGGAGCAGGAGTTCGCTGCCGGCGGGCGTCGGCGCGGCGCGCTTGCCGACCCGCTCGATCAGCCGCACGCCCAGCCGCTTCTCGAGCTGGCGGATCTGCAGGCTGACGGCGGGCTGCGTCAGGTCGAGCCGGTCCGCCGCGGCCGAGAAGCTGCCGAGCTCGATGACATGCTTGAAAGTGTCGATCTGGTCGAGGTTGAGGCCCCGCATATCAAACAATTCCTTATCTTCTGCATAAGCTGCAGAAGGAATTGTAATATATCAGAAATATCGGCCGGCGCGGAAGGCCTTCATGAGGCGGCCGGCGCCGTTCAGGCCGGCCGTCAGCGGGCGGGGGACTGTTCGACGACGACGGTGCAGGTGAGGCCGGCGACGAGCTGGACGCCGGGCGGCACGGTCATGATCTTGATGCGCACGGGGATGCGCTGCGCCAGCCGGATCCAGTCGAAGGCCGGGTTGACGTTGGCGAGCAGGCCGTTGGCGGCGCCGGCATCGGCAATGGCGCGGCTGACGCCTTCCACCGATCCGGCCAGCTCGGCCCCGCCTGCCATCAGACGCACCCGCGCCCGCGCGCCGGTCTGGATCGCCGGCAGCTTGGTCTCCATGAAGTAGGCGTAGACATAGAAGGAGTCGCTGTCGACCAGGGCCAGCACGCCCTGGCCGGTCGTGGCGTAGTTGCCGACGCTGGCGGTGAGGTTGGTGACATAGCCGTTGACCGGCGCGCGCACCTCGGCGCGGGTGAGGTTGATGCGGGCGGTGGCGAGGCTGGCCTCGGCCTGCTGCAGCTCGGCGAGCGCCTCCTGGGCCTGCGCCGAGGTCCGCTCCGAGACTGCCGCCGACACCGCGCCCGAGAGGCCGAGCTTGGCATCGCGTTGGGCGTCGTCCTGGGCCAGCTTCAGCGCCTCCCTGCGCATCAGCACGATCGCCTCGGCCTGCTCGACGGCGACCTTGAAGCGCTCCCGGTCGATCACGAACAGCACGTCGCCCTTGTGCACGACCTGGTTGTCGACGACGTTGATGGCGCGGATCAGGCCCGACACGTCGGGTGCCACCTCGACGATGTTGGCGCGCACCCGCGCATCCTGGGTCCACGGCGAGCGGGTGTAGAACTCCCACAGCCGCCAGCCCGCGAACACCGCCGCGAGCGCCACGACCAGGGTGACGGCGATCCCGCCGGCGCGACGCATCACAGCCATCCCGCGCTCCCGCCCAGCACGATGCCGCCCAGGATCAGCACGTAGAGCGCCATGCCGAACAGGGCGCGATGCCAGACGAGGCGATAGAACCCGGTCGCCGCCAGCAGCCAGTGCAGGGCCACGAACAGGAGTAGCGCCAGCAGCGCCCATCCCATCACTGCCGGCACGTAGAAACCGAAGATGGAAAGATCGGCGACGAGGCGGGTGGCGGCGAGATCGACGGTCGGTGGCGACAGCATGGGCGGCGGGCGGCTCGGCGGCTAGGGCTTGAAGGTGCGTAGCAGGAAAGGGCGATCGCTGTCGAAGCGATCCGCCACGAAGCGCAGCGAGGCCGCCGCCCGCACCGCGAGCCCGGCGCGTGGCGAGCCGGCCGGCACCGCCAGCGCCTCGAGCCGGTCGTGCAGCGCCCGCGCCGCAGCCTCGCCGGCGGCCAGCCGGGCCGGGCGGTCGGGCGTGGCCGGCAGTGCCTCGTAAAGGGCGACTGTGGCGTCGAGCCACGGTCGCAGCGCGGCGGCGATGTCGGGCGGCGTGGCGGGATCGTCGGCAAGGCTGCGCAGGCGCGCCAGCTCGATGCCGTTGGAGCCGGCGCCGAGGCAGCCGCGCAGCAGTTCCTCCTCGCGCGGCCGGGCAAGGTCGAGGCGCGGCAGCAGGCC
>JAFEFG010000155.1 GCA_018240685.1 Pseudomonadota bacterium | reverse complement strand
TGCCGCCCACCAGCCCGACCCGGCCGGGCATCAGCTCCTGCGCGTAGACCAGGATGGCGGCGAAGGCCGACGACATGATCATCGCCACCGTCACCGCGAGCACGCCGGTCCAGAACAGGTTGGCGTGCGGCAGCATCAGCGCGAAGGGCAGCGCGCCCAGGATCGAGAACCAGATCACCGGGATGCGGCCGATGCGGTCGCCCACCCAGCCACCCAGCAGCAGGCCGGCGACGATGCCGAGCATGAAGGCGAACAGGTAGAACTGCGCCGTCTGCACCGAGAGATGGAACTTCTGGATCAGGTAGAAGGTGTAATAGGAGCCGAGGCTGGCTTGATAGACGTTCTTGGAGAACAGCAGCACGACCAGGATCGTCACCGCGAAGATGACGCGGCCGCGCGACAGTTCCGGTGTCGCCGCCCCGGCCGCTGTCGCACTGGCCGTCGCCGCGCTGGCCGCCGCATTGGCCTTGCGCGGCTTCGCCGGCTGGGCGGCGTGGCGGTTGGCGCGGTACCAGTGGCCGATCTGGAACAGGATCACCATCGCGATCAGGGCGGCGGCCGAGAACCAGCCGATGCTGCCCTGGCCGCGCGGCACGACGATGAAGGCTGCCAGCAGCGGTCCCGACGCCTGGCCGAGATTGCCGCCGACCTGGAACAGCGACTGGGCGAGGCCGTAGCGGCCGCCCGCGGCCATGCGTGCGACGCGCGACGCCTCGGGATGGAAGACCGACGAGCCCATGCCGATCAGCGCCGCCGAGACGAGGATCACCGGATAGGAATGCGCCCGCGACATCGACAGCAGGCCGACCAGCGTGAAGCCCATGCCGATCATGAGGGAATAGGGCTGCGGCTTGCGGTCGGTATACAGGCCGACCACCGGCTGCAGCATCGAGGCGGTGAACTGGAAGGCGAGCGTGATGAAGCCGATCTGGCTGAAGGACAGGGCGTAGTTGTCCTTGAGGATGGGATAGAGCGCCGGCACCAGCGACTGCATCATGTCGTTGAGCAGGTGGCAGAAGCTCAGCGTCAGGATGACCGCGAAGGTGGTGCTGTTGGCGGAGGCCGAAGAGGAGGGGAGAGGCCGTGCGGCCGGGGCGGTTTCAGCCGCCATCGCATTGTCGCTCATGCTCATATCCTACGAGTCTGCTCCCTCTTCGACCACCGCAGGGATGCAGACCAGCCCTGCACGCCGCATCGTGTGCGCCGCAGCAGAGCGCGTCCGTTCCTCTCCGTCATGTTCCCCTTCCCCTCACGGGGGGAGAGGCTCGGTGAGGGGGCTGCTCGTCGATGTCTCTGAAAGCAGGATTCGCGGTTCGGCCATCCATGTGCTGCGCGGGGGCGACGGGACCATCGTCAGGCAGGCCGGGCTGAACCGGCAGACGATCCTATCCCTGCTGCGAGGACGTCTTGGCAAAGGCTCGTCTTGTCCATGCTGAAAAAAGACCGCTGCCGACCAGAATGCCGATGAGCACGAGCGCCAGTCCGGCGACCAGTTCGACCGTCAGCCGTTCGCCCAGCAGTAGGATGCCGAGCACCATCGCGGTGATCGGGTTGAGCGTCAGGTACAGGGTGGTCGTGGTTGGCGGCAGCCAACGCAAGGCCCACATGTACAGTGAAAACTGCAAGGCGCCTGCGATGGAGCCGAGAAACAGGATTGCCATCCAGCTCTTGAAACTGAAAGCGGGCAGAACCGCGCCGACTCCCGTCGCGGCGACAGCGGGTAGGACAACGACGGGAAACAGGACTGCAACAGCAAACACCATAGCCAGAGCCGTCACGAACAGTGGTCTATGCCGCATCAGCGTGGGGCGACCGAAGACAGAGGAGATGGCTGCACACAAGCCACTCAGCAGCATCAGGCCGTCGCCGAGGAGGTAGCTGCTGCTGTCCCGTCCAAACGCGGCGGCACCAAAGGCCATTGCGATGCCGGAAAATGCGAGGAGAACACCCGCCGCTTTGGAAGCTGTCAGTTGCTCACGCCCGAATACGGTCGCGACGAGCAACGTCTGGATGGGAATTGTCGCCAGACCGACTGCACCGCGAGCTGCCGGACTATATTGAAGCGCCGCGTTGAAGGTCCACGGAAACAGAACGAAGAACAGAATGCCGAACCCGGCGATCTTCCCGTACTCGACAGCATCGAGACCGGATCTCGGCCACAGCTTCGGCAGGATCGGGGCAAAGCAGATGATCGAGATCAGATACCGGTAGAAGACCAGCGAGATCGGATCTGTCTCGCCGATCACGTATCGCGTCGCGACGACGGCAGCGCCCGCGCTCAGGGCAGCGGCGGCGGCTGCCGCATGAGCCAGAAGTGTCTTGTTCATCAGGTTCCAACGGGGTTCCGACATCATAAGTCACTTGCATTTCGCAAGTGACGCTAGATGAGAGGCTTTTAAAATGCAAGTGTCTCGGCTAACCTCGGTGCCAATCGTAGGTCGATTTGAGATGCCAGGATCGGGAAGTACGGCAATGGGCAAACAAGAATTTCGCTCGTCGTGCTCTATCGCGCGGACGCTGGACATTTTCGGCGATAAGTGGACGTTGCTGGTCGTTCGAGACTTGATGTGGCATGGCCGGCATACGTTCGTTGCCTTGCAGGACAACAAGGAACGCGTGCCGACGAACATATTGTCGGAGCGCCTGAAGCGCCTTGAAGAGTGGGGCTTGGTGCGCCGCGAGCCATATCAACAGAGACCCGTCCGCTACTCTTATCACCTCACGGACAAGGGAAGGTCTCTTGAACCGCTGCTTCTCCAGATCATGTCATGGGGACATAGCCGGCTGGGTGGCGGACGGCATGACCCCGCCAAAGGCAGGAGTTCGAAACAGAACGGCGATTGACCGAATGCCGATCCGGCATTGGAACACGGGCTGACAACCCGGCGCATCGATTGATGACGTGACTGGAGCCCAAGGGGCGGGGCTGCCGGCGTAGGTGATCATAATAGGGGCCTGCATGCGGCGGGCTTAGAATGGTCGCGCCATGACGACCGCCTTCTTCCTGGCCCCGGCCGCCCTCTTCCTTTCCCATGCCTCTCGCGAGTCGCGAGGAATCGGCTTCGATGCAGCAGGAGCAGCATTTCAGGCCAATCCTCGCGAGCCCGGTTTTGCGACGGACAGCGCTCTTGCCGGACCGCGGGCTTCCAGCCCGCTCTTTCCTTGCACCGCACCATGAGCGCGAGGCGAAGCGACGCGTGGGGCTCGTGCAACGGCCTCGTGGCCTCGGCGTTGTGGTACGGCATCTGATGGCTGCGCCGAGCACACCGACCGACGTCCCCGCCCGCCTCGACCGGCTGCCCTGGAGCGGCTTCCATCGCCTGGTCGTGGCGGCGCTCGGCATCACCTGGATCCTCGACGGGCTGGAAGTGACCCTGGCCGGGTCGGTCGCCGCCGCGCTGCAGTCCAGCCCGCGGCTGCATCTGACGCCGGAGCAGGTCGGCCTCACCGGCAGCGCCTATCTCGCGGGTGCGATCGCGGGGGCGCTGTTCTTCGGCCATCTCACCGACCGGCTCGGCCGCAAGAAGCTGTTCAGCGTCACGCTGGGCCTCTACCTCCTCGCCACGGCGGCGACGGCGTTCTCCTGGAGCTTCGAAAGCTTCCTCGCCTTCCGCTTCCTCACCGGGGCCGGCATCGGCGGCGAATATTCGGCCATCAACTCGGCGATCCACGAGCTGATCCCGGCGCGTCTGCGCGGCCGCACGGACCTCGCCATCAACGGCAGCTTCTGGCTCGGCGCGGCGCTCGGCGCCGTGCTGTCCGTGCCGCTGCTGAACCCCGATCTCTTCGGCCCCGACATCGGCTGGCGCATCGCCTTCGGTAGCGGGGCGCTGCTCGGTCTGTTCGTCCTCCGCCTGCGCCGCTATCTACCCGAAAGTCCGCGCTGGCTGATGCTGCACGGCAAGCCGGGCGAGGCGGGCAGGGTCGTCGATGAGATCGAGGCCCGCGTCGTCGCCAGCACGGGGCAATCCCTGTCGCCGGTGACGGCCGGGCTCGGCATCGGGCCGCGCCATCAGGTGACCCTGGGTTCGGTCGCGCGCACGCTGGTCCGGCGCTATCCCGGCCGCACCGTGCTCGGCATCGTGCTGATGGCGGCGCAGGCCTTCGTCTACAACGCGATCTTCTTCACCTACGCGCTGGTGCTGACCAAGTTCTACGACGTGCCGGTGGATCGGATCGGGCTCCACATCCTTCCGTTCGCGCTCGGCAACTTCCTGGGGCCGTTCCTGCTCGGCCGCTGGTTCGACACCTTCGGCCGCAAGCCGATGATCTGCCTCACTTACAGCCTGGCCGGCATCCTGCTCGCCGTCACCGCCTGGCTGTTCGCCATCGGGTGGCTCGATGCCGAGACGCAGACGGCGCTGTGGACCGTCGTCTTCTTCTTCGCCTCGGCGGCCGCGAGTGCGGCCTATCTCACGGTCGGCGAGAGCTTTCCCCTGGAGATGCGCGCACTCACGATCGCGCTGTTCTACGCCTTCGGCACGCTGCTGGGCGGCGTCGGCGGGCCGTGGCTGTTCGGCGTGCTGCTGCAGGGCGAGGGGCGAGGCGGCATCGTCGCCGGCTATGCGCTGGGGGCGGTGCTGATGGTCGCCGCGGCGCTGGTGGAACTCAGGCTCGGCGTGAACGCCGAGGGCAAGCCGCTCGAGGAGGTCGCGCCGCCACTCTCCTCGGCGCCTTGATTTCGCCCCCTCCGTTTCTCGGGGCTGCAACACGGTGCGCTTATACTGACAACATCATGTTCAGGATCGCGCAGATCTCCGACACGCATCTCAGCGACGACAAGCCGTTCTTCGTCGACAATTTCGTGCGCGTCGGCGAGGCGCTGCGCGCGAGCCGCCCCGACCTGGTGCTGAATTCCGGCGACATCACGCTCGACGGCGCCTCCAGCGAGGCCGACATGGCGGCCGCCCGGCTGCTGCATGACGGGCTCGGCCTGCCGATACGCTTCCTGCCCGGCAACCACGACCTGGGCGACAGCCAGGATGCGCCGGGCCACGGCGAGGCGGCGATCGATGCGATGCGTCGCGAGCGCTATGTCAGCTACTTCGGGTCGGACTGGTGGTGGTTCGACGTGCCGGGATGGCGCGTGCTCGGCCTCAATGCGCAGCTCCTCGGCAGCGACCTGGCCGCGGCGGAGGCGCAGGAAGCCGCCATCGTCGACGCCGCGTCCGATATCGGCGCGCGCCGGCTGGCGCTGTTCCTGCACAAGCCGCTGTTCGACCGCACGATCGACGAGAGCGAGATCACCGGCCGCTTCGTCAATCCCGTGCCGCGCCGGCTGCTGATGGCGAGCCTCGTCGGCGTGACGCCGGCGCTGGTCTCGTGCGGCCACGTCCATCAGTATCGCGCCAGCGAGGCCTTCGCGACGCGCCATGTCTGGGCGAGCTCGACCGCCTTCGTGATCCCCGATCATCGCCAGCCGCGCTACGGGCTCAAGGAAGTGGGCTATGTCGAGCACCGCCTCCATGCCGACGGCCGCCACGACAGCGTCCTCGTGCGCGTGCCGGGCATGCCGACGCTCGACATCGCGCAGTTCCCGCAGGTCTACGGGCCGGTCTGACCCGCAACCGCCGCCGCCTCTTCGCCGCTCTTCTCTTCTCGGGCTCCTCTCCCTCGCGCGGGGGACAGGGCGGGTGAGGGGGCGAAGCTTGCGTCGCTACGCCGGCACCGGGATGGCGCGCTGGTTGTACATCCTCTTGCGGATGCGGGCCTGCTCCTCGGGCGGCAGCTTGCTGACGTCGACGGAGAGGTCGCTGCCGACGGCCATGCCCTTCTGCACCGCCGGCCGCGCGCCCAGCTCGTCGAACCAGCGCTTGAAGTGCTTGAATTCCTCGATGTCCTGGCCCTGGAGCTTCCAGTTCACGGTCCACGGATAGCAGATCATGTCGGCGATCGTGTACTGGTCGCCGGCGAGATAGCGGTGCTTGTAGAGGCGGTTGTTGAGCACGCCATAGAGGCGGTTCACCTCGTCGGTGAAGCGGTTGATGGCGTAGGTCTGGTCGCCGTGCTGCTTCTGGTCGAGGCGGCGGAAGTGGCCGCACTCGCCGGTCTTGGGCCCCTGGTTGGCCATCTGCCAGATCACCCACTCGTTGACCTCGTAGCGGGTGCGCACATCCTGCGGATAGAATTTCCCGGCCTTCTCGGCGATGTACATCATGATCGCGCCCGACTCGAACACGACCAGCGGCTTGCCGCCGTCCTTGGGCTCGGTATCCACCATCACCGGCATGCGGTGATTGGGGTTCATCTCCAGGAACGCCTTCCCGAACTGGTCGCCCTGCTGGATGTTCACCGGCACGATGCGGTAGGGCATGCCGCACTCCTCGAGCAGAATGGTGACCTTCTTGCCGTTGGGAGTCGGCCAGTAGTGCAGATCGATCATGGGTGTCCCTCCTTCGGGTTGACGCGACTCTAGTGCAACGCTTGCCTGACCGCATCGCACAGCTGCGTGTGTTGCGGTCCGATGACCGCTCCTGCATGGTAGGCACGATGAACCGACCGGCGGCACCGGCTGGCCAGCGTATTCTGGCCGGCATTCTCTTCATGTGCGCCGCGGGCATGCTGTTCCCCGTCATGAGCGGCTTCGCCAAGTTCCTGGGCGAGGACTACAACAGCCTCCAGGTCTCGTGGGCGCGGGCCTTCGGCCAGATCGTCTTCATGATGATGTTCTTCGTGCCGCGCTTCGGCGTGCGCATGCTGCACACGCGGCGGCCGGGCACGCAGCTGGTGCGCTCGGCGCTGCTCTTCGCGTCCAACGCCAGCAGCTTCCTCGCCATCGTCTTCATCCCGCTCGCCAAGGCGGCGTCGATCACCATGATGGCGCCGCTGCTCGTGCTGCCGCTCGCCTGGGCGATGCTGGGCGAGCGCACCAGCGCCAAGGGACTGGTCGCGCTGGTCGCGGGCTTTGCCGGCGTGCTGATCGTCATCCGGCCCGGCACCGAACTGTTCCACTGGGCCTCGATCCTGCCGCTGATCAGCGCCGCCTGCTATGCGCTCTATCAGGTGCTGACGCGGCAGATCGCCGGCATCGATTCGCCCGAGACCTCGGCCATCTACAGCTCGATGTTCGGCGGCTTCGGCATGTTCCTGATCCTGCCGTTCGTGTGGAAGACGCCGGAGAACTGGCGCGACATCGCCTATTTCAGCAGCCTCGGCGTGATCGGCGGCATGGGCCACTACTTCGTGGCCCGCGCGCTCGCCTATGCGCCGGCCAATATCGTGGCGCCGTTCCAGTACATGCAGCTCATCGGCTCGGTGATCGTGGGCTACCTCTTCTTCGGCGACTTCCCCGATTTCCTGGGTTGGGTCGGCGCCGCCATCATCGTCGCCGCCGGCCTCTATACGGGCTGGCTGCAGACGCGGAAGCCCCGATCGGTTCCGGCCTCCTCTCCGGCCGAGTGAGGGGCGGCGCTAGCCCACCGTCACCGGCGAGAAGTCGACGTACCAGCTCTTGGGGTGCACGTAGCCCTTCACCTTGCTGGAGATCGCGTTCGGCCACACGTCGTGCACGAACCAGACGAACACCGCGTCGTCGACCATCTTGGTGTTGATCTTCGCCAGCACCTTGTCGAGCGCCGCCGGGTCCGCCGTCTCGCGCGCCTCCTTGGCGAGCTTGTCGAACTCGGGATCGTTGATGTAGCCCCAGTTCGAGCCCTTGGGCGGGACCTGGGTGCTGTCGACGAAGCGCATGAAGGCGTTGTGCGGATCCATCGTGTTCCAGCTCACGTTGATGGCCCCGAACGGTGCGCCTTCCGTCGACTTGGCGCCCTTGCGCATCAGGTTCAGGAGCGCGTTCCAGTCCATGACCTGGAAGTCGAGATCGACGCCGACCTCGGCGAACTGCTGCTGGATGAACTCGTTCATGATGAGCGGGTACATCTGGCCGGAGCCGGAGGTCGAGATCGCGACCTTCATCTTGAGGCGCTTGTCCTTGAGGTTGTAGCCAGCCTCGGCCATCAGCTTCTTCGCCTGCTCCGGATCGTACTTGATCTTGAAGGTCGGGTTGCCGAACCAGGGATGGTCCGGCGGCACGCAGCCGACGGCCGGCACGGCAAGGCCGTTCAGCAGCTTCACCAGCGCGTCGCGATCGACGGCGAGATTCATCGCCTTGCGCACGCGGATGTCGGCGGTCGGCGCGCCCGGCAGCATGCTGAGCGTGTAGGGCCACATGTGCGGGATGGCGTTCGTCTCGATCTTGGCGCCGCCGGAGCGCAGCTTGTCGAGTGAATCGGGGGCCGGCGACTCGATCCAGTCGACCTGGCCCGAGAGCAGCGCGGCGGTGCGCGTCGACACGTCGGGCACCGGCAGCAGCAGCATGCGCTCGCTCTTGGGGATGCGGTCCTTGTTCCAGTAGCCGGTGTTGCGTTCGAGCTCGGCGCGCTCGCGCGGCGTCCACGCCTTCATCTTCCACGGGCCGGTGCCGGACGGCGACTTGCGGTAGGCCAGCCAGTCGCGGCCGACCTTCTCGAAGTTGGCGGGGCTCGCCAGCGTGAAGCGGTTGAGCAGCGCCGGCAGCAGCGTGTAGACGCCGTCGGTCTGCAGTTCGACCTGGTATTCCCCGAGCTTGCGGTAGCTCTTGATCGGCCACACGGCGGCGATGAGGATGCCGCGCCCCATGCGATCGAAGGCCGGGGACTTCTCGTTGAACACGCGGTCGAGGTTGAAGACGACGGCGTCGGCGTTGAAGGTCGAGCCGTCGTGGAACTTCACGCCCTGGCGCAGCTCGAAGATCCATTTGCTGGGATCGGTGGGGTCCTGCTTCCAGCTCGTGGCCAGGCCCGGCACCAGCTTGGCCGGTTCGGTCGCCGATGAGAGATCCCACATCACCAGCGGGTCATAGAGTGTGTAGCCCATGAAGCGGATGCCCTCGGTGCCCTGGTCGGGGGCGCCGTCGGTGACGGGGATGTCGGCCAGAGTCATGGCGATGCGCAGCGTCGACGGCTGCTGCGCATGGGCGGAACGCAGGAACGCCGAACCGGCGAGAGGAAGGGCAGTGCTGCCGAGCAGGGCGGCGCGACGCGTAAGCATGAGGAACCTCCGTGATGCCGCGGGACGAAGCACGAAGCGAGCCATCGTCTCGCGTCGGCTCCCCCTCACCCAGCCTCTCCGTCAGAGGGGGAGAGGCTGGG
>JAFEFG010000154.1 GCA_018240685.1 Pseudomonadota bacterium | reverse complement strand
CCTTCACCATTGTGGGCGATTCGCTCGACGAGGCGAAGGAGAAGCGGGCCCGGCTCGACAGCCTGGTGAACTACGACAGCGGCATCGCCGCGCTCTCGATCGCCATCGGCGTCGATGCGCGCGCGTTCGATCCCGACGGTCCGCTGCCGGAGATCCCGCAGACCAATCAGAGCCAGAGCGGCCGCGAGCGCGTCGTGGCCCTCGCCAGGCGCGAGGGGCTGACGGTGCGCCAGCTTGCCGGCAGGTTGGGCGGCTACGGCGGGCTCGCCGTGATGGGCACGCCCAAGATGATCGCCGACCAGATGGAGGAGTGGTTGATGACGAATGCCAGCGACGGCTTCAACGTCATGTTCCCCTATCTTCCCGGCGGGCTCGACGACTTCGTGAACAAGGTCGTGCCCGAACTGCAGCGACGCGGCATTTTCCGCACCGAGTACGAGGGCCGGACCCTGCGCGCGAATCTCGGCCTGCCACGGCCGGAGAACCGCTTCTTCGCCGCCGCGGCCAAGGCGGCCGAATGAAGGCGTTCAACGCTTTGCCGGCCGGTGCGGTCCCGGGCTAGGGTGAGGCATGACGTTCGAGATCGGGGTCGGCAGCGCCCGCGACGTGCTGCGCATGGCGGAGTGGGCCGCCGACGAGGGCTGGAATCCCGGCAACACCGACATCCATGCCTTCTTCGCCACTGACCCGGGCGCCTTCCTGATCGGCCGCCTCGAGGGCGAGCCCGTCGCCTGCATCTCGGTGGTGAAGTACGGCACGGGCTTTGGCTTCCTGGGCTTCTACATCGCGCGGCCGCCGGCCCGTGGCAAAGGTTACGGCATCCAGGTCTGGCAGGCCGGCATGGCGCGGCTCGCCGGCCGCAATGTCGGCCTTGATGGCGTGGTGGCGCAGCAGCACAATTACAGGAAGTCTGGCTTCCGCAAGGCCTGGAACAATATCCGTCACGAGGGCGCGCCGGCGGCTGCGGCGGCACCTGCGGGCGTGACGTTCGTCGATGCACGTGACCTTCCGTTCGATCGGCTTGCCGCCTACGACCGGCGCTTCTTCCCCGAGGCGCGCGACAGCTTCCTCGCCTCCTGGATCTCGCTGCCGGAACGCGCCGCGCTGGTCGCGGTGAAGGATGGCGACCTGCAGGGATTCGGCGTCATCCGCGCCTGTCGTGCCGCCGCGCGCGTCGGGCCGCTCTATGCCGCTTCGCCGGAGATTGCCGCGGCACTGGTGGGCGCGCTTGCGGCTCGGATGGGCGTGGCGCAGGTGGCCCTCGACGTGCCGGACATCAACAAGCCGGCCGTGGCGCTGGCGGAGAGGCTCGGTCTCAAGCCGTCCTTCGAGACGGCCCGCATGTATACCGGCGCCGATCCCGCGGTGGACGGGGCGGGGCTGTTCGCCGTGACGAGCCTGGAGCTCGGCTGACCGTCAGTAGGTGGCGGCCAGATAGTCGACGATCTTGGGAATGTCCTTTTCGTCGATGGGCGCGCCATAGACCTTGATCATCTTGGTGACCTCGGCCTGCCAGAAGGCCTTGCTGAAGGCCGGCCCGCGCGGCTGGGTCTTGATGTAGTCGGCCGAATGGCAGGCGCCGCAATTGCCCTGCACCACGTCGAGATTGGGGCCGGGTGCGAAGGCCGCCGTCTCGTCGGGAAGCGTGTAGGTGAACGGCTTGGCGTCGACCGAAAGGGCGGCCGCCAGCGTGCCGGCGGCGAGCAGGGAGGCAAGGGCGATGCGCTTCATGTCCGGTCTCCTCAGGCCGCCGTCACATGCACGGCTTCGATGACGTTGCGCATGTAGCCCGCCGGGTTCCAGGTCGCCTTCTCGGGCTGCACCTTGCCGCCGTTGCTGGTGGCCCGGACCTTCAGCACATGCGGTCCGGCAGACAGCGTCACCGGCAGCTGCCATTCGCGGAAGGAGTACTTGCCGAGATCCTGGCCGAGCTTGGCCGGCTTCCAGGTCTTGCCGTCGTCGGTGGACACGTCCACCTCCTTGATGCCCGTGCCGCCGTCGAAAGCGATGCCCTTGAGCAGCTCCTCGCCCGCCTTGACCTTGGCGCCGTCGGCCACGCTGGTGATGAAGGAGCGTACGGTGAAGCGGCCGATCGGCACCGTCGCCTTGGGTGCCGTGCCCGGCTCGACGCAGGCGCAGTCGTTGTCGGGGATGCGATAGGCCGTCTTCATCCAGAAGCCGTCGAATACCGTGTCGATCACGGTGATCTCGTTCAGATGCTTGACCCAGTAGGTGCCGTAGTAGCCCGGCACCACCAGGCGCAGCGGATAACCGTTCAGGAACGGCAGGTCGGCGCCGTTCATCTGATAGGCGAGCATCACCTCGCCGTCGCGCGCATGACCGATGTCGAGCGCCTTGATGAAGTCCGGCGTCTTGTCGAGCACCGGCCCGTCGAGCCCGTTGAACGTCACCTGCTTGGCGCCGGCCTGGACGCCCGCAAGGTCGAGCACCGCCTTGAGCGACACGCCGCGCCAGCGGGCATTGCCCATCGCGCCGTTGGCGAGTTGTCCGCCGGCGACGCGGGGTTCAAAGAAGCCGCGGCTGTTGCCGGAGCACTGGTTGACGGCGACGATCTCGACCGCCGGCATGCGCTTGAGATCGGCCAGCTTGAGCTGCAGCGGCTTGTCCACCTTGCCCTTCACCGCAAGCGTGAAGGTGTCGGGGTCGATCTCCAGCGGAATGCCGGCGAGATGGTAGCGCACGAAGAAGGCGTCGTTGGGTGTGATCACGCCTTCGTTGAACACCGAGAACGGCGTCTCGAGCTGCGGCGGCCGCTGGGTGAGGCCGATCATCGTCCGCTTCTGCGGATACTTGACCAGCGGGCGTTCGCCGTTGCCGATCGGCAGGGTTACAGTGTCGGCCAAGGCGCTGAGGGGGCCGAGGCCCGCCACGAACGCGCTCGACCCTTTGATCAGGGTCCGTCGGTTGATCACGTCGTGTTCCTCCCGTTGCCCTTTCTCGATCGAATCGGCGGGCATTCAGTCATGAATCATTTAGAATTTTCTAAATTGATTTGCAATCACATTCTCAACCTCCGCATCCGTCGCGGAGCATGGCGAGCGTTCGAAGAAGCCGGACGCCGCAACAGTGCGGCGCCCGCTGGTCTCAAGTGAGGGGTACGGGGCGGCGCCGTGATCTTGAGTTCGAGGAAGGTGGTGCCGTATCGGATCGGCAGAAGGAGTCGATCAGCGCCTGCATCACCTGTCGGGCAGGTCCGGAAGCGAGGCTGTAATGGACTTCCCGTGAATCGCGACGCGATTCGACAATGCCAAGCCGCTTCAGCACCGCAAGATGCTGCGACATCGCCGAGGGGCTGAGTCTGACGCGCTGGCTCAAATGCCCGACGCGCATCTCCTGCTCGGCGAGCTGGCACAGGATCAACAGGCGGTTGCGATTTGCCAGCGCCTTGAGCAGTCGCGTTGCGGCGGTGGCGCTCCGGACGAGGTCAGCAGGTTTGAGGTCGGGCATTGCGTTGTTTGTAGCGTATCTCCCTTGGGGGCGAGAGACTAAGGCGTATGCTGGATTGTTCAACTGGTTCAACGACGGTGTGCTCGGTCGCAGCCATGGGAACGGCTGCTCCTGCAGTCGCCCTCTTGGACGTTTCCCGCCCTATCCAGCGCTTCGGCCAGGCACCAGCGCGAGCCACAGGGAGATCACGGTCGAGGCGATGGCAACGGCCTGCAGAGCCGACAGCGGCTCGTGAAGAAGAAGGATCCCGCTCGCCACGGCGACGATCGGAATCGCGATCGAGGACAGGGCCGCGACCTGCGCCGGCAGGAGCTTGACCAGGGCGAACCAGATCGCCGTGCCCAGCGCCATCGGGATGGCTCCGGTATAGACCGTGGCGACGATCGCGACGGCCGACGGCCAGTGGGCCGGCAGGCCGTCGATCGCCGCCGCGCCGAGCGCGATGGGCGGCAGCGCGATGGCGACCTGCCAGAAGGTGAGCGACAGGCCCATGCCGGGCCAGGACGTGCGCTTGACGATGTAGGTGCCGATCGCCCAGCAGAAGCCGGCCAATAATCCCCAGAACAGGCCCCATGGCGCGTTGGCGTAGCCGGTGAAATTGGGCGCCATCAGCGCTACCACGGCGGCGGCACCGATCAGGAGGGCCGCCAGCAGCCGTCCGGTCAGCGACTGGCGGAACACGACGAAGCCGATCAGCGCCACCCAGAGCGGCATGGTGTAGGCCAGCACCGAGGCGTGTCCCGACGGGATGTAGAGCACCGCCATGGAGGTGGCGATGTTCCAGACGCCGATGTTCATCGCCGACGCCGCAATCAGCGGCGGCCACTTGCCGGCCGGAACGGCCAGCGATTCTCCCCGCAGGCGGATGATCACGAACAGGACCAGGAACCCCGTCGCCAGGACGATGGTGCGGAAGGTCAGGACCGGCAGTTCCGACAGGGCGATCCGGAACAGGGGCCAGTTGGTTCCCCAGACGAGGGTGAGGGCAGCCAGCAGCCCCAGCACCTTGGGCGACGCGCGCTTCATGGCGGGAAGGGTCAGGCCCGATGCTTGCCCGGCCGCGCCGCAGGCCGGCCCAGGGGGACGCCGAGGTCAAGATT
Organism: Pseudomonadota bacterium; assembly: GCA_018240685.1. Lineage (GTDB taxonomy): Bacteria > Pseudomonadota > Alphaproteobacteria > Reyranellales > Reyranellaceae > Reyranella. The sequence goes on along the minus strand of JAFEFG010000154.1, from coordinate 4,970 downwards.
CCGCAGGCCGCTCATCCTGGGGCCAGCGGGTAGACCGAAAAGGCTGGTTTGCCAAGCCCTTAGAAGGCCGGGACCGGTGGGGGACGGCACCGGATCGGGCCGTTCCGCGGCCGTCTCGGTCCGGCCCGTCCGCCCGGCTTGCAACGCCGGACCAACTTCTTTAGAGAAGTGCCCGCCGCGCCCGTAGCTCAACTGGATAGAGCATCTGACTACGGATCAGAAGGTTAGGAGTTCGAATCTCTTCGGGCGCGCCATCGGCCGGGCAGGGTTAAATCCTTGGCCGGCTTTGTCTTTTGTGGATGTCCACGGCAGAGAACGAAACGGGCCGAAAGTCTTACGTCGCGGTCTTACGTCTCGAGACGTGCAACTCGGTATGTTCTCGCCGATCGCTTCGATAGAAATCGCTCATACCAGATCGCGAGCTGGAGCGGCGCCGGTTGGCAGCCGAGAAGAACACCGTCAGCGAGACGGCGATGGACAGCCATCCCGCTGCGTCGCGTTTCTTCGCGATGGCGATTGGTGGCAAAATCAGTGCGCGCCGCCTGTCGGCTGGGAGGAGATCAGGCTGCGGAACAGCGCGATGTGCTTTTGCGGCATGGCGTCTTTCTCTGTCTCCTTGAGTTGGCTCCAGTGGGCGACGACCCAGCGATCGAGCGACTCGAGCAGCGACATCGTCGAATCGATCAGCAGCGATTGCGGCAGATCGGTCCGTACGACCCCCAAGGCTTGACCGCGCTCGATGATGAGCGTGATCCACTTTCTTACCGCCAGAAAAAGCCGCCCGGTCGCCGATCCCTGCCTTGGATCGCTGCGCAAGCGATAGAACATCCCACCGAATTGTACGAGCCAGGCGTTCCTGTCGACGACCGTGATGGCGCGTCGATACAGCTCCTCGAAGGTGTACCAGAACGTCGCTGCGTCGAGCGCTGTTGGATCAAAGCCGCCGATCTCCTTGAAGAGCACGGCCAGCGATCTCTCGATCATCGTCGTGAAGAGATCGGCCTTATCGTCAAAGTAGTAATAGAGTGAGCTTTTGCTCATTCCAGATTTTTCGAGAATGCGATTGAGGGAAGCGCCGTCGAAGCCGTGCGCAGCAAATTCCTCCGCGGCGCTCTCGAACAGGCGCTTCTGGCGTTCGGCATCAAGCTTGTCCAGACGGCGGCTCATGGCATTGGCCATACCCCATTCTTGCGGTACAAACCATGTTCTGTACTGATGGTACACACCATGGTCTATATTGGACCCTATTGGGTGCGTGGCGGGTGCACCGAAACGAAAGGAGGTCGCTATGAAGATCGCTATCAGTGGTGCGGGGATCGCCGGGGCAACGCTGGCCTACTGGTTGCTGCATGCCGGGCACGAGCCGCTCATGATCGAGCGCGCCCCGGCTCTCAGGACTGGTGGTTACATCATGGACTTCTGGGGGGGCGGCTACTCGATCGCCGAACGAATGGGCATTCTCCCTGCTGTGCGCCAGGCCGGCTATCAGGTTGGGGAAATTCGTTTCCTGGCCGACGACGGAGCCAAGGTCGGCGGCTTTGCCGTCGACGCGCTCCGCGATTTGACTGCGGGGCGAATGACGAGCGTGGCGCGAGGCGAGCTGGCGGCGGCGATCTATCGCGCGATAGACGGCCGTGTCGAAGCGATATTCGACGACCAGATTTCTGCAATCAATGAATATGATGACGGCGTGCAGATCGTGCTGCAAAGCGGCGAGAAACGCGACGTCGATATCCTTGCTGGCGCCGACGGGTTGCACTCGCGCGTGCGCGAGTTGATCTTCGGGGCCGAGGACCGCTTCGAAAAGGACCTCGGCTATCGGTTCGCCGTGTTCGAGACCACTGGCTACGAGACGCGCGATGAGAATGCCTACATCATCCATGCCGCGGCGTCGCGCCAGATCGCTCGCTTCGCGCTCCGCGGCGGCCGAACGCTTTTCCTGCTCGTTTTCAGAAGTGAACTCTTGAACGGCGTCGAGCCGACCGGTCCAGCAGAAACCCGTGCCCTGCTGAAAGCCACCTTCGGAGACGCGGGATGGGAGTCAGGTCGTATTCTGGCGGCGATGGCAACCGCGGATGATCTTTACTTCGACCGCGTCAGCCAGATACGCATGCCCTCCTGGCATCGCGGGAGAACCGTGCTCGTTGGCGATGCTGGTATGGCGGTCTCTTTTCTCGCCGGTGAAGGGGCTGGGCTCGCGATGACGGAGGCCTATGTGTTGGCGGGAGAAATTTCGCGCGCGTCAGGCGATTACGCGAAGGCCTTCGCAGCCTATGACGCCCGGCTGCGGCCTTTCATCGAGGGCAAGCAGCATGGCGCCGAGAGCTTCGCCTCCACCTTCGTTCCACAATCGGAGTTCGGGGTATGGCTCCGGAATCAGGCGACCAAGTTGATGGCTTTGCCTGGCGCAGCCAACCTCATGTTGGGCAAGAGCTTCAGAGATGACTTTGCATTGCCTGACTACGCGTGACCCGGCGCGGCGCACCATTTCAAATCCGGAACAAGCGACGTGGTGCGCGAAACAGGACCGCATCCGAGGATGCGAGAGCGCGGATCGCTGTTCGCATTGCCATCCAGAACGCCTATCATTCGATTCGGATTCACGTTCTGGAAACGACCGGAAAGGCCAAATACGAAGATGTCCATGAGTTGCGGCCTGAGGCCTGTCGTCTACGGTCTCGGCGGTCTCGTTTGCGTCCTGGGATTGCTGAAGGCGGCCGACACTCATGCCCAGTCGAAGACCGAGCGCTGCATGGCCCGGGTGGTGCGTCCCACTGCGGCCGTGGAGGACCCGTCGAGCGTCCTGCGCGCCGGTGAGGTCTTCGGGCCCATTACGCAGGTCCAGGTCGACCGACGGAATGGGAAGATTTCCTACTGCGCCCACGGTGACTACTGCTACCCGTCGACGAACCTGGAGTTCATGTCGCCGTGCCGGATCGATTCGGTCGCGCAGCCTGCGATCACTCCAGGCGATACGGAGTGGATCTACGCGCCGCGCTAGAAAAAGGGGTATCACGCCACATCGAGCCACTCGGCATCGTCCTGAAAAGCGGCGTCTGGTATCTCGTCGGCCGCGTAGAGACGAACGAGCGTACCCTCAGGGCGCGAAGATGCTGGCTGCTTTCAGCCCGCCCTACGTGCGCGCAGGGAGGGGGATCATCGACGATGCCGATCGCGACGGCGGGAAGACGGTGAAGTTGCCGGTCGGTCCCGTCGATCATGCCGCTGTCGAGCTCGTCCGCTTCGGGGCTGACGTGGAGATCCTCGATCCGCCGGAGCTGCGGGCGAGAATGCAGGAGATTGCCGCTGCGATGACGAGGCTCTACAGCAGGCACCGCTCCCACCCGCGAAGGAGAGTCTGAATGTCCTTGGCCGGTCCGAAGCCGCAATGGCTTACCTTCGACTGCTACGGCACGCTCATCCAGTGGGACGAAGGGCTCGTCGCCGCCGTCGAGAAGATTCTCGCCAGGCAGCCGGGCGCGACTGTCGACGTGGCGACGCTGATCCGTGTCTATGACAAGTACGAGCATGCGCTCGAAGGCGAGAGGCCGCATCGCTCCTTCCGGGAAGTGGCGGGGACGGGGCTCAGACGGGCGATGGAGGAGCTCGAGCTCGCCTATGCACCCGAGGATATCGAGATCCTGACCGGCGGCATTTCCAGGATGCCGCCCTTCCCGGAAGTCGTCGATGCGCTGGGCGTGCTCAAGGCGCAGAGCTTCAAGCTCTGCATCATCTCCAATACCGATGACGACATCATTGCCGGCAACGTCGCGCAGCTCGGCGGCCACATCGACCGCGTGATCACGGCGCAGCAGGCGCAGGCCTACAAGCCGAGCCCACGGATTTTCGACCATGCCCACAAGGCATTGGGCGTGACCAGGGACCAGATCGTCCATATCTGCGCCAGCCCGCACCTCGATCTGGTGGCGGCGCGGGACATGGGCTTCCGTGCGATCTGGATCGATCGCGGCACGGGCCGCGAGCCGCTCGCGGACTATGCGTCCGACGAGACGTTCCCGTCGCTGGACTGCGTGCCGAAGCTCTTCAGCACGTCTCCCTGGACGTCATGAAGTCCGCGGTATCGCGACCGGCAGCGGTGTCCGCTGGCCGACCCAGACGCTGCCCAGCACCATGACCATGCCCACGATCTGCGCCGGGGTAAGGCGCTGCGCCAGCAGTCCCCAGCCGAGCAGTACGGCGGTGACGGGACTCAGCAGCGCCAGCGGCGAGACGACCGCCGGCTCCAGACGCCCCAGGCCCCGGAACCAGAGGAAGTAGGTCAGCGCCGCGCCGACGATGCCGAGATAGACGAAGCCCCCGACGTTGGCGGCGGTCAGGGGCGGCAGGGCCGGTTCGAACCAGAGCGCGGCCGGCAGCAGCAGCAATCCGCCCGCCGTCAGCTGCCAGGCGGTGAAGGTGAGCGACGAGACGGGCGGCCGCCAAAGTCGGGTCAGGACGGTACCGGCGGCCATCGAGACCGCGCCGGCCAGGCCCGCCACGATGCCGACACCGTCGAGGGCCGCGGCGGGAGTGAGGATCAGGAGGGCCACGCCGGCGATGCCGATGAGCGAGGCGGCAACAGCCAGGGTGCGGATGGGCGATCCGAGCAGCGGGCGCGCCAGCAGGATCACGATCAGCGGCTGGATGGCGCCCACCGTCGCCGCCACGCCGCCTGGAAGGCGGTAGGCCGCCACGAACAGCAGCCACCAGAAGATCGAGAAGTTGAGCGCGCCGAGAATGAGGACGCGCCGCCACCAGACTCCGGTCGGAAGCTGCCGGACCAGGAGCAGGAGCAGCAGGCCGGCCGGCAACGCGCGCAGCAGCGACACCGTGAGCGGATAGCCTTGGGGCAGGAACTGTGTCGTTACCAGATAGGTGCTTCCCCATACGGCCGGGGCGACGGCCGTCAGGAGGTAGTCGACGTGGCGGGCCATGGCTCCCCGGCGATTTGTCTCGATATCAAGATAATG
>JAFEFG010000153.1 GCA_018240685.1 Pseudomonadota bacterium | reverse complement strand
CGACGTGAATCTGATCAAGGGCAAGAAGGTCCTGATCGTCGGCTACGGCAGCCAGGGCCATGCCCACGCCATGAATCTCCGCGATTCCGGCGTGAAGGACGTGCGCATCGCGCTCAAGCCCAGCTCCGCCACGGTCAAGAAGGCCGAGGGCGCGGGCTTCACCGTGATGAGCCCGGCCGACGGCGCCAAGTGGGCGGACCTCGTCATGGTCCTCACCCCCGACGAGCTGCAGTCGGACATCTACAACGCCGACCTCGGCCCCAACATGCGTCCGGGCTCCGCGCTCGCCTTCGCGCACGGCCTCAACGTCCACTTCAACCTGATCACGCCGCGCCCGGACATCGACGTGTTCATGATCGCGCCGAAGGGCCCGGGCCACACGGTGCGCTCCGAGTACCTGCGTGGTGGCGGAGTGCCCTGTCTCGTGGCCGTCGCGCAGAACGCCTCGGGCAACGCGCTCGAGATCGGCCTCAGCTACTCGTCGGCGATCGGTGGCGGCCGCGCCGGCACCATCGAGACCACCTTCAAGGAAGAGTGCGAGACCGACCTGTTCGGCGAGCAGGTCGTGCTGTGCGGCGGCCTCGTCGAGCTGATCAAGGCCGGCTACGAGACGCTGGTCGAGGCGGGCTATGCGCCGGAAATGGCCTATTTCGAGTGCCTGCACGAGGTGAAGCTGATCGTCGACCTGATCTTCGAGGGCGGCATCGCCAACATGAACTACTCGATCTCCAACACGGCCGAGTACGGCGAGTACGTCTCGGGTCCGCGCATCGTGACGGCCGAGACCAAGGCGGAGATGAAGCGCGTGCTGGACGACATCCAGTCCGGCCGCTTCGCGCGCGACTGGATGCTGGAGAACAAGGTCAACCAGGCCTCGTTCAAGGCGATGCGCAAGCGCATGTCCGAGCATCCGATCGAGGAGATCGGCGTCAAGCTGCGCGGCATGATGCCGTGGATCAAGGAAAAGGCCCTGGTCGACAAGACCAAGAACTAGGCGCGGTCACACGCACCGTGGAGACGGAATCGAGGCGCCGGAACCGGCGCCTCTTTTCGTTCCGGATACCCGCGCCCGTGAACGCGGTTCAGATGATGTAGCCGCCGCCCGAGGCGTCGAGCATGGCGCCGGCGATGAAGGACGCCTCGTCCGACAACAGCCACAGGATCGCGTCGGCGATCTCGTGCGCTTCGCCGATGCGATGGATCGGGATCGAGGATTCGATGCGGGCCCGGAAGGCCTGGTCGCCCAAGCGGCCCTCGGTCATCTCGGTCAGAACCATGCCGGGACGGATCGAGTTGACGCGGATGCCCTCTGCGGCCGCCTCGCGGGCGAAGCCCTTGGTGAAGGCATCGACTGCGCCCTTGCTGGCGGCGTAGGCGGAGGAGCCCATGCGCCCGCCGAGAGTCGCGGCCATCGAGGAGACGTTCACGATCGCGCCACCCTTGCCGCCGTGCTTCGTCGACATGCGTCGCGCTGCCTCGCGGCAGCACAGCATCAGGCCGATCACGTTGACGGCGAAGAGAGTGGAAAGGACGCCCGCATCGTAATCCTCGACGCGGCCGTGGCGACCGTTGATGCCGGCGCTGTTGACGAGGTGGGTGATCGGGCCAAGGGCCTTCTCGGTCTCCTCGAACAATCGGACGATCTCCGCTTCATGGGCCATGTCGGCCTGCAGGGCGACGGCCTGGCCGCCCTTCGCCGTGATGTCGGCCGCGACGGTGCGGGCCTGCTCGCCGCGCGAGCGATAGTTGATCGCGACCCTGTAGCCGCGGCTCGCCGCGCGACGCGCAGTCTCGGCGCCGATGCCGGAGGCGCCGCCGGTGATCAAAAGCGTTTTGTTCATGCGGCGGATGTTATAGTGCTGGACGCAAAATCGGGAGGAAAGTTCATGAAGGCCGCAGTTCTGTTCGAGCCCAACACGCCCTTGCAGGTCGTCGAGTGCGAACTCGATCCGCCCAAGGCCAACGAGGTGCGGGTGAAGATGAAGGCGGCGGGCGTGTGCCAGAGCGACTGGCATGTCATGAATGGCGATTGGCCCTCGCCGCTGCCGATCGTGCCGGGCCACGAGGCCGCCGGAGAGATCCTGGAATGCGGTCCGGGCGTCACGACGGTGAAGCCCGGCGACCACGTGATCTTCTCCTTCCGTCCGCATTGCGGGCGCTGCCGCTACTGCACGACCGGCCGCACCGTACTGTGCATCGGCCATGCCTCGGCCCCTCCGGGCACGCTCTATGACGGCACGCTGCGGCTGAAGCACAAGGGCAAGGGGATCAACCAGATGGCACGCATCGGCACCTTCGCCGAGCAAGTGGTGGTGCCAGAGGAGATGGTGGTGCCGATCCGCAACGACATGCCCTGGCCGCAGGCCGCGCTGGTCGGCTGCTGCGTCGCCACCGGCGTGGGGGCCGTCACCCGCCATGCCAAGATCGAGGCGGGCTCCTCGGTGCTGGTGATCGGCTGCGGCGGCGTCGGGCTCAATGCCATCCAGGGCGCGATGCTCGCGGGCGCGCGCCAGATCGTTGCCGCCGACATCCTCGACAACAAGCTCGAGATGGCCAGGACCTTCGGCGCCACGCACACGATCAACACGGCCAAGGACAACGATCCGGTCAAGAAGGTCAAGGAGATCGCGGGCGGGCTGGGCGTCGATTATTCCTTCGACGCCGTTTCCAACGACAAGACCCAGGCGCTGGCGTTCGACGCCCTGGCGCCGGGCGGCCATGCCGTCGCGGTCGGCATCTCGGCCGCGACGGTGAAGGCGCAATATTCGCCCTTCATGATGGTCTTCACCGAGAAGACGGTGAGCGGCACCTACTACGGGTCGGTCCGGCCCAATGTCGATTTCCCGGTGCTGGTCGACCACTACATGAACCGGAAGCTGAACATCGACGGGCTGATCAGCCGCACCTACAGGCTCGACGACATCAACGAGGGCTTCAAGCGCATGATGGCGGGCGAGGTTGCCCGTGGCGTCGTCGTGTTCGACTGACGTCGGCCTGCGCCCGATGACCACCCTCGACGACTTCGGTCTCACCGAGGAGCAGAAGCTGATCCGCCGCAATGTGGCGGAACTGCTGGCGCGCGCCCTGCCGCTGGAGGAAGTGCGCCGCCTCGATGCGGCCTCGGAGTTCCCGGTCGCCGCCTTCGACGCGCTGGCCGCGGCGGGCTACATGGCGCTTCCCTACGATCCGGCCTATGGCGGCATGGGCGGCAGCCGCAAGGATCTGGTCGTCCTCGTGGAGGCGCTGGCGCGGCACTATAGCGGCGCATCGTCCTGCTACTTGCCGACGGTGATCTATGGCGGCATGCACCTGCAGCTCACGGCCGGCGAGCACTTGCGGCGGCGCTACCTGCCCGCGATCTGCGCCGGCCAGCTGAAGGCAGCCTTTGCGTTGTCTGAGCCCGACACCGGCTCCGACGCCTCCGGAATCAAGACCCGCGCGACGCGTGACGGCAACGGCTACCGGCTCTCCGGGCAGAAGCTTTACATCAGTGCAGCCCATGTCGCGGACTATCTGGTCGTGGTGGCCAAGACCGACAGCGAGGCCCGCCACAAGGGCGTGACGCTGTTCTGGGTCGACGCCCGTGCGTCGGGCCTCACCATGAAACCGCTCGAGACGCTGGGCCGCCGCACCACCCATCCCAACGAGATCTTCTTCGACGATGTGTTCGTGCCGGCCGATCACGTGATCGGCGAGGAGAACCGCGGCTGGTCGGGACTGATGAAGGGCCTCAACCTGGAGCGCCTCTGCCTCGCGGCGCAAGCCTGCGGCAACATGCATTTCGCGATCGAGTACGCCAAGGCCTACGCGATCGAGCGGCGGCAATTCGGGCAGCCGATTTCCAAGTTCCAGGCCGTCCAGCACAAGTTCGCCGACATGCGGATCCTGCTCAAGACGACGCAGGCGCTGGTCTATCGCCTGGCCGACATGCTCGATGCCGGGCTCGATCCGGTCGAGGAGACGGCGATCGCCAAGATCCAGGGCACCGACGGCGAGTTCCGGTGCGCTCATCTCGCCATGGAGATCATGGGCGGTGCCGGGTACACCATGGCACATGACATCCAGCGTCTGTTCCGCGATGTGCGTGTGGGCTCCATCGGGGGCGGGACCAACGACATTCATCGTAACACCATCGCCAAGATGATGGGGCTCTAGGAGAAGCGGCCCATTCCCGGCCGGTGTCGGCAGTTGCAGATGCCATGGGCTTGAATCGCCTTGCGAGAATAGCCCGGCCGGTCTAAACCGACCCCACTTCGGTGGCCTTTTCGGGTTTGCCACGCAGAGCCATTTTCCCTGTAATTACAGAGACTTAGCGCAATGCTGTCGAGAGTGATCGGGCTTTTTTCGGCGGACATGGGGATCGACCTCGGGACAGCCAACACGCTGGTCTATGTGAAGGGGCGGGGGATCGTCCTGAACGAGCCCTCGGTCGTTGCGCTCACCACGCAAACTGGCAAGCGCCAGGTTCTCGCCGTCGGCGAGGAGGCCAAGATGATGCTGGGCCGTACGCCCGGCAACATCCAGGCCATCCGGCCGCTGCGGGACGGAGTGATCGCCGACTTCGAGGTCGCCGAGGCGATGATCAAGCACTTCATCAGCAAGGTGCACAATCGCCGTTCCTTCGCCCATCCGCAGATCGTGGTCTGCGTGCCGTCCGGTTCGACGGCCGTGGAGCGCCGCGCCATCCAGGAGTCGGCCGAAAGCGCCGGCGCCCGCAAGGTCTGGCTGATCGAGGAGCCGATGGCGGCCGCGATCGGCGCCGGCCTGCCGGTCACCGAGCCGACCGGCTCGATGGTGGTCGATATCGGCGGCGGCACCACGGAAGTCGCGGTCCTGTCGCTGGGCGGCATCGTCTATCCGCGTTCCGTGCGCGTGGGCGGCGACAAGATGGACGAGGCGATCATCGCCTATATCCGCCGCAATCATAACCTCCTGGTCGGCGAGAGCTCGGCCGAACGCATCAAGAAGACCATCGCCTCCGCCTGCGCGCCCGACGACGGCGAGGGCCGGACCATGGAGATCAAGGGCCGCGACCTGATGAACGGCGTGCCCAAGGAACTCGTGATCACCGAGCGGCAGATCGCCGAGAGCCTGCAGGAACCGGTCAGCCAGATCGTGGAGGCGGTCAAGGTGGCGCTCGAGAATACCGCGCCCGAACTGGCGGCCGACATCGTCGACAAGGGCATCGTGCTCACCGGCGGCGGCGCCATGCTGGCCAATATGGACACCGTGCTGCGCCAGGCGACCGGCCTGCCGGTCTCCGTGGCCGAGGATCCGCTGCTGTGCGTGGCGCTCGGCACGGGTCATGCAGTGGAGAACATCGACCGTCTGCGCGGCGTCTTGTCGTCCATGTACTAAGATTCCGCGCGCCACCGTCCGTTTGGGGTAGAATAGTTCGGGCATGGCGATTCGCGACGATTTCGAGGTGGCGACCCAGCAGCTGCGCACGATCCTGCAGCGCTTCGCGCTCGTCTTCCTTGTGCTCGCGGCTTTCGCGGCCATGCTGATCGGCAAGGCCGATACGATCCTGGTCGAGAATGCGCGCGTCCTGGCGCTCGACCTCGCGACCCCGGCCCTGGAGGCGATCGCGCGGCCTGTTGCCGTGGCCAACCGCGCCATCGCCGACCTGCGCGAGTTCGCCTCCCTGCGCGAGGAGAACGCCCGGCTGCGCGAGGAGAACAGCCGCCTGCTGGCCTGGCAGACGGCCGCTCGCCGGCTGGAGAACGAGAACAACCGCCTGCGGGAGCTTGCCAACTTCCGCGAGGGCCCGGAGGCATCCTTCATCACGGCCCGCGTCGTCGGCGACAGCGTCAGCGCCTATGTCCGCGGCGCCCTGCTGAATGTCGGGCGCAAGGCCGGCGTCACGCCCGGCCAGGCGGTGGTCACGGGCGAGGGGCTGGCGGGCCGCATCGCCGAGGTCGGCGACAACAGCGCCCGCGTCCTTTTCGTGACCGACGTGAACTCGCGCCTGCCGGTGCAGGTCGAGCGCACGCGCGAGCGCGCCATCCTGGCCGGCAACAACTCCCCGCTGCTGCGGCTCACCCTGCTGCAGAGCGTGGCCGGCATCCAGCCCGGCGACCGCATCGTCACCTCGGGCAGCGGCGGCAGCTTCCCGGTCGGCATCCCCATCGGCGAGGTCGTGCAGGGCGGCAGCGAGGGCACGATCCGGGTCCGCCCGTTCACCGACTTCTCGCGCCTGGAATTCGTGCGCGTCGTCGACTACGGCGTGACCGGCCTCGTCAACACCGGCCCACCCGCGGGGTCGGCGTCGCCGGCACAGAAGGCGCACTGAGATGCGGGACGAGAGCTTCATCGCGCGCCTCGACGATCTCGGCCGGCTCGTCCTGCCGGGCATGATCCTGCTCTTCTTCGTGATCCTCACCCTGGCGCCGCTGCGCGTGCCGTACGTTTCCGATGCGCTGCCGCTCCTGCCGGCGCTGGTGGTGTTCCAGTTCAGCCTGGCGACCCCCGAGCGTCTGCCCGGGCCGTTCCTGCTGGCCATGGGCGTGCTGCTCGATCTCCTGCTGGGCGGCCCCGGAGCTCCTGTGGGGGTGAGCGCGCTCGGCTTCGTGCTGATCCGGGCCGCCGTGGTCGCCAACCGGCGCTATCTCGTCGGCGTGCCGTTCCTGTTCCAGTGGATCGGTTTCTGCCTGCTCGAGTGGATGTTCATGGTGCTGGTGTGGGGGTTCACGGCGTTGTGGACCTGGACTGCCATCGATCCGATGCCGGCAATGGTGCAGTATGCGGTGGTGATCGTGATCTATCCTCTGCTGGCGCCGATTCTCGCGCGCGTGCGCCCGCGCGATCCGCTGAACGTGCCCGAGCCGGCGCGCGGCACGGCGCGGCCGGGGGAGACCACGGCATGATGCGGTTCCGCAAGGGCGACGGCGAGCGCGCCAGCCTGTTCACCCGCCGCTCGCTGCTGCTGGCAGGCGGGCAGCTTGCCCTCATGTCGGCGCTGGCGGGCCGCCTCTATCAGCTCCAGGTGCTGGACAGCGAGCGCTTCTCGACGCTCGCCGAGGAAAACCGCGTCAACACCCGGCTGTTGCCGCCATCGCGCGGCCTGATCTTCGATCGCTCCGGCGAGCCGCTGGCCATCAACCGCAACAACTTCCGCGCCATGGTCACGTCCGACCGCGGCCGCGGGGCGGAGCTCGTGATCGACCGGCTCGACCAGATCCTCAATCTCGGCGAGACCGAGAAGGTCCGTCTGCTGCGCGAGCTGCGCCGCAGCCGCAATTTCCAGCCCTCGGTCGTGCGCGAGAATCTCGGCTGGGAAGAGGTGGCGCGACTCGAGTTCAATGCACCCGACCTGCCGGGCGTGTTCATCGACATCGGCCAGACGCGCGACTATCCCGAGGGCGAGCTGATGAGCCACATCGTCGGCTACACCGGCCGTGTGTCCGACGACGATCTCGCCGGTCGCGACGATCCCGTGCTGCAGCTCGCCACCATGCGATTCGGCAAGAAGGGCGTGGAGCGGTCGCTCGAGGACGATCTGCGCGGCCGCGCCGGCGCGGTGCAGGTGGAGGTCAATGCGGTCGGACGCGTGGTCCGCGAGCTCGACCGCACCGATGGCCAAGCCGGCGACAATGTCCTCCTGACGGTCGATCTCGAGCTGCAGCGTTTCGTCTCGGAGCGCCTGCGGGCGGCGCAGGCCAACGCCGAGCACAAGAGCGGTTCCGTGGTCGTGATCGACGTCGTCACCGGCGACATCCTGGCGATGGTGTCCGACCCGGGCTTCGATCCCAACGTGTTCGCGCGCGGCATCACCCAGGCCGAATGGCGCGACCTGCTGGAGAATCCGGAGCGGCCGCTCAACAACAAGGCGATCGCGGGTGTCTACCCGCCCGGCTCGACCTACAAGGTCGTGACGGCGCTGGCGGCTCTTGAATCCAAGGCCATCGATGCCGGGACGATCCTGCCCTGCAACGGCTATGTCGAGCTCGGCGACATCAAGTTCCATTGCTGGCTGAAGGGCGGCCACGGCGGCCTCAATGTCGTGGGCGGTCTGTACAATTCCTGCGACTGCTTTTTCTACGAGGCGGCGCGGCGCACCGGCGTCGACAAGATTTCCGAGATGGCCAACCGGCTCGGCTTCGGCCAGGTCAGCTCGTTGGGGCTGCCCGGCGAGGCGACCGGCAACCAGCCGACACGCAGCTGGAAGCTGGACAGGTTCCGGGTGCCCTGGCAGCAGGGCGACACGTTCAATCTCGGCATCGGCCAGGGCTACATGACGGCCACGCCGCTGCAGCTCGCCGTCATGACGGCGCGCGTCGCCAACGGGGGCTACGACGTGCAGCCCAATATGCTGCTGGCCAAGGCCGCTGCGCGTGAGGAACTCGCGCCGCCGGCGCCGACGATGAAGCCGGCCGCCGCTTCGATGCGGTTCGACCCTCAGCACCTTGCCCTCGTGCGCGAGGGCATGAACCTGGTCGTGAATTCTCCGTCCGGAACCGCGCAGCAGCTCCGCTACGACGCCACCGGCAAGATGCTCGATCCGCAGCTCCGCTTCGCCGGCAAGACCGGCACGGCGCAGGTCAAGCGCATCAGCGAGCGCGAGCGCGCCATGGGTGTCACCGAAGCGCAGCTTCCGTGGCATCTGCGCTCCCATGCGTTGTTCGTCTGCTTCGGCCCGGTCGACAATCCGCGCTATGCCTGCGCGGTGATTGTCGAGCACGGCATGGCCGGCGGCGCGACGGCCGGTCCGATCGGCCGCGACGTCCTGGTCGAGACCATGAAGCGCGATCCGTCGCGCCGGCGCGACACTTTCCGCAAGACGGCATCGTTGTGACCGCGGTCACCCTGGGGGCCCCGCCCTCTGTCGGGCTGGGCGAGAAGATCTGGCGCATCAACTGGGGGCTGGTCCTGGTGCTGACGGCGATCGCCGGGGTCGGCGTGCTGGCCCTCTATTCGGCCGCTGGCGGGCGCTTCGAGCCGTGGGCCGCCAAGCACGCGATCCGCTATGGCGGGGCCTTGGTCCTCATGCTGATCGTGGCGCTTGTGCATCCCAAGGTCTGGCTGTGGATGGCCTGGCCGCTCTATGCGCTTTCGCTCCTGCTGCTCATCGCCGTCGACATCGCCGGCAAGATCGGCATGGGGGCGCAGCGATGGCTGGTGGTGGGGCCGTTGCAGGTCCAGCCGTCCGAGATCGCCAAGGTGGCGGTGATCCTGGTGCTGGCGCGCTACTACCACGGCCTGACCCGCGAGCAGGCCGGCAAGTTCCTCTACACGCTGGCGCCGCTGCTGGTGATCCTGGCGCCCGTCGCCCTGGTGATGGTGCAGCCCGACCTCGGCACGGCGATGATGGTCCTGCTGGGCGGTGCGGCGCTGCTGTTCGTGGCCGGCGTGCGGCTGTGGATGTTCCTGGCTGCGGCCGTCAGCGCGGTGGGATGCCTGCCGATCGCCTGGACCTTCATGCACGAGTACCAGCGCAAGCGCGTGCTCACCTTCCTCGATCCGGACCGCGATCCGCTGGGCGCCGGCTACCACATCACCCAGTCGAAGATCGCGATCGGCTCGGGCGGCCTGTTCGGCAAGGGCTTCCTGAAGGGCACCCAGTCGGCGCTGAACTTCCTGCCCGAGAAGCAGACCGACTTCATCTTCACCACCTTCGTCGAGGAGTGGGGCATGGTCGGCGCCTGCGTCCTGCTCGCGCTCTTCACGCTGGTGCTGATCTGGGGCTTCTCGATCGCCATGCGCAGCCAGCACCATTTCGGCCG
>JAFEFG010000152.1 GCA_018240685.1 Pseudomonadota bacterium | reverse complement strand
AAAAGGCTGATAACGGTCGACCACCGTCTTCAGGCGGTCGAGATGGCCGGGCGTCAGGCCGGCGGCCGAGCCGATCGAGAGGCCGACGCCGTGGACGGAGAGCGGATAGTCCGCCCTCACGCGTTCGAGGAAGTGGTGCGGCGGACCGCCGGCGCCCATGTAGTTCTCGGCATGCACCTCGAACCAGCCGATGTCGGGATGGTCGTCGAGGATGGGCCGATAATGCTCGGGCTTGAGCCCCGCTCCCGCCCGCGCGGGCGGACGGGAGGCGGCAGAGGCGCGGCGGTCCGTCGTCATGACTGGAGTCCCGGCAGCCTTACATCGGCATCAGGGTGCCCTTGTGCTTCATGCCGTTCTTGGCCGTCACCTCCATCGCGGTGCAGGTGCCCTTGGCGACCAGCTTCCAGGCCTTGGTGTCGTAGTCGACCTTCGACTGGCCGGAGCAGGAGTTGGCGCCCGCCGAGGCGCAGTCGTTGTGGCCGGCCATGGCGACGCCGTAGCACTTCTCCTTGTTGGCATCCTGGGCGTTGGCGGCGACCGAGAGCAGCGACGCGGCGGCAACGGCGACGGCAAGGGCGATGGGGGTGGAACGGATCGTCATCGTGAAGTCCTCCTCAGGGTGAATGCGGGCCGATTGCGGCTCGCACGATGTCTTTCGGCGATGGCGGCACAGGTGTTACAGCTGGGCGCGATATCTTTTTCTCGAAGCGGCCTGTAACGTTTCGGGCCCTCCACACGAAAGCGTGATCGAGCGACCCTCGCGTGTCCTTTTCGGAAGATCCCTCCGCCCTGATGCGGGCCGCTCTGGCTGGAGACGACGAGGCCTATCGCCGCCTCCTCCTCTTCGTCGCGGCGTGGCTGCGCCGCGTGGTGGGGCGTGGGCTGGCGGCGGCGGGACGGCCGCAGGCGGACGGCGAGGACATCGTGCAGGAGACATTGCTGGCCATGCATCTGAAACGCGAGACGTGGAATCCGACGCAACCGCTGCAGCCCTGGCTGCGGGCGATCGCGCGCCACAAGCTCGTCGATCACCTGCGCCGTCGCGGCTTCACCGATCATGTCGACATCGACGACCATGCCGACACGCTGGCGGCGCCGGCGGCGGCCGAGGAAGGCACGGCGAGCGACGCGCGCCAGATGCTGGCGACGCTGCCCGAGCGTCAGCGCACCATCGTCGAGGCGATCTCGATCGAGGGCCGCAGCGCGCGCGAGGTCGGTGTGGCGCTCGGCCTCAGCGAGGGCGCGGTGCGTGTGACGCTGCATCGCGCGCTCAAGGCGCTGGCGCGGGTCTATCGTGGAGAACAGTCATGAAGACCGAACAGCTCGTGGCGGCGCTGGTGGCCGACGGCGGACGGGCGGGACGCCCGATCGGCGGCACCGTGGTGCGCGCGCTGGCGGCGGGCCTGGCGGTGTCGCTGGCGCTCTTCGCCGTCATCCTGGGGCCGCGCGTCGATCTCATGCCGGCCTTCGGGACCTGGCGCTTCGACCTCAAGCTGGTGCTGGTGGCGGTGGCGGTGATGGCGGCCGGCGTGTGCTGCGTCGCCTTCGCGCGGCCGCTCTCGACGGCGCATTGGCGGCTGTGCGTGGCGCTGCTGATCGTGGTGGCGGCGGGTTCGCTGGCGATGGAGCTGTCGGTGCTGCCGCGCGCCGACTGGATGACCAGCCTGGTCGGCAGCAATGCGCTCGTCTGCACGACGGCGATTCCGCTCTTCTCGCTGGCGCCGCTGGTCGGGCTGCTGCTGGCGCTGCGCCGCACCGCGCCCGCCTCGCCGATGCTGGCGGGAGCGGCGGCGGGCGCCTTCGCCGCCACCTGCGCGGCGGCGATCTACGCCTTCCACTGCTTCGACGATTCGCCGCTGTTCGTACTGGTCTGGTATCCGCTGGCGATGGTGCCGGCGATCGCGGTCGGCGCCGTCGCCGGCCGCCGCCTGCTGCAGTGGTGACCGGCGTGCGGGGGCGGGGGTAAGGACCGGAATCGGGGGCCGGCAGCCGGCCGATGTATCCTGCCCGTCATGCAGGATGCCGGTCTTGCGCGTGCCGGGGCGCGCCCCTTTTTTTCTCCCTTTTTAAAAACGTTACCGCGCGGTAACCACCCGCCGGCGACCGCCCCGCTTGCCGTATTTTTGCTGGGGGCGGGCCGATCTTTGGTCGGGCTCGCTTTGATGGGGCTCGCTGGGGTCGGGTCCGCTTCGGTGGGCGCGGCGCTACGCCACCACCGCGGTCTCGAAGTGGGCCGGCATGGTGATCTCCAGCACTTCGAAGTCGTCCGAATGGGCGATCTCCTTGTGCCTGATTCCGGGCGGCTGGTAGACGGCCGTGCCCGCGACCAGCTTGTGCTCGCCGTGGCCGTCGTACTCGAAGATGGCCCAGCCCTTGAGCACGTAGATGAACTGGAAGGAGACGGCGTGGGTATGGCGCGGCGCGTCGGCATGCATGCCCGGGCGGGCGCGGATGACATGGGCGCCGACCTTGCCGCCGGTCAGCGCGTCGAGGCCGAGCGGGCGGTATTCGAAGAACGGCCTGAGGCCGTCCGGCTTGAACGAATCGGGGCCGAGATGGCTGACGATGGCGGGGCCGTCGGCGGTCGCGTGGCTGTCGGGCATGGGCGTTTTCTCCTCCGGGTTGTGGTGGCTCTGTCCTGCGGCGGCCCGGCCCTTTCTGCGCGGCGCGGGGCCGTCTTTTCTTCTTCATCCACAGGCCCTAGAATGCCTCGCTTTCCCGCCTCCTGGCATCTGGAAAGCACATGGCCCACATCAGACTGAACACCCATCCCGCCCAGGGCGGCCAGGCGGCCCCCCCGGTGATCTGGGGTGCGCGCGATCCGAAGATTCGCGGTCCCGTGGTCGGCTCCGTCGCCGATCCGGGCAAGCGCAACGCGATCGGCGTGCATGCGGGCAGCTACGGCATCTATCGCGCGCTGGCCATCGCCGCCCAGGAGCTGAAGCCGGGCCATCGGCCGGACCTCACCAACACCTCGCCGGCCGAGGCGATCGGCCCGTTCGAGAGCTGGTTCGATCCCAAGAAGATCGTCTCGCTCGACCCGTGGGGCCACATGGTGGCCGAGGTGTTCGCCGACAAGCTGGCGGCGGGATGGGACATCCGCCCCACCATCGCCGTCACCAAGGCACATGTGCAGATGCCGGAGATCCGCGACGCCATCGCGGCCGGCCGGCTCAAGCCCGACAACGACCTGCTGACGCCCAACGGCGACGTGAAGGTCACCAAGGCCGCGGTCGAGCCGGTGTGGTGGCTGCCCGGCATCGCCGAGCGCTTCGGCGTCAAGGAGACGGACCTGCGCCGCACGCTGTTCGAGCATACCGGCGGGATGTACACCGAGCTGGTGACGCGGCCGGACCTCGAGGTCTTCCTGCCGCCGATCGGCGGCTCGACGATCTACTTCTTTGGCGACGTGACCAAGCTCGGCAGGCCCGAGACGAAGATCGCCTGCCGCCTCCATGACGAGTGCAACGGCTCCGACGTGTTCGGCTCCGACATCTGCACCTGCCGGCCCTATCTCGCGCATGGCATCGAGATCTGCATCGAGATGGCGCAGAAGGGCGGCGTCGGCGTCGTCATCTACAACCGCAAGGAAGGCCGGGCGCTGGGCGAGGTGACCAAGTTCCTGGTCTACAACGCGCGCAAGCGCCAGCCCGGCGGCGATTCGGCGGCGCAGTACTTCAACCGCACCGAATGCGTGGCCGGCGTCCAGGACATGCGCTTCCAGGAGCTGATGCCGGACGTGTTCCACTGGCTCGGCATCGGCCGCATCGACCGCTTCGCGTCGATGAGCAACATGAAGTCCGACGCGCTGCGCCAGCAGGGCATCGAGATCGTCGAGCAGGTGCCGATTCCCGACGAGCTCATCCCCGCCGACGCCCAGGTCGAGATGGATGCCAAGAAGGCCGCCGGCTACTTCACGCCGAAGAAGCCCGCGGCCACCGAACTCGCCAAGGCCAAGGGACGAGGCCTCGACGAGTGATCGATTCGCTTTCGTACCTGCGCTCGCCTGCGGCCATCCGCGAGCGGGCGGGACAGGTCTTGAAATATGTCGAGGACGGCCGCTCGCGGTGGTTCGCCCTCGATGCCGACGGGCTCGAGGCCGCCGTGCAGGCGACGCTCGCCGTCACGCGCCGGCGCTTCCCCGATCCGGCGGCGATCCCGTTCCATTCGCGCTGGCGCCATTTCGAGGCCGGCGGCCACGACCGCTGGGCGGCGCTGGCGCCGCGCCTTGCCGCGCAGCCCCGGGAAGAGGTGGCGCGCCGGCGCATCGATCTCGCCGTCGTCTCGGTGCTGCTCGATGCCGGCGCCGGGCCGGACTGGTCCTATCGCGAGCCGGGCACGGGGGAGACCTATGCGCGCTCCGAAGGACTCGGCGTGGCGAGCTTCCACATGTTCGCCAACGGCGCCTTCAGCCGCGATCCCGAGAACGATCCGCTGCGCGTCGATGCGCAGCGGCTGGCGGCGCTGACGCCGATGGACGTGGCGCTGGGCTTCCAGGTCAAGGCGCACAATCCGCTGCTCGGCCTCGAAGGCCGCGCCGAGCTGCTGCGCAAGCTGGGCGGCATCGGGCTGGAGCGGCCCGGCGCGCTGTTCGACATCCTGGCGGCCGACGGCGGCGGCGTGAAAGCCGCGTCGATCCTGGCGGCGGTGCTCGACAACCTGTCCTCGATCTGGCCCTCGCGCCTGTCGCTCGACGGCCAGCCCCTGGGCGACGTGTGGCGCCATCCGGCGATCGGCCTGGTGCCGTTCCACAAGCTCTCGCAGTGGATGTCCTATTCGCTGGTCGAGCCGCTGCAGGGGGCGGGGCTCGAGGTCGTCGACCTCGATGCGCTCACCGGCCTGCCCGAGTACCGCAACGGCGGCCTGCTGGTCGATGCGGGCGCCCTGCGGCCCAAGCAGTCGGCGCTGCTGACGCAGACCTTCGCGCCGGGCGACGAGCCGATCGTCGAGTGGCGCGCGCTCACCGTCGCGCTGCTCGACCGCATCGCCCAGCACATGCGCGTGCATCTGGAGATGGACGCCGTCCGCCTGCCGCTGGTGAAGGTGCTGGAGGCCGGCACCTGGTTCGCCGGCCGCGTGCTGGCGGCCGAACGCCGCGAAGGTGGTGGCCCGCCGATTGCTGTTGCCAGCGACGGCACTGTTTTTTGAGAAGTGGGGAGAAGAAGATGTCGTTGCCGCATTCGATCCATGTCGTGTCGCATCCGCTGGTGCAGCACAAGCTGACCAAGATGCGCGACAAGGCGACGTCGAGCGCGAACTTCCGGCGCCTGCTGCGCGAGATAGGACTGCTCCTGGGCTACGACGCCACGCGCGACCTGCCGCTGGTGAACACGCATATCGAGACTCCGATCGAGCATATGGATGCGCCGCTGCTCGACGGCAAGAAGCTTGTCGTCGTGCCGATCCTGCGCGCCGGCCTCGGCCTTGCCGAGGGGCTGATGGACCTGATGCCGCTCGCGCGCATGGGCCATGTCGGCCTCTATCGCGATCCGCGCACGCTGCAGGCGGTGGAGTACTACTTCCGCACGCCGGGCGACATCTCCGACCGCGACGTCATCGTCTGCGATCCGATGCTGGCGACGGCGCATTCCGCGATCGCGGCGGTGGACCGCCTCAAGGAGACCGGCGCCAAGCGGCTGAAGTTCATCTGCGTGCTGGCGTCGGAGCAGGGCGCGCGCGCCTTCGCCGAAGTCCATCCCGACGTGCCCGTGTTCACGGCCGCCGTCGATGCCAAGCTCAACGATCACGGGTATATTGTTCCCGGCCTCGGCGATGCGGGCGACCGCCTGTTCGGAACGAGGTAGGGAGAAACGCATGAGTCCGGATCTCAAGTATCTGCTCTATTCGGTCATTCTCGCCTTCGTCCAGATGCTGATCGCGGCGACGGCCGCCGACAGGCAGCTCGGACTGACGGCGCTGGCCGGCAATCGCGAAGGCCTTCCCGAACTCACCGGCGTGGCCGGCCGCGCCAGGCGGGCGCATCTCAACATGCTCGAGAACCTGGCGCTGTTCTCGGCGCTGGTGCTGATCGCCGCCGTCGCCGGAAAGGCCAATGCGATGACGGCGCTGGGCGCGCTCGTGTTCTTCTGGGCCCGCCTCGCCTATGCCGTGGTCTACCTGGCCGGCATCCCGTGGCTGCGAACCCTCGTCTGGTTCGTGTCGGTGATCGGGATGATCATGATCGCGATCCAGCTGTTCTAGCCGGGCCCTCCCTCGACGCGGCGTGCACCGTCGCGCGCCGAATCGAGGCTTGGGCATTTTGTCCAATTTAATCGCCCGGTCCTCCTCTCGACATTGCGCCCCGCGTCGACCGGGGAGGGAGAGTGAAGGCGTTATTGCGCTGGCTGCGCGCCAAGCAGCTTCGTGTCACCGTCCTGAATGTCCTGATGCTGGCGGCGCTGCTGGCTCTGATCGGCAGCCCGGTCGTCTTTGCCGTCGTGGGTGCGGCGACCATCGCTCTCTTCGCGCTCCACGGACTGACGAATGCCGGCCGGGCGTCGCTGGCGCGTCGCAGCGGCGGTAGCCGCCTGCTCGATCAGCTGCTGACCTGGCTGCCCGGCGGCGTGGCGCTTGGCCTTGCCGTGCTGGGCCTGGACCTGGTCGTGGGCAGCGGCGAGGGAAGCCCGGCCCAGCGGCTGGGGCTGCTGCTGTTCGCGTTCGAGCTGGCGGCGCTTGCGGTGGTGACGGGCGACCTGGCGCCATCGACTTCGAAGGCCGCGCGCGAGGGAGGGTTCTAGATGGACTTCCCCGTCTTCCATCTCGACATCCTCGGCAATCGCGGCCTGATCGCGGTGATCGCGATCCTGCATGTCCTGATCAACCATGGGCTGGCGGTCGGCATGATGCCGCTCGTGGCCTGCCTCGAATGGTACGGCCTCAGGAAGCAGGACAGGAAGTGGGACGACCTCGCCTACAAGATCCTGTTCGTCAGCTTCATCATCACGACGACGGCCGGCGCCCTGAGCGGCGTGGGGATCTGGCTCTCGGTCTCCCTGGTCAACCCGTACTCGATCGGCAGCCTCATCCGCGTCTTCTTCTGGGCGTGGTTCGTCGAATGGCTCGTCTTCATCACCGAGGTCTGCCTGATCGTCGCCTATACGCTGACCTGGAAGAAGTGGCGCGACGGCGCGGCGAAGCGTCGGCATGTGAAGCTGGGGTTCGCGCTCGGCCTGTTCTCCTGGATCACGATGGCGATCATCGTCTCCATCCTCGGCTTCATGATGGATCCGGGCAATTGGCTGGCCGACAACACCCTGCTCGCGGGCTTCACCAACCCGATCTACCTGCCGCAGCTCGCGTTCCGCACGCCGCTCGCCGCCGCCATGGCCGGCATCATCGCCTTGTTCCTGGTGCCGTTCTTCGTCCCGCACTGGGAGCCGCTCCGCCGGGATGCCACGCGCGCCATCGCCCTCTGGACTCTCTTCTTCGCGCCGTTCGTGCTGGCCGGCGGCTGGTGGTACTACAGCGTCGTCCCGTCGGTGATGAAGGACAATCTCGCGGTCTCGGCGCTGACGCTGGCCTTCAGCGGCTGGCTGGACGACCTGTTGTGGATTGCGGTCTTCACGATGGTCGCGATCCTGGCGGTCGTGCAGCTGGCCATCGCCCGGCCCGCTCTCGTGCCGCGGGTCGCCTTCCTCTTTCCGCTGGTCGCCATCCTCTGGATGACAGGCCATTTCGAGCGCGTCCGCGAGTTCATCCGCAAGCCCTATGTCATCGGGCGATACATGTATGCCAACGGCGTGCGGGTCGAAGACTACGCCCTTCTCCAGCGCGACGGCGTGCTGGCCTATGCCACCTATTCGACGCCGCTGACGGACGCCGAGAAGGCGACCATCCCTGGGACTCTTTCGCCGTCCGCCAGGCAGGCCGCGCTCGACCGCCTGCAGAAGGGCAAGGACGTCTTCATGGACACCTGTTCACGCTGCCACACCACGCATGGCGTGAATGCCGTCGCGGCCCATCTGCAGCGCCTGTTCGGCGACCAGCCGTGGAAGCCGGATCTGACGCTCGGCTACCTCGAGAACATGCACAACGCACAGCCGTTCATGCCGCCCTTCCCGGGCACCAGGCAGGAACTCGGTCTGCTCGCCGTCTATCTCGAGCAGTTGCAGCACAACGCCGCCCCGACGACGGGCGCGCAGCAGGCGGGCGTCGTGATCGCACCGGCCGCGGCGCCGCGCGAAGCGGCTAGCCGCAAGCTCGAGGGGAGCGCCGCCCGATGAATCCGATTCCCGTTCCGCGCGATATACCGCTGCCGCTACCGGCGCCGGAACCGGTCCTCGTGGCCGTGCTGGTCGTCTTCTTCCTGATGCACATTGCCTTCGTCAACTTCATGGTCGGCGGCGCCCTGCTGTCCTTCTACTATGAAGTTCGCGGCCTGAAGGAGAAGCGCTACGACGCCCTCGCATACGAGATCGCCTCGACGATCACGGCCAACAAGAGCATCGCCGTCGTGCTCGGCGTGGGGCCGTTGCTCGCCATCAACACGCTGTATACGGTCTACTTCTACACCGCCAATGCGCTGACGGGCACGTTCTGGATCTCGATCATCCCGCTCGTCGTGGTGGCCTTCCTGCTCACCTACATGCACAAGTATCTGTGGAAGCAGATGGAGGGGAGGAAAGGCCTTCATCTGGCGATCGCACTCGCGGCCTGCCTGATCTTCCTGTTCATCCCGCTGATCTTCCTGGCGAACATCAACCTCATGCTGTTTCCGGAGAAGTGGGGGACGGTCCACGGCTTCTTCTCGGCGCTCGCCCTGCCGAACGTGCTCCCGCGTTATGCCCACTTCGTGCTCGCCTGTCCGGCCATGACGGGGCTGCTGATGGTCTGGCTGTTCCGGCGCAGAAGCGCCGCCGAGGCGCAGGCAATGGGCTTCTCCCGCGAGGAATTGATCCGCAGCGGCTATTCCTGGGTTCTGTGGCCGACCCTGGCCCAGTTCGTGGTCGGCCCGGTCGCGCTGTTGACCCTGCCCGACGTGAGCGGTTCCACGACGTCGACGATGGGAATTTTCAGCCTCTCCATCCTAGCGTCGCTGTGGATGACGCTGTTGATCTTCATCGAAACCCGGCGGCCCGCAGAGCGCATCGGCCGGAGCTTCGCAGGCATCTGCCTGCTCATGCTGTCCGTCGTCGTGCTGATGGGCGCCGGCCGGCATCTCTATCGCGAGGCCGCCCTCTCGCAGCACCGCGAACTCGTGCGCGCCAAGACCGCGGACTACATGCATCGGGTCGAAGAGGCCAACAAGGCCGCCAATCCTGGCGGCGGCCAGCGCCGGCCATGATCCGGAACACGCGTCCGTTGGCTGAATGGCCGGCTGCGACACCGTCGGACCGCCACGCGGGCGCCGGCCTCTGGCAGGATCGGCGCATCTGACGGAGAACACGCCATTTCGATCAAGGATACGACCAACAAGAAGAATCTGCTGCTGCTGATCCAGCTCCGTTGGCTCGCGGTGCTGGGACAGGTTGTGACGATCCTGGTTGTCCAGTTCGTGCTGGGCGTCGACCTCCCGATTCCGGCGATGGCTCTGGTCGTGCTGTGCCTGATCGGCCTCAATGCCTTCGACCATCTCAGGCTGTGGCTCCAGCCGGTCGTCACCAAGACGGAAATTTTCTTCGAGCTGCTGCTCGACGTCGGCGCGCTGACCGTGCAGCTGTACCTCAGTGGCGGGGCGGCCAATCCCTTCATCTCCCTCTATCTGCTGCAGGTCATCCTTGGCGCGGTCCTGCTCGAGACCTGGGCAACATGGACGCTGGTGGCCGTGACGTCGGCCTG
>JAFEFG010000151.1 GCA_018240685.1 Pseudomonadota bacterium | reverse complement strand
CAAAACGGAACGGCAATCATTCGCCGCTAGAACGATCCGCGAGAAAGCGTGGTTCGGCGTTCGCGGAGCGAGACGGATGGGTCGAAACCGATTGAGAAGGATCGGGGCAGGGGGCGTATTCCTGAGTATTCTCGTCCTTTTCGCGACCGCTTCCATGGCGCAGACGATGCCTGCCGTGGCGGCGGCCGACCCGCAGGACGGCGGCGGCCAGCATGGTGACCTCGCCTTCTTCCGTGGCATCGGCATGGGCGACCAGATGCTCGGCGACCTGTTCGGCCTGCGCACGGCGCTGGGGAGGAGCGGCGTGACCTTCACCGTCCAGGACGTCAACGAAGTGTTCGCCAACGCCACCGGCGGTCTATCCACGCAGCCGGCCTACGATGGCGTGACCCAGTTCACCCTCCAGCTCGACACGGAACAGGCCTTCGGGCTGAGCGGCGGCCTGCTGAATGCCAGCGCGTTGCTGCTGCGCGGCTACAACATCAGCACCAACAACCTCCTGCAGCTCCAGATCGTGAGCGATATCGCGGGCGAACCGGCGCTGCGGCTGTGGGAACTCTGGTACCAGCAGAAGCTCCTGTCCGACGATCGCCTCGACGTCCGGGTCGGCCAGCAGAGCCTCGACCAGGAATTCATGATCAGCCAGAACAGCCTGTACTTCATCAATGCCATGAGCGGCTGGCCGATGGTGCCGTCGGCCGACCTGCCCGGCGGCGGCCCGGCCTATCCGCTGTCGATGCTGGGTGCGCGCGTGCGCTACCGGCCGACCGATTCCGTGACGGCGATGGCCGGCCTCTACAACGGCAGCCCGACCTGGACCAGCATGGGCAACGCGCAGTTCCTCAATCCGTCCGGCACCTACTTCGGCACCGGCGACGGCGTGTTCCTGATCTTCGAGCTGCAGTTCAGCAACGAAGCCGACCCCTCGGATGAGGATGATGTCCGCCGCCGGCCGCTTGGCGGCACCTACAAGATCGGCGCCTGGTACAATTCGCTGGGCTTCAACGACCTGCGCTACGACAACACGGGGCTGTCGCTCGCCAATCCCTATTCCACCGGCGCGCCGATGACCCATTCGGGCAACTATTCGCTCTATGCCGTCGCCGACCAGGTGCTGTGGCGCGATGGCCGCGACCCGACCCGCTCCCTCAGTGCCTACGCGCGCGCGATGTGGACGCCGCAATCCGATCGCAACCTGATCGACTTCAGCCTGAATGCCGGCGTGATCCATCACAATCCGCTGCCCAACCGGCCGGACGACGTTCTCGGACTCAGCGTCGGCTATGCCCATGTGAGCGCGGCGACCTCCGGCCTCGACGCCGACACCATCTTCTACAATCAGCAGGCGGGCACGCCAGTGAACTGGCTCGTGCGGCGCAGCGAGACTTTCTTCGAGCTCACCTATATCGCCCAGGTCAAGCGGTGGTGGCAGATCCAGCCGGACTTCCAGTATGTGTTCAATCCCGGCGGCGGGCTGGTCAATCCCAACAATCCGACCCAGGCCATCGCCAACGAGTTCATCGCCGGCATCCGCACCACCATCCAGTTCTGACAACCCGCAGAACTCCAGTCGTCGATCATCGGTCGAAATACAACTTATACGTGCTTTACGACAATAATATTCGTTCTATGATTGTTCTCGGTTCGAGGGGCGGAGTGAGCGGCATGCAGGCGAAGATGCGGACGGTGGCGTTCCAGGGTGTGGATGTGCTGCCGGTCGATGTCCAGGTGATGATCGCACCGGGCACGGTCGCCTTCGCGGTCGTGGGCCTCGCGGACAAGGCGGTGGGCGAGAGCCGGGAGAGGGTGCGGGCGGCGTTACGGGCGCTGGGGTTGGCCCTGCCGCCGCAGCGCATCACGGTGAATCTCTCGCCGGCGGACCTCGCCAAGGAAGGCAGCCACTACGACCTGCCGATCGCACTGGGGCTCCTGGTGGCGATGGGTGTGCTCACCCAGGAGAGCGTCGCAGGGTTCGTGGCGCTGGGCGAGCTGGCGCTCGACGGGACGCTCAGCCGCGTTCCCGGCGTGCTTCCGGCCGCCATCGCCGCCGCCGCCACGGGCCGTGGGCTGATCTGTCCCGCGGCCTGTGGCGGGGAGGCGGCCTGGGGCGGCTTCCGGCCGACTGATGCGGAACGGCCGGCCGTGCTGGCGGCGCCCTCGTTGCTGGCGCTCATCAATCATCTGCGCGGGCAGCAGACCCTGGCGGCGCCTCAGGCCTTGATGGCCGAGGATGCGACCGCCTATCCCGATCTTGCCGAGATCAAGGGCCAGGAAACGGCCAAGCGCGTGCTCGAAGTGGCCGCGGCGGGCGGCCACAACCTGCTCATGATGGGGCCACCGGGGTCGGGCAAGTCGATGCTGGCGGCGCGTCTGCCAGGCCTGCTGCCGCCGCTCGCGGCGGAAGAGGCGCTGGAAGCCACGATGGTGCGTTCATTGGCGGGCGAGGGTGGCGACGGCCGGCTGTCGCGGCGGCGCGCCTTCCGCGATCCGCACCATTCGGCAACGCTGCAGGCGCTGATCGGCGGCGGCATGCGCGCGCGGCCGGGTGAGGTATCGCTTGCCCATCACGGCGTGCTGTTCCTCGACGAACTGCCCGAGTTCGGCCGGGCCGCGCTCGAAGCGCTGCGGCAGCCGCTTGAAACGGGACGCGTCACCGTCGCCCGGGCGGCGGCGCATGTGACCTATCCGGCGCGCTTCCAGCTGGTCGCTGCGATGAATCCCTGCCGCTGCGGCCATCTCACGGAGCCGGGCCGCGGCTGCGGGCGCGCGCCGCGCTGCGGGCTCGACTATCAGGCCAAGCTCTCGGGTCCGCTGCTGGATCGCATCGATCTCTGCATCGACGTGCCGCGAGTCGACGCGGCGGACCTCGCCTTGCCGCCGCCAGCCGAACACTCGGCGGACGTCGCGGCACGCGTGGCGGCCGCGCGAACCGTCCAGCGCGAGCGGCTGGCGGCGCTCGACCGCAAGGGCAGGCTCGCGGAAGTCGAAGCCGAGCCGACCGCCGGCCTGCTGTCGGAACGCGCGCGGTCGTGGAGCAAGCCGCGCTGCAACGCCGACACCGACGGCGCCTTGCTTGCCGCCATCGCCGAGCCCGACGCCGAAGGCCGGGCGCTGTTGACCCGCGCGGCCGAGCGCCTCGGCCTGTCGGCCCGTGCCTGGCACCGCACCCTGCGCGTTGCGCGGACGCTGGCGGATCTCGACGGCGCGGATGCCGTCCGCCGCCTGCACATTGCTGAGGCGTTGTCCTATCGCCGCACCGAGGCGCGGCCGGCGCTGGCCGCCTGAACCGTCGTCAGATGGTCACGATCATCCCCTCATCGGCGGCTTCGCAGCCAAGCAGGGCCTGACGCTGCAGCATCTCGGGACCCATGTGGGTCACGATCACCCGCTTGGCCCTGATGGCGGGCAGATGCGCGGCAAGGGTCGCGTAGTCGAGATGGAACTTGATCGCTTTGTCGGCGCCATACGCCTCGGCCACGAAGAGGTCGACGCCGCGGGCGGCTTCCTCCAGCTCGTCCACCCATTCGGTGTCGCCCGAGTAGCAGACGCGCTTGCCGTCAACGGCGATTCGCAGCGCAAAGGGCGGCGCGCCGCAGGGATGCTTCACCTGGTAGGGCGTCACCTCGATGCCGGCGAAGCTGTGCGTCGCGCGCGGCTCCATCTCCCGGATATCGACGGCGAAACGACGCTCGACCTTCGTCGAGCCGGGGAAGAAGACCTCCATCGCCGCTTCGAGGCGCGCACGCAGCCCGGGCGGCCCGGCGACGATGAGGGGCGCCGTGCGCCGGCTGACCAGCTGGGCGTCGAGGATGAAGAACGGCAGGCCGCCGAAATGGTCGCCATGCAGATGCGAGATGACGATGGCGTCGATGCTGTTGGGATCGATCCCGAGGCGCCGCAGCCCGATCATGCTGGAGGCGCCGCAATCGATCAGGAACGAACCCTGGCGGTGGCGCACCCGGAAGCAGGTGTTCAGGCGGCCGCCGCTGCCGAACGCATCGCCGCATCCCACGAATTGAAGTTCCAGTGTCATAATCATTGCATATCGTATATCGATACATAGTTAAATCACGATTCGAAAAGCCAGAGCATGAGCCGTCCGAAGATCGTCCTGTCCAGCTGGGTCCATCCCGAGGTGATCGAGTTCCTCGAAACGGTGGGCGAGGTCGTGCCGCACGAAGCGCGCGATGTCCTGTCTCCCGAGGAGCTGCGCCGCCGCTGCCGCGATGCGCAGGGGCTGATGGCCTTCATGCCGGACCGGATCGACGAGTCTTTCCTTGCCGACTGCCCGCAGCTCAGGGTCGTCGCCTGCGCCCTGAAGGGCTACGACAACTTCGACGCCGCTGCCTGCACGCGCCGCGGTGTGTGGCTCACCATCGTTCCCGACCGGCTGACGTCCCCGACGGCCGAACTGGCGGTCGGCCTCATGATCGGTCTTGCGCGCAACATCCTGCCCGGCGATCGCCTGGTGAGATCCGGAGCCTTCCAGGGATGGCGGCCGACTCTGTACGGCCGCGGGCTCGATGGAAGCGTCGTCGGGCTGGTCGGCCTGGGCGCCGTTGGCAAGGCGGTGGCGCGCCGGCTGGCCGGCTTCCAGGCGACACTCCTCTATACCGACCGTGTGGCCTTGCCGTCCGACGAAGAGCGAGCGCTGAATCTCGGGCGCGTCGACGAGCCCGAGCTGCTGCGGCGCAGCGACTTCATCCTGCTCGCCCTGCCGCTGACGTCCGACACGGCCGGCCGCGTGAATGCGCACTTCCTGGCGGCCGCCAAGCGCGGGGCGTTCCTGATCAATATCGCGCGCGGCTCGCTGGTCGACGAGGCGGCCGTCGCCGACGCGCTGGAGAGCGGCCGGCTCGGCGGCTATGCGGCCGACGTCTTCGCCTTCGAGGACTGGGCCCTCGACGGCCGGCCGGCGGGCGTCGACGAGCGGCTGCGGCAGGTTGCGGACCGGACACTGTTCACGCCGCATCTGGGATCGGCCGTCGATGCGGTTCGTCGGGATATCGAGTTCGAGGCGGCGGCGAGTCTCGCCCAGGTGCTGAGGGGCGAGGTTCCGGCGGGCGCAGTGAACCGACCGTCACCGGTGCGATCGGAGGCTGCTTCATGATCGATCTCGAGCAGGTCCGCACTTTCGTCGCGATCGTCGACGCCGGTTCGTTCCAGGCCGCTGCGGCGCGGCTCGGCATTGCCCAGCCCACGGTCTCGCAACACATGAGCAAGCTCGAGCGGATGCTTGGGCATCGTCTGCTCGAACGCGGGCGGGCGCAGGCGACGATGTCGTCGGAAGGCACGCGCCTGCTGCCGTTTGCCCGCACGCTCCTGCGCATCGCGGCCCGGGCCGAAGCGTCCGTGGCCGACGAAGGCCTCGTGATCGGCGCCAGCAGCAATATCGGCATCTATCTGCTCCAGCCGATCGTGGGCGCGTTCCAGGCGCGGCGGCCGCAGCTCGGCGCTCTCGACATCCGGATCGGATCGAACCTGGAAACGGCGAGGCGGCTCGAGGATGCGGAGATCGATATCGCCCTGATGGAATGGTGGGACGAGCGCGAAGGCTTCGATGCGGAGATATGGCGTGAGGAACCCGTCGTCGCCATAGTGCCGCCCGGCCATTGCTGGGCTAAGCGGAGGTGGATCGACAAGGCGATGCTGATGGAGGAACCAATGATCGGCGGCGAGCCCGGTACCGGCACGGCGCGGTTGCTGCAGGAGCGTTTGGGGATCGACCCCGCCGCACTCAAGTCGGGCCTTCAGCTCGGCAGCACCGAAGCGGTGAAGCAGGCGGTGCGTGCCGGCCTCGGCGTCTCGGTCGCCCTGGCGAGCGCGGTACGGGACGAGGTCGCGGCCGGCACCCTGGTGGCGCCTCCGCTGCGCGGTCCCCGTCTTTCGAAGAGCCTCTATTCGATCGTTCCCAGCCCGACGCCGCAGGCAAGCCCGGCGCGGCGTTTCGCCGGCTTCCTGCACGAGGAGGCGCCATGAAACGCGCCGTCGCGCTGCGGCATCTCGCCTTCGAGGATCTGGGGCTTCTTGCGGACGTGCTGTCCGCGGCCGGCTACCGGACGAGCTACGTCGAGGCGGGAGTGGAGAGCCTGTCCGGTCCGGCGCTCGACCGGGACGACCTGCTGGTCGTGCTGGGCGGTCCGATCGCCGCTTACGACGAGGCGCACTATCCCTTCCTGGCCGACGAGCTGCGGCTGATCGAGACGTGCGTGCGCGACGGGGTTCCTGTGCTGGGCATCTGCCTGGGCGCGCAGCTCCTGGCGCGGGCGCTCGGCGCCCGCGTCTATGCCGGCTCGGCCAAGGAGATCGGGTTCGCGCCGGTCAGGCTCACCGAGGAAGGCCGCGCCAGTTGCCTTGGAGTCCTGGAGCGGGCGGGCAGTCCCGTCCTGCATTGGCATGGCGATACGTTCGATCTTCCCGATGGCGCCGTCCGGCTGGCATCGACGGACGTCACGCCCAACCAGGCTTTCAGTCTGGACGGCCGGCTGCTCGGTCTGCAGTTCCACA
Source organism: Pseudomonadota bacterium (assembly GCA_018240685.1). GTDB lineage: Bacteria > Pseudomonadota > Alphaproteobacteria > Reyranellales > Reyranellaceae > Reyranella. The sequence continues at coordinate 3,280 of JAFEFG010000151.1, read as the reverse complement.
TCGAAGCCGATCCGGCCGTTCTCGAACGATGGTTGATCGGCCATGCCGCCGAACTCGCGGCCGAACGCATCGATGTCAGATACCTTCGCGCGGAAGCGAAGCGGCATGGCGAAGTGCTCGCCCCCGCCGGCAGAGCCGTCCTGAATACCTGGGTCGGAGCCCTGGGCCGCTCGTAGGGAACGGCTGGATCGCCCGCGTTGCGGCTCGCGCTAGGCGCGGCGAACCACCAGCACCGGGCACGGCGCGTGCCGCATGACCTCTTCGGCGACGCTGCCCAGCACCGCGCGCGAGAGACCGCGCCGGCCGTGGCTGCCGATGACAATCAGGTCGGCCGGCCATTCCTTCGCCGCCCGCACGATCTCCTGGCCGGGCCTGCCCTGGCGGATGAACTGCAACACCGACGTGCCGGCCGGCAGGCGGGCGCGGAAATCGGCGACGATCCGGGCGGCTTCCTGCTGTGCGTGCTGCGAAACCTCGTCCGCGACCGAGCCGGCTTCGGGCGAATAGATCAACGACGGATCGATCGCATGGACGAGGCCGATCTCGGCATTCAGCGAGCGGGCGAGTCCGACTCCGACCTCGGCGGCATGGGCTGCGAGGGGATCGTCGTCCACCGTGATCAGGATCTTCTGAAAGGTCATCTCTCTCTCCGCCGAAGGCTCCTGACCCTATTCGGCGGCGCGATGGCGCGACCATGATCTGGATCAACCCCCCTTTTGCCCCGCCGGCAGACATCCACGCAGCAGGCGTGCTCGAATAAGCGCTTTCATACCGCAGGCCCCGAGCGCGCCCTGCACTGGCGGCCGGGAATGCGATAGCGTAGTAAGTCCCGCCGCTGCCGGGAGAGGCGTTGATGCGCGCTGCATTCGGCCTGATCGTGTTGCTTGCCTTCGGTGTGGTCGTCGGCGCCTCCGTCGTCCGCGCTGCGCCCCGTTCGCCCTATCTCGAAGAGCTGACCTGGACCGAGCTGCGCGACGCCGTGGCCGCCGGCGCGACGACCGTCATCATCCCCGTGGGCGGGACGGAGCAGAGCGGTCCTCATCTTGCGCTCGGCAAGCACAATGTGCGGGTCAAGGTGCTGGCCGGCCGGATCGCGACCGCGTTGGGCGATACCCTGGTGGCGCCGGTGCTGGCCTACGTGCCCGAAGGCAGTATTTCGCCCCCCAGCGAGCACATGCGCTTTCCCGGCACGATTTCCGTTCCCGTCGCGGCCTTCAAGGGCACGCTCGAGGGCGCGGCCCGCAGCCTGCGCCAGGCCGGCTTCACCCATATCGTTCTGATCGGCGATCACGGCGGCTACCAGACGCAACTGAAGGAAGTCGCCGACCAGCTGAACAAGGCCTGGGCGGGAAGCCCGGCCCGCGCGCATTACATCGCCGCCTACTACCGCGCCAGCGAGGCACCCTACGACAAGCTGCTGCGGGCCCAGGGACTGAGCGACGCCGAGATCGGCATGCATGCCGGCGCGGCCGACACGTCGCTGCAGCTCGCCATCGATCCGGCGACAGTGCGGACCGATCGACTCGACAGCGCCCACGGGGCCGCAACCGGCGTGCTCGGCGATCCGCGGCGGGCAAGCGCCGCGTTGGGTCAGCCGGCCGTCGACCTCATCGTCAACGACACGGTCGCCGCCATCAGGAAGGCGCGCCTGGAGAAGCGTCAACGCCCATGAACAAGAGTCGTCTCCTCCTTCTGCCCGTGCTGGTCATCGCCTTCGTGGGATACTGGGCCGCCGCCCAGACGCCGACGGGCACGGCTGCCAAGTCCGTCGCCACCGTTCCCGGCATGCCGCCGGTGATCGATCCGTCGAACCTCTACAGCGAGACGGTGGCCGGCAAGATGAGCCCGGCCGTCCAGGGCGCGCTGTCGCGCATCTACGTTCCCAATCGCCGCGGCAACAGCGTGACGGTGATCGATCCCGACACGATGCAGGTCGTCGACACCTACAAGGTTGGGCGCAATCCGCAGCACGTCGTGCCCTCGTGGGACCTCAGGACACTCTGGGTGGCCAACAATGCCGAGGGCCGCACCGACGGCAGCCTGACGCCGATCGATCCGCTCACCGGCAAGCCCGGCCCGGCGATCCCGGTCGACGATCCCTACAACCTCTATTGGACGCCCGACGGCAAGTACGCGATCGTGGTGGCCGAGGAGCACAAGCGGCTCGATTTCCGCGACCCGCAGACGATGAAGCTGGCCTTCTCGGTCAAGGTGCCCGGCTGCGGCGGCATCAACCATGCCGACTTCTCGATCGACGGCAAGTACGCGATCTTCACCTGCGAGTTCGATGGCTCGATCGCCAAGATCGACATGGTGAACCACACCGTGGTCGGCACCCTGGTGCTCACGCCCTTCTACCAGCGGTCGGACGTGGTCGCGCAGCTCCAGGATATCATCAGCCGGCGGCCGAATGTCGTGGCGCAGCTCCAGGCGGCCGAGAAGAGGAAGCCGGCGGTCGTGGTCGATTCCTCGTCGGAACTCGGCGGCGTGATCTGCGCGACCTGGGGCATGCCGCAGGACATCCGCATCTCGCCCGACGGCAAGGTGTTCTATGTTGCCGACATGCTGGCCGATGGCGTGCATGTCGTCGACGGCGATTCGTTCCGCCAGATCGGCTTCATTCCCACCGGTATCGGCGCGCACGGCCTCTATCCCAGCCGTGACGGCAAATACCTCTACGTGGCCAACCGCGGCAGCAACAAGCTGTTCGGTCCGCGCCACGGCAAGGGCAGCGTCTCGGTGATCGACTTCGCGACCCAGAAGGTCGTCGCCTTCTGGCCGATCCCGGGCGGTGGGTCGCCGGACATGGGCAATGTCTCGGCCGACGGGAAGTATCTATGGCTGTCCGGCAGGTTCGACGACGTGGTCTACCGCTTCAACACCACCACCGGTGCGGTCGACCAGATCAAGGTCGGCCGCGAACCGCACGGCCTCGCCGTCTGGCCGCAGCCCGGTCGCTACTCGCTCGGCCATACCGGCAACCTGCGCTGAACGCCGGCGGCAGGTCGCTCAGGGATCGATCAGCACGCCCGGATTCATCATCCCCTTGGGATCGAGCTCGCGCTTGGCGGCGCGCAGGGCACGGGCGAAGAGCTCCGGTCGCTGCCGGTCGTAGAAGGGCCGATGAAAGCGGCCGACCGCATGATGGTGCGTGGTCGTGCCGCCGTGCTCGACCGCCGCCGCGGTGCAGGTGGTGAGCACTTCCATGAACTGCTCGAGCTGCCGGCGCTTGTCGAGGACGCCGCCGAAGGTGAAGTAGAGGCACGGCCCGTCAGGATAG
>JAFEFG010000150.1 GCA_018240685.1 Pseudomonadota bacterium | reverse complement strand
CGCCGCCTGCGCGATCGCCTTCGGCGCCCTGGTCGACAATACGTTCGTCATCACGCTGGCGGCCTATGCGTGCGCCTTCTCCCTGTTCGCGCTCAGCATCAATGTCATGCTGGGGTGGTTGGGCGAGGTGGCGCTCGGCCAGTCCATCTTCTTCGGCGTCGGTGCCTACGGCGTCGGGATCGGCATGCTGAAGCTCGGCCTGTCCTACGAGATGTCGATCGTCCTGGGGCTGGTCCTGTCGGTCGTGCTGGCGGCCGGCATCGGTGCGCTGACCCTGAAACTGACGGGCGCCTACTTTTCGATCGTGTCGTGGGGGCTTTCGGGAGTTGCCGTCGTGGCGGCGACGAACCTCGAATCGATCACCGGCGGGCCGCTGGGGATGTACGGCTTCCAGCGCCTGGCGATCGGCCCGTTCGAGCTGACGCATCCCCGCACCTATTTCTTCGTCACGGCGACGATCCTGTTCCTGGTCGTCCTGGTGCTGCGCGAGACGCGCGACTCCAGGTTCGGCGCATCCCTCGAAAGCATTCGGCAGAATCGCCACCTGGCGCAGTCGGTGGGCATCGACGTGTTCCGGGAGCGATTGAAGGCCCTGATGCTGAGCGCTCCCCTGGCGGCGCTGGGCGGCGCGCTCTGCCTGCCTTACACGCAGATCGTGACGCCGGAGATCTTCTCTGTCTCCAACACCGTCGATGCGCTGCTGATGGTCCTGCTCGGCGGTTCCGGCCTGATCGTCGGGCCGATCATCGGGGCGGGCATCTTCAGCGCCATCCCGCCTTTCCTCGAGCTCGACGCCAACGTGCGGATCCTCGTCTTCTCCGTCGCCATCATTCTCATCATGATATTCGAGCCCGGAGGGCTGCACAGGGTCGGCCAACGGCTGATCGCAAGGTGGCGGCGATGAGCGACGGGACCGTCGCCGTCCGCGCCGAGGGCATCGCGAAGCACTATGGCGGCGTGAAAGCGCTCAACGGCGTGAGCCTTGCCGTCGAAAGCGGCGAGGTTTTCGGCATCATCGGACCCAACGGGGCCGGCAAGTCGACCTTGTTCGACATCTTGAGCGGCTTCACGGCGCCGACGATGGGCACGGTGGAGATTCTCGGCCGGGACATCGGCGGATTGCCGCCCTATCGCATCGCGCGCACGGGGGTGGCCCGGACATTTCAGCGTACCGCGATCTTCGGCGACACGTCCGTCGAGAACAATCTGCTCTACGCCAGCCATACGACGCAGCGTCACAGCGTGCTGGGTCGCATGCGCCGCAGCGAGGCCTGGGCGAGGGACCGGAGTTCCTTCCGGGCCAAGGCCGACGCCGTGCTCGCGCTGGCCGGCCTTGCGTCGGTTCGCCAGCAGACGGCCAACACCCTGGCCTACGGCATGCAGCGCCGGCTGGCCGTGGCGATCGCCCTGATGAAGGATCCCGCGATCCTGTTCCTGGACGAGCCGGCGGCGGGCATGAACGAGCACGAGACCGAGGACTTCGTCGAACTGATTCGCCGCATCAGCCCCGGCCGGACGATTCTGATCGTCGAACACGACATGGCCGTCATCCGTGCCCTGTGCGGCCGCGCCCTGGCGATTGCCGACGGACAGCCGGTCGTCATCGACACGCCGGACAAGGTCCTGACGCATCCGCAGGTCGTGGCGGCCTACCTGGGGACCGACGATGAGTGACCTGCTTTCGGTGCAACGGATTTCCGCGGCCTATGGCAAGGTCGTGGCCATACGGGATGTCTCGCTGTCGCTCCGCGAAGGCGAAGTGGTTGCGATCCTCGGCGCCAATGGCGCGGGCAAGACGACGTTGCTCAATGCGATCTCGGGCGTAGTGCCCATCACCGACGGCGACATCCGGTACGGCGGCGCCTCGATCCGGAATCGCAAGCCCTGGGCCCTGTGTCGTTCGGGCATCGTGCATGTGCCGGAGGGGCGGGAGATCTTTCCCGCGCTGTCGGTCGAGGCCAATCTCAAGATCGTGGACGCGCGCGGCGGGGGACCCGAATTCGGTCTCGACGACATCTTCCAGATGTTCCCGCGTCTCCTGGAACGGCGCGAGCAACATGCCGGCAGCCTGTCCGGCGGCGAACAGCAGATGCTCGCCATCGGGCGCGGCCTCATGACCTGCCCCAGGGTCATTCTCTTCGACGAACCTTCGCTCGGGCTCTCGCCGTTTTTCGTGAAGTTCGTTCTCGGTGCCATCGGCGGCCTGAAGCGCAAGGGCATCGCGAGCCTGCTGGTCGAGCAGAACATGCGCGCGGCGCTACGCATCGCCGATCGTGCCTACGTGATGCGGACCGGTCAGGTCGTACGCAGCGGGACGGCTGCCGAGATCGGCGCGGCACCCGACATCCAGGAAGCCTATCTCGGCGCCTAGACGATCCGGCCGGCCGTGTCGGCTGCCGTCATGCGGCGTCCGTTTCGCTACCGCTAGATCTTATGCAGGCCGCCGCGTCCGGTGTATCGGTTCCTGCCGTGACCCCAGTCCGGGGCGCCGACGCGCCCGACCGCCATGGTCAGATTCCGCAGACCGCCCCAGCGGATAAGCACCGGCGTCTGGTACGGCATCTTCTTCCCCTGGCGCTCGTCCACCACCTGAGCTTGCTTTTCGGTATCCGTTTCTTCGGTCATTTGTTGCACTTCCTTCTTTGGGTGAACGCCGGACGGCATGTCGATAACGATCGATGCCGTCCTTCGGTTCAATCTGGTGGAGTGCGAGAGCGCCAGCTCTCCGATGCACACATTATGTAATTTGCAGATGCGGCATGCGATGGCAAGCGCCGATCCACGTCGTCCTGCGCGCGGAGGCACGGGCGGTGGAAACCCACAGGTCCAATTACGAAACGATTTCAGGGATTTAGTGGCGGACCCGGCGAGATTCGAACTCACGACCTCTGCCTTCGGAGGGCAGCGCTCTATCCAGCTGAGCTACGGGTCCGCGACGGGCCGGACCATACCGGAGCGGCCCTGCTCCTGCAATGCGGGGGACGGCGATCCGCGTGTTACGGCGCCGGAGGGCTGATCGTCAGGCGGGCTGGCGGCGGTGGAACTGGGAGCCGCCGTAGGACTGATCGGTCGGCACGATCTCCATGAAGCTCACATCCATGCGCTGCGGCGCCGCCAGCACGAACAGGACGGCCTTCGCGATGTCTTCAGCCTGCAGGCTTTCGAAGCCTTCGTAGAAGCGCCGCCGCGCTTCCGCCTTGTCTGCCATCATCGCCAGGTGCACGCCCGTTTCGACGCGCCCCGGCGCGATCTCGCTGACGCGGATGCCGGTGCCGTGCAGGTCGAGGCGCAGCGTCTGGCTGAGATTGTGCAAGGCCGCCTTGGTCATGCCGTAGATCGGCATGCCGGGCAGGGTCCATGTGCCGGCCGTCGAGCCGATGTTGACGATATGGCCAAGGCCGCGCTGCTGCATGCCGGGGACCACGGCCGCCAGGCAGTTCAGCGTGCCGCGCAGATTGACGTCGAGCAGCGCGTCGATGTCGCCGGTCCTGGCCTGCCAGGACGGCGTGGCGGGCGAAAGCGCCGAGGCGTTGTTGACCAGGATATCCGCCCCAAGCGGCGCCAGCGCGTCCTCGACCGCACTCCGGTCGGCGATGTCCAGCAGGATCGCCTTGCAGCCGGTCTCGAGCGAGAGCTTCGCAAGATCGGCCTCGGAGCGCGCTGCGGCGTATACCTCCAGCCCGTGCTCGCGCAGGAGGCGCACGGTGGCGGCGCCGATGCCGCGGCTGGCACCGGTGACGACGGCAATGCGATAACGATCGAGCGACATGGGGAACTCCTTTTCGTAAGATTGCCCCAAGTCGCCGGCCGCAGGGAGTGGCCGCGGGGAGAGAGTGATGGCCAAGAAGTTGTTCCGCGACGGCACCGAAGTCGCCGCGTTCTACGTCCGCACGGTCAAGAGCGGACCGTTCGTGTTCGTGTCGGGGACCACGTCGCTCGATGCGCGCGGCCGCGTGCAGGGGAAGGACGCCGGCGAGCAGACACTGATCTCCATGCGCAAGATCGAGGCGGCCCTGAAATCTGCCGGTGCGCGGCTCCGGGATTTGACGCGGCTGACGATTTTCGTGACCGACATCCGCGACATGGGGGCCGTCACCAAGGCGCTGGCAAAGGTCCTCAAGGGCTCGGCCGTCAGTGCGACGCTCGTGGCCGTGAGTGCGCTTGCCACGCCCGGGCTGCTCGTGGAGATCGAATCGACGGCGGTCGTCGACAACTGACCAAAGGCAAACGGGGGAGACGAGAATGACCGTACTATCAATCTTGGGCCGGACGGTGGTCGTCGCGGCCGTGGCGGGCGTCGTGGGCTGCACGGCGGCGAAGACGGAGCCCGGGGTGGATTCGGGGACGAACTCCAATGCCGCGCTCGTCACCTGGCATGACGGCAAGCCCGCCTACGCCATCGCCTGTGGCGCTCCGGGCGGCTGCCTCGAACGGGCCAACGCGATGTGCCGGGACACCTTCGGCAACTACACGACGCTTCAGAGCGTGAACATGCCGACCGCGGGTTCCGCCCGCGAGCCGCTGGGGCCGCCGTCGGTGGTCATTCGCTGCGGCTGACGCCGGTCTGCGGGAGGGCGTGCCGCGTGCCCCAGAGCGCGGCCATCTTCGGCTGCGCCGTGCCGGCGTCTGCCCCCGAAGGCAGCGGCGCCTCGTGGTCCTCGATCCAGGCGACGATGTCGACCGCGACGATGGGGCCTTCCTTGTCGCGCAGCAGCAGGTGGTAGCCGTCCCCGTAGAAGGCGAGCTTCGAATCGGCTCGCCGCGGCATCAGTTCGATCGTGTCGCGCACCGGACCGGAGGGCACGATGCGGTCTCCCAGCCCGTGCAGCAGGATGTACGGCATGTGGACGTTCTCGGCGGCCGCGCAGGCGGCGTCCATCAGGTCGAGCAGGCCGGCCCCCATGTCGAAGCGCGGGTTGCGAAGCATCAGGGGATCCCGTCGCAGCTTCTCGATGGTCTTGGGGTTGTCGGTGGGCTGGAAGTCGATCGAGGTCGGCCCGACGGGCATCCAGGGCATGGTATGGGTGAAGAACCAGACGCCCGCCGTCACGAACTGGCCGAGCGACTTGCGGGAGCGGACGGCAGGGGCGGCCAGGATCAGCCCTTCGGCCGCAAGGCCGCGGTCGGCGGCAACGAGGGCGACCGCGCCCCCCATGCTCTCGCCCGCCACGTAGATCGGGACCCCGGGGTAGCGCTCGCGCAGGAGGGCCGTCATCGCCTTGGCATCGTCGACCAGCGTGTCGGTTCCCGCCCACCGGTCCCGCGTCGGGCTCGCGCCGAAGCCGCGCTGGTCGTAGGCATAGGTGGTGATCCCGGCCCTGGACCAGATCTTCGCCGGCTCCTCGAAGGCGTTCCGATAGTCCCCGAAGCCGTGCAGACCGAGGATGATTGCGCTAGGTTCCGCGCCGTTTGCCGCAGGCCACACTGCAAGCGGTAGCGCCATGCCGTCCGCCGCGACATAACGGTCACTCGTGAGCCGGGGCGTGTCGGAGCGTTTTCCCGCCGGGACGACCACGGGGGAGCAGGCGGCGAGCATGACCGGTGCGAAAGCGGCGGCTATCATGCGCCGCCGGAGGAGGAGAGAGAGCGTGAAAGAACCTTTCGAAACCATCACCGTCGACACGGACCGCGTCGCCTGCGACGGCGGCGGCGGGCCACTTGGGCATCCCAAAGTCTATCTCAATCTCGGCAGGGACGGGCGGGTGGAATGCCCTTACTGCAGCCGAATCTACGTTCTGAGCGAAGGCGTCAAGCCCGACGCCCATGCGCATTGAGCGTCGGTCATGAAACAACTGGGTGAAGGCTGGAACTGGCGCGAGCTGAAGCTCGGCGACCGCTTCATTACCTTCGGCCGCACGCTGTTCGAGGCCGACCTCCTGAACTTCGTGACGCTTTGCGGCTTTTCCGAGGAGCTGTTCACCAACAAGGAATATATCGCGACGCATGCGCCCATGCGCGGCGGCCACCCCGTTCCCGGGGCGCTGGTCTATTCCATGGCCGAAGGGCTGGTGATCCCGACCACGCTGCAGGGGACCGGACTCGCCTTCCTGTCGATGGGCTTCGACATCAAGGGCCCGACCTATGTCGGCGACACCATCCATGTCGAGATCGAGGTCACCGAGATCAAGCCGACGTCGAAGGATCCAATGCGGGCGCTCGTGCGCACGACCAACCTGGTCAAGAACCAGAGGGGCGAGACGGTCCTGATCTACACGCCGCTGCGCATGATGCAGGGGCGCTGACATGGCCAAGGTCGCGGTCGAGAAGGAGGGAACGACCACCATCGTCTCCATCGACCGCTTCGCCGAAGCCCGCAACGCCGTCGATCCGGAAACGGCCGCGCTCTTGCGCGAGGCCTTCCTCGCCTTCGAGGCCGACGCGGGACAGGCGGTGGCCGTCCTCACCGGGCGCGGCGGCACCTTCTGCGCCGGCTTCGACCTCAAGATCGCGGCAAGCCGTTCAGGTGGGGCGCTCCACGATCCCGACGGGCCGGGGCCGATGGGCCCCACGCGGCATCTCCTGTCCAAGCCGGTGATCGCCGCCGTCGAAGGCTATGCGGTCGCGGGCGGCCTCGAACTGGCGCTGTGGTGCGACCTGCGTGTGGCCTCTGAGACGGCCAAGTTCGGCGTCTTCTGCCGCCGCTGGGGCGTGCCCCTGATCGACGGCGGCACGGTGCGGCTGCCGCGCCTGATCGGGCACAGCCGGGCCCTCGACATGATCCTGACCGGCCGCGAGATCGGTGCGCGGGAAGCCTTCGAATGGGGGCTTGCCAACCGTCTCGTGCCGGCGGGCGCGGCTCTTGCCGAGGCGAAGGCGCTTGCCGCGCAGCTCGCCAGGTTTCCGCAGGCCTGCCTGCGTTCCGATCGGCGCTCCGCCTACGAGCAATGGGGAATGGAACTGCGACAGGCTCTTTCCCATGAAGGGCGGCTCGGTGCGCCGACGCTCGAGGCCGAGGCGCGCGAGGGCGCGGCGCGGTTTGCGGCGGGAAAGGGACGCGGCGGCGGCTTCGGCGACCTGTAACGTCGCGCCGACCGCATCAGCGCCGGCCTTTCTGCGGCGGCGCGTCCGTGATAACGCGAAAGACAGCAGTCGCCGAAGAAAACGGAAAATGCCCGCGGCGGCATTCGGGAGGAGCAGAGTGATCTGATGCGGATGCGTTACGCCGCGCGGGCTGCGATCCTGTCGGGATGACGGGCATGTTCGGTCCCTTCCTCTCTGCGTTGGTGGCCTTCGCGTCGTTGCTCGTGGGGGCTGCGGTCGGCGTGGCGTTGAGGAGGCGCCTGCCGGACCACATGCTCGATGGCGACGCCAAGGATGTCATCCGGCTCGGGATGGGCTTGATTGCGACCATCGCGGCCCTCGTGCTCAGTCTGCTGATCAGCTCGTCCAGCGGCGTCTACGAGGCGCAACGCGGCGACCTGCGCAATATCGCGGCGAACATCATATTCCTCGACGATCTTCTCCGCCTGTATGGCGACGAGGCACGGCCCGCCCGCGTCCTGTTGCGCGAGGCCGTTCCGGTGATGGTCGAGCACATATGGTCGCCGCCCGAGGATGGCAGCGGTGTGCCAGCGCCCCTCCCGCCGAACCCGGCCGGGGAGAAAGCCTTCTTGTCGATCATCGATCTGGCGCCGCACAACGAGACCCAGTCGGCCCTGAAGGCGCAGGCGACCCAGATCGCGGCCCAGATTTCGCAATCCCGCATCCAGCTCTACGAGCGTTCCAAGGCGCGCCTGCCGGTGCTGCTCGTCATCATCCTCGTTTCCTGGCTGGTGTTCCTGTTCGTCAGTTTCTGCCTCTTCTCGCCGCTCAAGCACACCTCGACGGTCGCGCTCGTGGTCATCGCCCTGTCGGCCTCGACAGCGCTGTTCCTGGTCCTCGAACTGGCGCAACCTTTCAGCGGAATCATGCGATTGTCGGATCGTGTCCTGACGACGGCTCTCGCTCCCCTCTAGATGCGCAAGGAGTAGCCTATGTCCGCAGATCTTCCAGGGAAGCCGTCCGATCTGACGCGACGGACGCTGATGGCTTCCGGCGGCGCCGCGATCGGCAGCAGCCTCGGCGGAAGGCAGATCGCGCAGGCGCAGGGTACGGCGTCGTCGAAGAGCCTGCCGGCCGGATACAACATCCTCTTCATCCTGGTCGACCAGGAGCATTTCTTTCCGAAGTGGCCCTTCCCGGTGCCGGGCCGCGAGGCGATCAAGAAAAAGGCCGTCACTTTCCTGAATCACCAGGCGGCGTCCTGTGTGTGCTCGTCGGCGCGGTCGGTGATCTACACCGGGCAGCACATCCAGCACACGGGTATCGCCGACAACCTGAACTACGTCTGGCAACGCGATCTGTCGCCGAACATCAGGACGATCGGCCATCGCCTGACAGAGCTCGGCTACTACGCGGCCTATCAGGGCAAGTGGCACCTTTCGGCGACGATGGATCTCACCGACGACCCCGTCGATGTGCCGCTGCTCTCCTACCGCAAGACGATGGAGTCCTACGGCTTCAAGGATTTCTTCGGCCTGGGCGACCTGACCGACGGCGCCCGGGGCGGCTACTCGTACGACGACGTCACCCTGTCATCCGCGATCACCTGGCTGCGGACCGAAGGCCTGTCGCTCAGGGCCAAGAAGCAGCCGTGGTACATGGCGGTCAATTTCGTCAACCCGCACGACGTGATGTGGTTCAATTCCGACCTGCCCGGCGAGAACGTCCAGGGCAAGTCGCACTGGTCGCCTATCCAGCCGGCGCCGGATGACGAGATCTATCGCGCCACGTGGGACGATGTTCCGCTGCCCGTCAGCAGGCGTCAGTCGTTCGATTCGCCGGGGCGCCCGGTGGGACAGAAATACTATCAGCAGATCACCGACATGATGGTGGGGCCGTGGCCGGATGAGGATCGCCGCTGGCGGGCGCTGCGCAACTACTACTTCAATGCGATCCGCGATTGCGACCGCAAGGTCGAGGCGCTGCTGGAAGTGCTGCACAGCGTCGGCATGGAGCAGAACACGATCGTCGTCTTCACGGCCGATCACGGCGAGCTGGGCGGCAATCACCAGATGCGCAACAAGGGCACGACGGCCTACCGCCAGCAGAACCACCTGCCGCTGATGATCGTCCACCCGGCCCTTCCCGGCGGGAAGGAGTGCCAGGCGATCACCTCGCAGCTCGATCTGACGCCGACGATCATCGGCCTGACCGGCCTCGACACGCCGGCGCGGGCGCGGGCGGCGTCGGGGTTGAAGGGGCAGGATTTCAGCCGTCTCCTGCTCGATCCTGCGGGCGCCGCCGTCCATGCCGTGCGGCCGGCGTCGCTGTACAATTTCGATATGCTGTCGTTCCAGGATCCCGAATGGGCGAAGCGGACGGTCGATACGCGCAAGCCGGGTCTCAAGGTGCCGGAGAAGCAGTACGCGCAGCTGGCGGGGCATCCGCCGGACTTCCATCATCGCACGGCGATCCGCAGCATCTGGGACGGCCGCTACCGCTTCTCGCGCTATTTCTCGCCGGTCGCCTTCAACACGCCCAAGACGCTCGAGGAACTGGTCGCGAAGAACGACCTCGAGGTCTACGACCTGCACGCGGATCCCGACGAGGTTAACAACCTCGCCGTCGACCTGAAGAAGAACGGGGAGCTGATCCTGTCGCTCAATTCGGCTGCCAACACCCGCATCGCCGAGGAGGTGGGGGTGGACGATGGCAGCTTCCTGCCGTTGCGCGACGGCAAGTGGTACTTCACGCCGCTCGAGAAGTAGGGCGGCGTCCCGGCCTGTCCCGCCGGCCTGGGACGCCTCTGATGCCCATG
>JAFEFG010000014.1 GCA_018240685.1 Pseudomonadota bacterium | reverse complement strand
CCACTTGTCCCGGTTGTCCCGCCCGTCCCGCTTGTCCCAACTGTCCCGCCTGTCCCAACCGTCCCGAAGGCGGTTGGAACAGGATCACGGCATGTCGTGGCACCGGATGGCGTCGGCGAAGCGCTGCAGGGCATGGACGATAATCGCTGCCGTCGCGGCATCGGTGGCGATGGCCGCCGCGTCCATCTTCCGCGACAGCAGGTCGACCGAGATCGACGCCGCGTCGACGAGCCGGGCCGACATCGTCTCCAGCACGAGGCGCAGGGCGGCCTGGGCCTCGGAGGCGCGTGGCGAGGCGTTGAACAGCGCCACCGGCTTGTCGGGAAAGGTGGTGCTGCCGACCAGCCAGTCGAGCATGTTCTTGAACGAGCCCGGGATCCCGCGCGCATATTCGGGACAGGACACGAGCAGCCCGTCGGCGCGGCCGATGCGGGCGCGCAGTTCCGCGACGATCGGCGGCGGCTCCGGTTCGAGATCGGGATTGAAGTGCGGCAGCCGTCCCAGGTCGGGATAGATCTCGATGCCGATCCCGGCCGGCGCCAGCCGGCACGCGGCATCGAGAAGCGCGGCGTTCGACGAGCCGGCGCGCAGGCTGCCGGACACGGCGAGAAGGTGCAGCACGACGGCCGCCCGCCCGCGGCGTGCGGCGATCAGGGAACCAGGACCGCCTTGCCGACGACGGTCCGCTGCTCGATCAGCTTGAATGCCTTGACCCAGTCGGCGAGGTCGAAGGTCGCCGCGACGGTCGCCCTCAGCTTGCCTTCCGTGTACCAGCGCATCAGCTCCTTCTGGGCCTCGGCGACCATGGCGCGGCGCCGGTCGAGGGCCGCGGCCTCCTTCGGGCTCGGCGCGCTCTTGCCGCCCCAGCCGTTCCAGTAGCCGTAGTAGAAGCCGATCACCGTCACGTTCTTGACCAGCAGGATATTGGCGGGAATCTGGGGGACGGTGCCGCTGGCGAAGCCCATCGGGATGATGCGGCCCTCGGGGGCGATGCAGCGCAGGGAGGCGTCGAAGGCCGATCCGCCGACCGGATCGTAGATCACGTCGGCGCCGCGGCCGTCGGTGATCTCCAGCACCTTGGTGCGCAGGTCCTCCTGGCGATAGTCGATCAGATGGTCGGCGCCGGCTTCCTTGGCGGCGGCGAGCTTGTCGGCACCGCCGGCGGAAGCGATCACCGTGGCGCCCATCGCCTTGCCGACCTCGATGCCGGTGAGGCCGGAGCCGCCGCCCGCACCATGGACCAGCAGCACTTCGCCGGGCTGGAGGTTGGCCTTCCACTTCAGCGCACCGTAGGCGGTGGGATAGAGCGTCGGGAAGTTGGTCGCTTCCGCATAGGGCATGATGTCGGGGATGCGCACCGCGTTGGCCGCCGTCGCGACCGCATATTCGGCGAAGGCGCCTTGCGGCACGCCGGTCATGACCCGGTCGCCGACCTTGAGGGTTTCGACGCCGAGGCCGAGTTCCTCGACATGGCCCGCCAGTTCATTGCCCGGGATGTAGGGAAGCGGCGGCTTGTTCTGGTGCTTGCCCTGCACCCCCAGCATCGCGGCGAAGCTCACGCCGGCGGCGCCGACCCGGATCAGGATCTCGCCCGTCCTCGGCTTGGGAGCCGGGCGGTCCTCGACCTTGAGATGTTCGATCGGCCCGTAGGCGTGACAGACCAGTGCGCGCATTCGTACCTTTCAACTCCCTATTTGCGGAATTGGCCGTGTCGGCCTTCGCCCTGGGCGAACCGTGCGGCGCCTTTTTGGGACTCCTGCCGGCGCGCTTCAAGCGACAGTTCCATCTCGCGCCGGATGGCGGCGGCCGCGGGACGATCGAAGCTTTCGTATGCCGACTGGCGATCCGACGTCATGGCGATGGGCGGGAACCCGGCGATCTGTGCGGCGAGCTTCTCGGCCTCGGCACGCGTGGTGCCGCGGGCCACCTTGCGCGTGGCGAGGCCGATGGCGATCGCCTCGTCGGCGTTCACGGCGCGGCCCGTGAGCAGCATGTCGAGCGCGCGGCCCTGGCCGACGATGCGCGGCAGGCGCACGGTCGTGCCGTCGCTCATGGGCACGCCCCAGCGGCGCGAAAAGACCCCGAAGACGGCTGTCTCGTCGACGATGCGGATGTCGCAGAAGAGCGCCACCCCCAGGCCGCCGGCGCAGGCATGCCCCTCGACGGCGGCGACGACCGGCTTGCCGAGCGGCATCCGCAACGGGCCTTCGTCGCTGCCGGCCCAGGGGAAGTAGTCGGTCCCCGTCCCCAGTTCCTTGAGATCCGCGCCGGCGCAGAAGGCGCCGCCGGCGCCGGTCAGCACGCCGACGCGGGCGTCGGCATCCGCCTCGAAGGTGCGGAGCGCGTCGGCGAGCGCATGGGCGGCTTCGTTGTCCAGTGCGTTCCTGGCCTGCGGGCGGTTGATGACGATGGTGGTGACGGCGCCATTGCGCTCGACGAGGATTTTGCTGCTTGCCATCTCATGCTCGTGCGGACCGGTGCTCCGCGGTTCTCGGGGCGGGCCGACGGCCTGCGGTCCGGACGAAGACTATCGCACCGTCGCCAGCTCGTCTTCGAGCTGCGCATTCGATCGGATCGGCGTGCGGAAGTACCACCAGTTGTTTTGCGCGGTCCACTTTTCCTTCTTCGCCGTGCCGCCACCCCATACGCAGCGGCGGAAAGGATGCGTCGTCGCCATGAAGATCTTGTCGGCGTCGTCGAGCTTCCGGGCGTGATCGCCGATTTCCTCCCGGCTGAACATCGGCAGCGCCTCCAGGATCAACTCGCGCACGTCGACGTCGTTCCGCCAGTTGTCGAGATCGAACGTGTAGTCCTTCTTCTCGAGATCCGTGACGAAGCCCGCCCACTGGTCGATCAGGTCGCGCAGTTCCTCGACGTTGGGCAGGGCGGGCGGGGGCGTGGAGGGGGTCATTCGCTGCCGCGCTCCGCCTGGCGGCGGAAATAGCGCTCGCCGTCGTTGGGCTTGAAGAAGGTGCGGATCGTGCCGTTGCGGTTGAAGGCGACGAAGGCGCCGGTCTGGCGGTCGAAGCGGGTGGTCACGCCGTCCTTCCGCACGGCCTCCAGCACCGGTCCGCCCACAGCCGTGTCGCGCAGGAGCTGGGCCTGGTGCAGATAGTCGACCCGCGTGATGTTGCCGAACTCGGCGCCATGCTTTTGATAGTGCTCGTCGAGCCGCCGCTCGCTCTCGAAGCCGACGCCATTGCCCCAGGCCTTCCGCTCGGCGTCCGAGACGATGACGTTGCCGGGCTCGCGCGCAAGGCTGCGCCCGCCCCGGTCGGCGAAGTGACCCCAGCTGACAAGAATCGCGACTGCGGCCAGCGCCGCCGTCAGCAGGCGGCGCCAGGGCCGGTCGCCCGTGCGCGGAAACATGGGGCTATTGTGCGCCGGCTTTGAACCAACGCGCAATCAGGCTCCGTTCACTGTCGGTGATGTTGGTCAGGTTGCCGGGCGGCATGACCTTCGACACGACGGCCTGCTGGTTGATCATGGCGGCCCGGGTCCGGATTTCCGCCGGGGTCTCCAGGACGACGCCCTTGGGCGGAGCGGTGAAGCCTTCCTGCACCGGCCTGGTCGCATGGCAGGGAACGCAGCGCGCCTGGATGATCGGCTGCACCTCGCTGAACGCGACAGGCCCGCCGCCGCCGTCCGCGCTCGGTCGCGGCAGGGAGACGATGGCGGTGAGGGCCAGCATCACCAGGCCCGATGCCAGGACGAGCGGATTGGCGTTGCCCTTGTGGCGCTGCACGAACCAGACGCGGATCAGCGCGCCCGCCACCGAGATCATGACCAGCAGGACCCAGTTCCACTCGTGGCCATAGAGGCCGGCATAGTGGTTGCTGATCATGGTGAACAGCACCGGCAGCGTGAAGTAGGTGTTGTGCACCGAGCGCTGACGGCCGCGGAGGCCGAAGCGCGGATCGGGGGTCCGGCCTTCCTCCTTCGCCCTTACCAGTTCGCGCTGGCCCGGGATGATCACGAAGAAGACGTTGAGCGCCATGATGACGCCCAGCATGGCGCCGAAATGGATGTAGGCGCCGCGGCCGGAGAAGATGTGGCAGAGGGCCCAGGCGGCGAAGACGCAGTAGAGGAACAGGAGGCCGCCCAGGATCAGGTCGTCCTCGCCGAAGGCCGACCGGCAGATCAGGTCGTAGAACAGCCAGCCGCCGACGAGAAAGGCAAGACCGATGGCGATCGCCTCGGGGCGCGACAGCGCCATCACCGATGGATCGATCAGCGCGATCTGCGCGCCGTAGTAGTAGACGAGGCACAGCAGCAGGAAGCCGGTGATGAGCGTCGTGTAGGCTTCCCACTTGAACCAGTGCAGTTCCGGCGGCAGCTTCTCCGGCGCCAGCCTGAATTTCTTGGCGGTGTAGAAGCCGCCGCCGTGGACGGCCCAGACTTCCCCTCCGATGCCCTTGGCGGCATCGGCAGGATCGAGGGGGGCATGAAGGTGGTTGTCCAGCCAGATGAAGTAGAACGACGCCCCCACCCAGGCGATGCCTACGATCATATGGGCCCAGCGCAGCAGCAGGTTCAGCCAGTCGCCAAGGAATGCAGCGTCCATTATTGGGATCTCCGTCCGATCAATGTGCCGCTTCGGCCTCGCGGCTGGCGGAGGCTGTCTCCGCCGCTGCATCGGCGCCGCCGCGCAGGCCATTGAAATAGGCGTTGAGGATGACCGCCGAGACGGAGGCGAGCAGGATGCCGCTGTGCAGCAGCGGTCCCAGTGCGGCCGGCATGCGGGCAAAGAATTTTTCCGATACCAGCGGGATCATGCCGAGGCCGATGCTGATGGCGACGACATAGGCATTGTTCGGGCGGCCGCGAAAATCGACGCGTGAAAGGATGCGCACCCCGGTGGCGCAGACCATGCCGAACATAACGATGCCCGCGCCGCCCAGCACGAACTGCGGCACCGAAGCGACGACGGTCGCGACCTTGGGGAACAGGCCGAGGACCAGCATGATGACGCCGGCAGCGGCGGTGACCCAGCGGCTCCGCACGCCGGTGATACCGATCAGACCGACATTCTGGGAGAAGGATGTGTAGGGGAAGGTATTGAAGATGCCGCCGATCAGCGTGCCGAGCCCGTCGACACGCAGGCCACGCGTGAGATCGTCCGGCGTTATCTTGCGGTCGGTAAGCTCGCCCAGGGCAAGGAACATGCCCGTCGACTCGATCATCACCACGATCATGACCAGACACATGGTCAGGATGGAGAGCAGTTCGAATTTCGGCATGCCGAATTGGAACGGATAGACCGGCTCGATCCATCGTGCCTCGGCGACGCCCGCGAAGCTCACCTCGCCCAGGATCATGGCAATGAGGAACCCCGCGACAAGGCCGAGCAGGACGGCGACGTTCGCAATAAAGCCGGTCAGGTATTTCGTGATGCCCAGGATGACCAGCAACACCAGAAACGATACGGCGAGGTACGTCGGATCGCCGAAGCGGGGACTGCCGATGCCGCCCGCCGCCCAGTTGATGCCGACGCGCATGAGCGAGATGCCGATGACCGCGATGATGGTGCCCGTCACCAAAGGGGGGAACAGCGGCAGCAGCCGGCTGATGAAGGGAGCGATGAGGACGCCGAAGACGCCTGAGCCGATCACGGCGCCGTAGATGCCCAGAAGCCCAAGGCGGGGATCGGCCGCCATGGCCAGCATCGGCCCGACCGCGGCAAAGGTCACGCCCATCATCACCGGGAGCCGGATGCCGAAGCCGCGAAAGCCGATCGACTGGATCAGCGTGACAAGGCCGCAGGCGAAGAGGTCGGCATTGATCAGGACCGCCACCTGATCCTTCGGCAGCTTCAGGGCGCCGCCCAGGATGAGGGGAACGGCGACCGCCCCCGCATACATCACCAGGACGTGTTGCAGTCCCAGTGGCAGCAGCCGGGGCAACGGCAGTTTTTCGTCGACGGGATGCACGGACGTGGTCGTCATTTTGCGCTTCTTCCTCGGTTCGATCTTGCCTCTGTCCCGGAAGCAGCAACCCTTATGCCAGAAAGGTTTTTGCAGTTGCGATTCGATTCAGACTGGCCGCTCGTCGATTCCGGCGTTAAATCGCCCCCTTGCCTCATTCAATGAACCCAAATCAACGAGGAACACCATGACGGCTCTGGACCTTCCGGCGGGCGTGACGATCGATGGGCAGATCAAGCCCGGCTTCGAAAAGGTGCTGACCCGGGAGGCCCTGGCGTTCGTGGCGGACCTGCAGCGGCGCTTCAATGCCCGCCGCGAGGAGCTCCTCGCCGCCCGGGTCGAGCGCCAGAAGCGGCTGGACGCCGGCGAAAGGCCGGATTTCCTGCCGGAGACCGCGCAGATCCGCGACAGCGATTGGACCGTCGCGCCGCTGCCCAAGGACATCCTTGATCGCCGTGTGGAGATTACCGGCCCGGTCGATCGCAAGATGATCATCAACGCGCTCAATTGCGGCGCCAATGTCTTCATGGCCGACTTCGAGGATGCCAGCACGCCGACCTGGACCAACATGGTCGAGGGGCAGTTCAACCTGGCGGACGCCGTGCGGCGCCAGATCGACTATGTCGATCCGCAGAGCCAGAAGGCCTACAAGCTCAACGACAAGACCGCCGTCCTGTTCGTGCGCCCGCGCGGCTGGCACCTGCTCGAGAAGCACATGACGGTGGACGGCAAGCCGATGTCGGGCTCGCTGTTCGATTTCGGCCTCTACTTCTTCCATAACGCCAAGGAAGCGCTGGCGCGCGGCACCGGCCCGTATTTCTACCTGCCCAAGATGGAGAGCCATCTCGAGGCCCGGCTGTGGAACGACGTCTTCGTCCATGCGCAGGACACGCTCGACGTGCCGCAGAAGTCGATCAAGGCCACCGTCCTGATCGAGACCATCCTTGCCACCTTCGAGATGGACGAGATCCTGTGGGAGCTGAAAGATCATTCGGCCGGCCTCAACTGCGGCCGCTGGGACTACATTTTCTCCTTCATCAAGAAGTTCCGCGAGCAGGAGTGGGCCGTGCTGCCCGACCGCGGCCAGGTGACGATGACCTCGCATTTCCTGCGCTGCTACAGCCAGCTCCTCATCAAGACCTGCCATCGCCGCGAAGTGCATGCGATGGGCGGCATGGCGGCGCAAATCCCGATCAAGAACGATCCGGCCGCCAACGAGCAGGCCATGGAGCGCGTGCGCGCCGACAAGAAGCGCGAGGCGGGTGACGGTCACGACGGCACCTGGGTCGCCCATCCGGGCCTGGTCGAGATCGCCAAGGCCGAGTTCGACGCGGTGATGAAGGAAGCCAACCAGATCGCGCGCAAGCGGCAGGACGTGCACGTCACCGCCGCCGACCTGGTCAAGATCCCCGAGGGCACCAAGACCGAGGCGGGGCTGCGGCAGAACGTGGCCGTCGGCATCGGCTATATCGAGGCCTGGCTGCGCGGCATCGGCTGCGTGCCGCTGTTCAACCTGATGGAGGATGCCGCCACCGCCGAGATCAGCCGGGCCCAGGTCTGGCAGTGGGTGCGTCACCACCAGAAGCTCAGCGACGGCCGCGCCATCACCAAGGAGCTCGTGCGCGAGATCGTGCGCGAGGAGAACGACAAGGTGAAGGCGCAGATCGGCGAGGAAGCCTATGCCAAGGCACGCTACGAGGATGCGGCCCAGCTGATGATCGATCTGGTCGAGCAGCCGCAGTTCTGCGAGTTCCTGACCCTGCCGGCCTACGACCGCATCGTTGCCGACGAGCAGAAGGCGGCGGCGTAGGCAGTGTCATGTTCCTCCCCTGCACGGAGACTGCGCGGGGGAGGGGAATGAGGATGGAAAGGGCAGATCGATCATGGTCCAGACCGTTTACGACGTTACCTCGGCAGGCAAACCCGATGCGCCGGCGATCGGGGCGCCGGGGCGGCCATGGCTCACCTATGCCGGCCTGAAGAAGCTCACCGACGACACGATCGCGGTCCTGAACGGCGTCGGCATCGGCCGCGGCGATCGCGTGGCGATGGTCGTTCCCAACGGGCCGGAGATGGCGTCGTCCTTCATCGCCGTCGCTTCGGGCACGACCTCGGCGCCGCTCAATCCCGCCTACCGGGCCGAGGAGTTCGAGTTCTATCTCGACGACCTCAAGCCCAAGGCCGTGATCGTGCAGAAGGGCATGGAAAGCCCGGTGCGTGGCATGGCGCAGAAGCTCGGCATCCCCCTCGTCGAGCTGGTGCCGACGGAAGGTGCGCCGGCAGGGGCCTTCACGCTCGACGTGTCGGCGCTGAAGCCCGGCAAGGCGGCCAAATCAGGCATTTCCGTCGACGGCGAGATCGCGCTGGTGCTGCATACATCGGGGACGACGGCGCGGCCCAAGATCGTGCCGCTGTCGACGGCCAATCTTGCCGCCTCGGCGCGCCACATCGGGACGACGCTGGCACTGACGCCGGCCGACCGCTGTCTCAACATCATGCCGCTGTTCCATATCCACGGGCTGATCGCGGCGACGCTGTCGTCGTTGGCCGCGGGGGCGTCGGTGTCCTGCACGCCGGGCTTCAACGCGCTGCGCTTCTTCGCCTGGCTCGAGGAGGTGAAGCCGACCTGGTACACGGCGGTGCCGACCATGCATCAGGCGATCCTGGGCCGGCTGCGCAACAATGCCGAAGCGGCCAAGGCTGCGAAGCTGCGCTTCATCCGTTCCTCCTCGTCATCGTTGCCGCCGCAGGTGATGGCCGAGCTCGAGGAAGCGTTCGGCTGCCCGGTGGTCGAGGCCTACGGCATGACCGAGGCGAGCCATCAGATGGCGTCGAACGCGCTGCCACCGGGCAAGCGCAAGCCTGGCGCGGTCGGCCTGCCGGCGGGACCGAAGATCGCGATCATGGACGAGGCGGGCAACATGCTGCCGCAAGGACAGACGGGCGAGGTCGTGATCCAGGGCCCGAACGTCACCGCGGGTTACGACAACAATCCCGATGCCAATGCCAAGGCCTTCGCCCACGGCTGGTTCCGCACCGGCGACCAGGGCTATTTCGACGAGGACGGCTATCTGTTCCTCAACGGACGCCTGAAGGAGATCATCAACCGCGGCGGCGAGAAGATCAGTCCGATCGAGGTCGACGTCATCCTGATGGATCATCCGTCGGTCGAGCAGTGCCTGACCTTCGCGATCCCGCATCCCAAGCTCGGCGAGGAGGTGGGGGCGGTGGTCGTGCTCCGGCCCGGCTGCGAATGCACGGAACGCGAGCTGCGCGACTTCGTGGCCGCGCGCGCGGCCGACTTCAAGGTGCCGCGCAAGGTGCTGTTCGTGCCCGAGATCCCGAAGGGCGCGACAGGCAAGCTGCAGCGCATCGGCCTCGCGGCCAAGCTCGGCCTCGGCGAGACGGCGGGCTGAGGGAGCGGACGTGACGTCGATCTGCGTCTTCGGTGCCGGCGCCATCGGTGGCCTGATGGCCGCCAAGCTCGAAATGGCGGGCACGCCTGTCACCGTCGTCGCGCGCGGACCGCATTACGAGGCCATGCGGGCCAAGGGCCTCGTGCTGCGCAGCGAGGGCCAGGAGACCGTCACCAGGCCGCGGGTGGAGACCGATCCCAAGGATGTCGGGCCGCAGGACTATCTGGTCCTGACCCTCAAGGCGCATTCGCTGATCCCGGCGATGGGCCAGCTCAAGCCGCTGATCGGACCCGACACGACGATCGTCGCCGCCATCAACGGCGTGCCCTGGTGGTACACCTACAAGCTCGGCGGTCCCTTCGAAGGCCGCCGGGTCGAGGCCGTCGATCCCGACGGCGTGGTGTCGGCCGGCCTGCCACCGGCGCAGACGCTGGGCTGCATCGTCTATCCGGCCGCCGACGTGAGCGAGCCCGGCGTGATCGAGCATACCTACGGCGACCGCTTCACCCTCGGCGAGCCGGACGGCAGCCGCAGCGAGCGCGCGGGCAGGCTGTCCGAACTGCTGATCAAGGCCGGCCTCAAGGCGCCGGTGCGGCCGCGCATTCGCGACGAGCTGTGGGTGAAGCTGTGGGGCAACATGGCCTTCAACCCGGTGAGCGCGCTGACCGGTGCGACGCTCGACAAGGTGCTGGCCGATCCCGGTACGCACGCGGCCTGCCGGGCCCTGATGGTCGAGGGACAGGCCGTGGCGGAGAAGCTCGGCGTGAAGTTCGCACTCACTGTCGACAAGCGGCTGGCGGGCGGCGCCGAAGTGGGCGCGCACAAGACGTCGATGCTGCAGGATCTCGAACGCGGACGCCCTCTGGAGATCGAGGCGCTGCTGGGCGCGGTGGTGGAGATGGCGGAGTGGGTCGGCGTCGACATGCCGATCGGCCGTACCGTTCTCGCCCTTGTGCGCCAGCGCGCGGCGATGCGCTGAGATGGGCGCGGTCAAGATCGTCTTCGATCCGTCGGGCGCCGATGCCGAGACGGTCCACCGTCATCTCACCCTGTACAATATCGGCGCGACCGGCGTTTCGACCTACTATCCGGTCAATCTCTTCCTCAAGAGCGATCGCGGCGAGACGCTGGGCGGCCTTCTGGGACGCGTGTGGGGCGGCTGGCTGCACATCTCCATCCTCTGGATCGACGAATCGCAGCGCGGGAAGGACTGGGGCACCAGGCTGATGGACGAGGCCGAGGCCTATGGCCGCGAACGCGGCTGCCATTCGGCGTCGCTCGACACCCATTCCTTCCAGGCCCGGGGCTTCTACGAGAAGCGCGGCTACGAGGTCTTCGGCGTGCTCGACGACTATCCGGAGGGCCACCAGAAATTCTTCCTGAAGAAGAAGCTCTAGCAACCGGGGCTAGGCCAGCTCCTTCAGCTTCTTGCTGATCGCGAGCAGGTCCATCCAGCTCTGGCGCTTGCTGGCGGGCGTGCGCAGCAGATAGGCCGGATGGAAGGTCGGCATGGTCGGCACCTCGGTACCGTCGCTCAGCCGGTAGCTCGCCCACTTGCCGCGCAGGCGCATGATGCCCTCGGCGGTATCGAGCACCGCCTTGGCGGCGACGCCGCCGGCCAGGACCAGGACCTTCGGCCGGACCAGCTCGATGTGGCGGCGCGTGAAAGCGAGGCACATGGCCTGCTCGGCGAGCGTCGGCGTGCGGTTGCCGGGCGGGCGCCAGAACAGGATGTTGGTGATGTAGAAGCCGCCCGCACGGGTGAGGCCGATCGCCTCCATCATCCGGTCCATGAGCTGTCCGCTCACGCCGACGAAAGGCTTGCCGAGGCGGTCCTCGTCGGCGCCCGGCGCCTCGCCGACCACCATCACCGGCGCGTCCGGCGTGCCGTCGGCGAACACGGTGTTCTTGGCCGTGCGCTTCAGCGCGCAGCCCTCGAAGCTGCGGATCGCCGCCTCGAGGTCGGCGATGGTGGCGCAGCCTTCGGCCAGGGCCCGTGCATCCTCGACGAGCTGCGGCGATTCCAGCGGAACGGGCGGCCGGGCTGCCGGCGCGGGCGGAGACGTCCGCACCGGGGGCGGCGAGGGCGGTCGGGCAGGCGGCGGGGCGGCGACGGCGGCCATCGGCGCGGCGGCGGACGCGGCAGCCGGCAGGGCAAACCGGTCGATCGGCTCTTCGCCGATCGTCTCGTCGAGGCCCTGCTCGACGTACCAGCGCAGGACCGCCGCGAGATCCCGGGAGGATGCGGCCGGTGCGTCCATCACAGGCTCTTCAGGAAGGCCGCCAGGATCGGCGCCCACAGCGCGGCGTCGGCATGGCTTGCCATGTGCCCCTTGTTCGAGGGCAGCTCGACATAGGTGATGTCGACTCCGGCCTTGCGCATGTCGTTCACGTAGCCGGGACAGAGGGCGATGTCGAACAGCTTGTCGGTCGGCGACTGCACATAGAGCACCTTCGCCCGCTTGAGCCGGTCGTACTGGCCGGTAATGTCGAACGTACCTATTGCCTTGCGCAATACCACCAGCGAGTGGCCGTCATAGATCTGCGCCCAGGCGCGCGCGCCGGCGCGGATGGCGGCTTCGCGCGCCTTCGGGTCGGGCATGGTTTCGGCAAGGATCTCGTTCTGGCCATAGGCCATCAGCGTCTCGAAGCGGATCTCCTCGAGGGTCTTGGCGATGCCGCCGTTGTCGTAATACCAGCCGCCGTTCCAGTTGGGATCGCCGGCCAGCCGCGTCTTCAGCGCCTCCAGCCGGTCGAGGCCGGACGGGGCGCGCGGTGCCGTCACCGAGGGAACGACCGCCCTGACGAAGCCGGGATAGGAAGCTGCCCATTGGAACGATTGGAAGCCGCCCATCGACGGGCCGATCACCGCGACCAGTTCCTTCAACCCCAGCGAATCGACCAGGAGCTTCTGGCTCGCGACCATGTCGCGCAGGGTGATTTCGGGAAAGGTCGGCCCGTACGGCTTGCCGGTGCGCGGATCGGTTGCATTCGGGCCGGTGCTGCCATGCGCGGAGCCCAGGGCATTTACCGACACGACGAAATAGCGATCCGTGTCGACGGCCTTGCCGGGGCCGATCAGGCCGTCGAACCAGCCGGCCGAGCCGGCGGCGACACCGCGCCCTTCCTTTCCCTTTGCGTTCCGTCCGGCGGCATGATGGCTCGATGTGTAGCCGTGCACGACCAGGATCGCATTGTCGCGGCCGGGCGCGAGTGTGCCGTAAGTCTCGTAGGCAAGCTCCAGAACGGGCAGGGTCTGCCCATTTTCCAGTCGGAATTCGTTCGCCGCGAAGATTTTACTTTCGATTTCAGTCAACTCAGCCACGGGAATGCCCCTTTCAGCAGGTAGCGATCCAGCCCCCGACAGGCTATTTACCAGTGAAAGGATCGTCGCCGGCTAGCGGCACGTCCATCTGGAAAAGGGCACTGGAGAGCGAGACGGGTATGGCACGCGAGGCGATGGAATACGACGTTGTGATTGTCGGCGGCGGCCCGGCCGGGCTTGCGGCGGCGATCCGGTTGAAGCAGCTCGCGGCCGAGCGCAATCATGAGGTCTCGGTCTGCCTGATCGAGAAGGGATCGGAGATCGGCGCCCATATCCTGTCCGGGGCGGTGATCGATCCGGTCGGCCTGAACGAGCTCATTCCCGACTGGAAGGAGAAGGACGCGCCGATCGAGACCCATGTCACGGACGACCAGTTCCTGTGGCTCACCAAGACGGGATCCTTCCGTTTCCCCAACTTCGCCATGCCGCGGCTGATGAACAACCACGGCAACTACATCGTCAGCCTGGGCGAGGTCTGCCGCTGGCTCGCGCAGCAGGCCGAGGCGCTGGGCGTCGAGATCTATCCTGGCTTCGCGGCCGCCGAGGTTCTCTACAACGACGACGGCTCGGTGAAGGGTGTCGCCACCGGCGACATGGGCATCGCCAAGGACGGCCACCACAAGGACAGCTACACGCCGGGCATGGAGCTGCTCGCCAAGTACACGCTGATCGCGGAGGGCGCGCGCGGCTCGCTCGCCAAGCAGCTCATGGGCAAGTTCGACCTGCGCGCCGGCGTCGATCCGCAGAAGTTCGGCATCGGCCTCAAGGAGCTGTGGCAGGTCGATCCGGCCAAGTTCAAGAAGGGCCTGGTCGTGCATTCGCAGGGCTGGCCGCTGTCCGAGACCGGGAGCCAGGGCGGCTCCTTCATGTACCATTTCGGCGACAACCTGGTGGCGATCGGCTTCGTCGTCCATCTCTCCTACGAGAACCCGTATCTGTCGCCGTTCGACGAATTCCAGCGCTTCAAGACGCATCCCGAAGTCGCGAAATACCTGCAGGGCGGCAAGCGCCTGACCTACGGCGCGCGTGCCATCAACGAGGGCGGCATCCAGTCGGTCCCCAAGCTCGTCTTCCCGGGCGGCGCGCTGATCGGCTGTTCGGCGGGCTTCGTCAACGTTCCGCGCATCAAGGGCAGCCACAACGCAATCAAGAGCGGCATGCTCGCGGCCGAAGCGGCCTTCGAGGCGCTGGCCGGCGGCAAGAGCGGCGGCGACGAGTTGATCGCCTATCCGGTCAAGCTCAAGGCGTCGTGGATCTGGAAGGATCTCGACAGGGTGCGCAACGTGAAGCCGGCCCTGAAGTGGGGATCGGTGTTCGGCACGATCTACGGCGGCTTCGACATGTGGATGCACGATCTCGGCATCCGCCTGCCGTGGACGCTGCATCACCACAAGGCCGACCACGAGTGCCTGCGGCCGGCGTCGGAATTCCAGCCGATCCAGTACCCCAAGCCGGACGGCGTCGTTTCCTTCGACAAGCTTTCGTCGGTGTTCCTGTCGAGCACCAACCACGAGGAAGACCAGCCGGTTCATCTGCGGCTGCGCGATCCGTCGATCCCGATCGCCGTCAACCTGCCGCTCTATGCCGAGCCGGCGCAGCGCTACTGCCCGGCCGGCGTCTACGAAGTCGTGACCGCCGACAACGGCCAGCCGCGCTTCCAGATCAACGCGCAGAACTGCGTCCACTGCAAGACGTGCGACATCAAGGACCCGGCGCAGAACATCGACTGGACCGTGCCGGAAGGTGGCGGCGGCCCCAACTATCCCAATATGTGAGAGGCATGCGACCCATCCCCCTCGCGCTGCTTTCCGCGGCGCTGCTGTTTACGATTCCCGTGTCCAGCATGGCGCAGGGCGCGCCGCCTTCGAAGGCGCCGGCGTCCCCGTCGCAGTCCCAGCGCGGTCGCCCGGTCGGGGCGATCTCGATCGATGGGCGCTATCTCGCTGCGCGCGTTGCCGAAGAGGATCACGACTACGAAAACGGTGCCGAGCAGCTCGACCTCGCGCTGGCCCAGGCGCCGACCGACCCGACGCTGATCTATGCCGCCTTCCGCATGCGGATGTATGCCGGCCGTTTCGATGCGGCGGTGCAGCTGGCGCCGCAGGTGCTGGCGATCAAGCCCGGCGATGCGTTCGCCAACCTCGTGCTCGCGGTGCAGAAGATCAAGCGCGGGGAGTATCACGCCGCCGAGCAGCAGCTCACGCGGATCGGCGCCGAGAACCAGCTCGGACCGCTGCGTGACTTCGTGGTGGCGTGGCTGAAGGCGGGCGAGAAGGACTTCGTCGGCGCACGCGAGATCCTGGCGCGCCTGAAGCCGCAACGGGGCGATCGTTCCGAGGCCCCGGCCCTGGTGGTGCAGGCGCAGGTCGACGAGCTCGCCGGAGACCGGGCGGCGGCGGAGGCGAAGTATCGCCGCGCGGTCCAGCTCGATCCGAACGGACTTCGCATCACCGTATCCGTCGCCGAGGGCCTGCAGCGCCTTGGCAAGGACGCCGATGCGCGCGCTCTGCTCAAGGCCTACGGCGAGAAACACAGCGAATCGGTCGTCATGGATGGCCTGCTCGCAGCCAATGCGCCGGCGCCCAAGCCGCCGTCGCCGGCCGCCGGTATCGCGGAGATCCTGTTCGACGTCGGCGGCATTCTCGGCTCCGATCAGCGCAACGAGCGCGCGGATATCGCTCTCATCTTCCAGCAGCTCGCCGTCGAGCTGAAGCCCGATCTTGATTTCGCCTGGCTGATGATCGCGGGCCTCGACGAGCAGTTCGGCCGGCTTTCCCAGGCCGTGACGGCACTCGGCAAGATCGGCCCCAGCTCGCCGCTCTACTGGCAGGCCCGCCTGCGGGCCGCTGCGCTGGATGCCCAGGCGGACCGGATCGACAGTGCGGTGCGCCGCCTGCAGGCGATGGTCGCGGAGAAGCCCGAGCGGATCGACGCCGCCCTTACGCTCGCCGACCTGCTGCGGTCCAAGGAGCGTTACAAGGATGCGGCCGCCGCCTACGACACGGCGATCGCGCGCATCAAGAAACCCGAGGAGCGCTACTGGCCGGTCTATTTCGGCCGCGGCATCGTGCTGGAACGCTTGAAGCAATGGTCGCGTGCCGAAGCCGACATGAAGAAGGCGCTCGAGCTGTCGCCCGAGCAGCCCTACGTGCTGAACTACCTCGGCTACACCTGGATCGATCAGGGCGTGCATCTCCAGGAAGGCATGAAGATGCTGAAGCGCGCCACCGAGCTCAGGCCCGACGACGGCGCCATCACCGACTCCGTCGGATGGGCCTACTATCGGCTTGGCCAGTATGACGAGGCGGTGAAGTGGCTGGAGCGGGCGACCGAACAGAAGAGCGACGACGCCACCGTCGTCGAGCATCTGGGCGACGCCTACTGGCATGTCGGCCGGTTCCGGGAGGCGCGGTTCGAATGGCAGCGCGCGCTCAATCAGAAGCCCGACAAGGAACGCGAGCCGGTATTGAAGGACAAGCTCGTCAACGGCCTCAACAACTCGAACGACAAGCCGACCGTCTACGAGAAGGCTGCCGACGGGAAGCGAAGCGACTGACAGGGCGGGGGCGGCGGTGGATGGCCTCGTCGAGACGGCCCCGGCCAAGGTCAACCTATGGCTGAACGTCGTCGGTCGTCGCGCAGACGGCTATCATCTTCTTAATTCGCTCGTGGCCTTCAGCGATCTCGCCGATACGCTGGAGATCGCGCCCGCCGACGGCCTCACCCTTGCGGTCGAGGGGCTGGGGGCCGAAGCCCTGTCTGCGGAGGCGGACAATCTCGTCCTGAGGGCCGCCCGCCTTCTTGCGGCGGAGACCGGCAGGACGCCGCGGGCGGCACTGCGCCTTATCAAGCGCATTCCGATGGCGGCCGGCCTGGGAGGCGGTTCCGCGGACGCCGCGGCAGCGCTGAGGGGCCTGGCCGAACTCTGGAATATCGCGCCGGCAGACGTCGATCTTTCCGGCCTCGCGACGCGGCTCGGGGCCGACGTGCCGATGTGTCTGGCCGGTCGGCCTGCGATCGCGAGCGGCGTCGGCGAAGTGCTGGAACCCGCGCCGACGCTGCCGCGCTGCGGCTTGCTGCTGGTCAATCCCGGCGTGCCGCTGCCGACCCCTGCGGTCTTCTCGGCGCGCCGCGGCCCTTTCTCACCAACACTCCAGGTGGAGCGTGCCTGGACGGATCTCGACAGCTTCGCCGCGGCGCTCGCGGTCCGCGGCAATGATCTGACTGACGGCGCGATCTCCCTGCAGCCCGTGGTCGGTGACGTTCTTGCGGTCCTGCGCCGAAGCCCGGGCGTGCGCTACGCCGCCATGAGCGGCAGCGGCGCGACCTGCTTCGCCCTTTACGGCTCCGTGGCCGAGGCCGAGGCGGTATCTTCGGGCCTGCCGGTCGCGTGGTGGCGGCACGCCGGCCGATTGATGTGAAAGCTTCCTAAGGCTTGGCGGCTGCAGGGGCAGGTGGCGTGCCGGCCGGCAGCGCGGCGCCGGGGGCACGCTTGGCGAGCGCCTGCTTGAGCGCAATGTAGACGTCCTTCGTCGGCTCGCCGGTCTCGGCAAGGCCTGCGCCGCGCTGGAATTCGCGGATGGCGCTGCTGGTCATCGGACCCGGCAGGCCGTCCGGCTTGTCCTTCAGAAACTTGAGATCGAACAGCGCCTGCTGGATGGCACGCACCTGATCGGCGGGCGCGGCGGGCCAGCCGGCGGCGGGATCCTGGGGTTTGGAGCCGGCTGCACCCGAGGCCGACTCCGGTGCCGGCGCCGGCAGTGCCGGTGCGGGCAGGCCCGCGGGCCGTTCGGCGGAGGGAACGCCGGCAATGATCTTTGCGATCTCGCTTCGCCCGATGTCCTGCGCACGGCGCAGTTCGGCGGGCGTGAGCACGCGCTGAAGCGTCTGCGATCGTTGCAACGCCGATCTGGCGAGCGCGGTCTCCTGTCCGCCATTGGCCTCGCGGTCGAACCGCGCGGCGACCTCGTACCACGCCACGGCGGCGGCGAGATCCTTCGCTGCCGCATCGCCACGCTCGTAGATGTCGCCCAGCGTGAACATGGCAGCCGCCATGCCCTGATGCGCGGCCGCGAGGAGCAGCTTCAGCGCCTCGGCCTGGTCGCGCGGGACGCCTTTGCCGGTGCGCAGCAGCAGCGCGAGATTGTGCTGGGCGGCGGGTAGACCGGCATCCGCTGCGCGACGGTACCATTGCGCCGCCTTGGCCGAATTGCGCTCGACCACGAAGCCGCTTTCATACATCACGCCGATATTGAAGGCGGCCTGAATCGATCCGAGCTCGGCTGCGCGCAGCATCCATCCCGCGCCTGCCTGCGGATCCTTGGCGATGCCGTCTCCCTCGATGAGCCGGCGCGCCATTTCGATCATCGATGGCAGGTCGTTGCTCTCCGCCTGCTTCTTGAGCGCTTGCAGCGACAGGGAGGCGGGGTCGCCCGCCGATGTGTCGACGGCTGCGGGTTTGTCAGCCGGCATTGAAGGAGGGGGCGGCGCTGCGGGGGGAGGCGACACTGAGGGAAGGGGCGGCGCCGGCGCCGGAGGCGGCGGCGATGCGGTGGCGGGCTTCCTGGTGATCTCTGCCGTCGTCGGTGCGGGTGGGATTTCCGGCGGGGGCAGCACGAGGTCGTCCGCAAAGGCGAGCGGCCGCCGGGATGGCCCATCGGCCGGGACGGCCGTGCCCGCCTTCTTCGCGTGGCGGACGGGCAGGGGCGGCGGATGGATCGTGACGAAGGCGAGGGCGCCTGCCGCCGAGCAGGCGACGAGAACGCCGAGTAGCAGCCGCCAGGGACGCCTGGGGCCGGGGCGGGTCTCGTCGGGGATGCCGCTCATCGGTCCACAATAGCCGAGAGCGGCCGGGCTGGAGAAGGCATGGCCCGATGCCTGACGACGATCAGCGTGGTGAGCAACAGGACGGCGCCGGCCTGGTGGATCGAGGCCAGCGCGATCTCCACGCCGCTCAGGATGGTGGCGATGCCGAGACAGAGCTGGACCAGGGCCATGGCCCCGGCCGCGTAGCCTTCCGGACGGCGCGTGCGCCACGCCAGGATGAGGACGCCCAGCACGAGAAGCTTGGCGAGCCAGCGATGGATGAACTGGATGGTCGTGCCGTTCTCGAAGATGTTGATCCACCCCGGCGACAGATCGAACATGCCGGGAGGAATCCAATAGCCGGACATCGTCGGGAAGGTGTTGTGCGCAAGGCCCGCGCGCAGTCCGGCCATCAGGGCGCCGAACGTCATGACGACGAAGACGAGCCCGATGAGTGCGGTTGCATATCGTCGCGTGCCGGGATCGGCCCGCCGCACCCGCTGCGGCCCGAGTTCGAGGATCAGCCAGATCGTATAGGCATAGAGCGCCACCGCGGCGAGGAGATGGGCTGCGAGCCGGTAATGGCTCACGGACGGCCGGTCGACCAGGCCCGATGCCACCATCGCCCACCCCAGCACCCCCTGCAGGCCGCCGAGCACGAGCAAGGCGACGAGGCGCGGTTTCAACGCCGGCGACAATCTTCCGCGCAACCAGAACCATGCGAGCGGCAACGCCATCACCAGCCCGATCAGGCGTCCCCACAGGCGATGGAAGAATTCGAGCCAGAAGATCTGTTTGAATTCGGGGATGGTGAAACCACGATTCACCAAACGCCCCTGCGGCGAGGAAAGATATTTCTGCAGTTCGTCCTGCCAGGCCTGGTCGCCGAGCGGCGGCAGCACGCCGGTGACGGGCTTCCACTCGACCATCGAGAGGCCGGACTCCGTGAGTCGCGTCAGCGCACCAAGCACGATCATGACGAAAATCATCGCGGCAACCAGCATCAGCCAGGCGCGCACGGAGGCAGGAACGGTCTTCATGGCCGGCGGACCATGGGCGAAGCACATCGCGGCGTCATCAGGCATAAATGTCGCGAACCTTAACCATCTTGCGCAGGCGGGCTCGCTTGGTTAAGCGGTTCGTGCACGAACAATTCCCCCTCCCCGGACCCGGATATTTCGACAATGACGGCGCCTCAGCTCGCTCCCTCCCTCGCTCATGGAGTGGGTTTCGACGATCTCTATGCCCGCGACGGCCTCGCCCGGCTGGATGCCGCCTTCATCGCCTGGCTGCAGGGGGCGAATGTCGAGGTCCATGCCCGTCTCATGGCCGCGCGTGCGGCACCGGAATCGCTGCCGCCGAAGGAGGAATCGAACCTTCTGATCGAGGTGGCCCGTTTTCTCGAAGATTTCGTCGCGGGCCTGTTCGACGTCTCCGCGGCCGCCGCCGCGCTGCGCGGGCAGCATGTGGCGCTGGCGCCGCTGTACGACTGCAAGCGCCTGTTCGTGCAGCGCTACGTCACGCGTGCGATCAAGCCCGATGCCGCGGCGGCTCTCGACGGCGCGGAGGTCACCGCAGCCATCAAGATACCGGCCCGTCTCGAGGACGGCGTCGAGGCGTGGGAACTCGCCTTTGCGCTGGCGGTGCGAGACCTTGTCGGCGCGGAATTCAAGGTCGAGACGGCGACGCCGGAAATCGATGCGCTGGCGCGGTATGCCGCCTGGGCGCTGCATAATCCGGAGGGCCGCCGGCGGCATCGCGAGGGGCCGTTGTTCAAGGTCCCGCACAAGCTCGACTTCGAGCATCTCGTGCCGATCGAGACCGAGGTGGTCGACGGCGTCACGCGCATGAAGCTGCCGCGGAGCATGCTGCGGCATCGCGAAGGATTCGCACTCACCGATGCCGGCTACGATCTCGTGCGCGCGGTGGATCACACCAACTACTGCATCTGGTGCCACAACCAGGGCAAGGACAGCTGCTCCAAGGGACTGAAGGACCGCAAGACCGGCGAGTTCCAGAAGTCTCCTTTCGGCGTCACGCTGGCGGGATGTCCGCTCGAGGAAAAGATCTCCGAGATGAACCTGCTGAAGAGCGAGGGTTTCTCGATCGGCGCGCTCGCAATGGCCGCCATCGACAATCCGCTGCTCGCGGCCACAGGGCACCGCATCTGCAACGACTGCATGAAGGCCTGCATCTACCAGAAGCAGGAACCGGTCGACATCCCGCAGATCGAGACCCGCACGCTGAAGGACGTGCTTGGCCTGCCCTGGGGATTCGAGATCTATTCTCTGCTGACGCGATGGAATCCGCTCAACCTGCGCCGGCCGATCCCGCGCCCTGCGACCGGCCGCAGCGTGCTGGTGGTCGGACTCGGTCCGGCCGGGTTCAACCTCTCGCATCACCTGATGAATGACGGCCATACCGTGGTCGCCATCGACGGCCTGAAGATCGAGCCGCTGCCGCCGGTGCAGTCGGGCGTGGAAGCCGACGGCACACGCGTGCCGTTCGCCGCCGTCAGGGATATCGCGACGCTGCGCGAGAATCTCGGCGAGCGTGCCATGGCCGGCTTCGGCGGCGTCGCCGAGTACGGCATCACCGTGCGCTGGGACAAGAACTACCTGAAGCTGGTCCGGCTGCTGCTGGAGCGGCGCAACCAGTTCTCGATGTTCGGCGGCGTGCGCTTCGGCGGCACGGTCACGGTCGAGGACGCCTTCACCATGGGCTTCGACCACATCGCGCTCTGCGCCGGGGCCGGCAAGCCGACCGTGCTCGACATGCCCAACGGGTTGGCGCGCGGCGTGCGTGCGGCGTCGGACTTCCTGATGGCGCTGCAGCTCACGGGCGCTGCCAAGAAGGAATCGATCGCCAACCTGCAGGTACGCCTGCCGGTCGTGGTGATCGGCGGCGGCCTGACGGCGATCGACACGGCGACGGAATCGCTCGCCTACTATCCTCTGCAGGTGGAGAAGTTCCTGGCGCGTCACGAGACGCTGGTCGCCGAGCGGGGCGAAGCCGCCGTCCGGGCGGGCTGGAGCGAGGAAGAGCGCGAGATCGCCGACGAGTTCATCGCCCACGCCAAGGCCATTCGCGCCGAGCGCGCTGCAGCGGCCAAGGAAGGACGGGATCCGGAAATCTCCAGGCTGGTGAACGGCTGGGGCGGCGTCACGCTCGCCTATCGCCGTCGCCTGATCGAATCGCCGTCCTACACGCTCAACCACGAGGAAGTGCTGAAGGCGCTGGAGGAGGATATCCGCTTCGCCGAGGGACTGTCGCCGGTCGCGGTCGAGGTGGATGCCAACGGCCACGCCAAGGCCCTCAAGCTGGAGGGCCAGCAGGGCGGCGAGAAGATCAGCGCGACCTTGCCGGCCCGCACCATCCTGGTGGCGGCGGGCACGCAGCCCAACACCGTTCTGGCGCGTGAGGACGCCACGCACGCCTTCGTCGACGGCAAGTACTTCCGCGCCCTCGACGAGGACGGCGAGCCCGCGACGCCCGAGCGTGTCTGCAAGCCGCGTGACGTACGCGTGCTCATGTATCGCCACGGCGACGGGCGTTTCATGTCCTTCTTCGGCGACCTGCATCCCTCCTTTGCCGGCAACGTGGTGAAGGCCATGGGCGGCGCCAAGCAGGGCTATCCGATCCTGTCGCGGAGCATGGCGCGCCTGCCGGCGCCCCGGCGGGCATCGGCCGATATCCTCGCGGAAGCCAATCGCCTGTGGCGCGCCAGGGTGGTGCGCGTCGCGCGGCTGACGCCGACCATCGTCGAGGTCGTCGTCGAGGCGCCGGCGGCGGCGCGCAACTTCGAACCCGGCCAGTTCTACCGCCTGCAGAACTACGAGGCGCGCTCGAAGAGGATCGAAGGCACGCTTCTCACCATGGAGGGCCTGGCGCTGACCGGCGCCTGGGTCGACAAGGAGAAGGGCCTGCTGTCGATGATCGCCCTCGAGATGGGCGGCTCGTCGGATCTCTGTGCGCTGCTCGAGCCGGGCGAGCCGGTGATCGTCATGGGGCCGACCGGTGCGCCGACCGAGATCGAGCCGGGTGAGACGGTGGTGCTGGCGGGCGGCGGCCTCGGCAACGCCGTGCTGTTCTCGATCGGCCAGGCCTTCCGCAACGCCGGCAGCAAGGTGCTCTACTTCGCCGGCTACAAGCGCGTGATCGATCGCTACAAGGTCGACGAGATCGAGGCCGCGGCCGATGTCGTGGTCTGGTGCTGCGACGAGGCGCCGGGCTTCAAGCCCTCGCGCCCGCAGGACAAGTCGACGGCCGACAACATCGTCGAGACCATGCGCAAGTATGCGGCGGGCGAGCTCGGCGAACAGCCGATCCCGTTCAACGACGCCGACCGCATCATCGCCATCGGCTCCGACGGCATGATGAACGCGGTGCGGCTCGCGCGGCATTCGGTGCTGAAGCCCTATCTCAAGCCCGACCACCGCGCCCTGGGATCGATCAACTCCCCCATGCAATGCATGATGAAGGAGATCTGCGCCCAGTGCCTGCAGCTCCACAAGGATCCAGTGACGGGCAAGGAGACGGTGGTCTTCTCCTGCTTCAACCAGGACCAGGAGCTCGATCGCGTCGACTTTGGCTGCCTGCGCCAGAGGCTGCGCCAGAACAGCGTCCAGGAGAAAATTGCGGCGCAGTGGATCAACCGCTCGTTGCATAAACTCGGTCTCCGCCGTTAGAATCTCCCCGCAAAACGCGGGGGAGTAGCGTAGGCATGCGGTATCGGCGTCTGGCTGGCGTTGCGGCACTTTTCAGCTGCGCCCTGGGATCGTCGGCCATTGCGGCCGATGATCCGCCGCAAGAAGCAGAAGCGGCTCAGTCGCAAACTCAAACTCGGCGTGTCGAGCCCGTCCGCGGCAACTGGCAGGGCTTCTACTTCGGCGGCCATGTCGGCGGCGCGACCGGAACGACGACCTTCTACAGTCCGTACGGCTCCGATCTCTTCGGCGGCAGCGCCACGACGCCGGCTTTCCTGGCCGGCCTGCAGGTCGGCTACAACTGGCTGCCAATGCCGCAGTTGCTGCTCGGGGTGGAGGCCAGCGGCAGCTACCTCACCTCGCAGGGCCAGAATACCTGCATGCAGCCCAACACCGAGCAGATCGGCTCCACCTGCCAGGCGTTCCCGAATGCGATCGCGACCTTCACCGGCCGTGTCGGTTATGTGACGGAGCCGAACGGTCGCACGCTCATCTACGGCAAGGCCGGCGCGGCCTGGATGCACAGCCAGCTCTACGCCAACCCGAACAGCGCCGGCTTCCACGACTTCAATCTCACCGCCGAGACCGGTGATAGCGCAAGCCAGGCCGTCGGCGTGTGGGGCTGGACGATCGGCGCAGGCGTCGAATACGCCTTCGCGCCCAAATGGTCCTTGAACCTCGGCTATGACTATATGCGCTTCACCGGCATCAGCATGCAGACGCCGCCGACGACAAGCGTATCGCAGGCGAGTGACGTGAGCAGTGTCGCCGGCGGGACGGCGACCGTGACACAGGACATGCACATCGCGCGCATCGGCCTGAACTACCATTGGGGTGGCCCGTCGAAGACGTCGAGCGAATCTTCCGACGCCGCTCCGGCTGGGACGGCATGGGTGCCCGGGTGGGAGACCGAGGTTGGCCTGCGCTATTGGTACAGCTCGGGCAACTTCCAGACGACGAACAGCCAGTCCAACACGCCCAACAGCCCAGCCGGATCGAACCTGTCCTACAACGGCATGACAGGCCATTCGGGTGAAATCTTCGGTCGCATCGACTCGCCCTACAACGTCTTCTTCAAGGGCTTCGTCGGCGCCGGCGGCATCACCAACGGCTCGATGTACGACGAGGATTGGGGGCTCGGGAAGGAATTGGCGGGCGCCAACCCGATCGGCTACGCCCTCACCCAATCGAACATCAGCGGTTCGCTCAGCTATCTGACGGCAGACGTCGGCTACAACGTGCTGCGTGGCCCGGATCACAAGATCGGTCTGTTCGTAGGTTATAATCGTTATCAGATGAGCCTGAACACGACGGGCCTCACCGATCTCGTGAACAACGGCGGCGCTACGACGCCAACCAATGTCCTCGGCATCAGCGACAACAGCACCTGGCAGTCGGTTCGGCTCGGCCTGTCGGCGCAAGTGTGGCCCTGGGAGCGGTTCAGGGTCGATGCCGATCTGGCCTACCTGCCGTACGTCAGTCTCAACGGCATGGATTCGCACTGGCTGCGGAGTGCCTATTTCCCGGTGAACGGGACGGGCAACGGCGTCCAGGGCGAACTCGTGCTGTCATACTACTTGACGGATGCCTTCAGCGTCGGCGTCGGCGGCCGCTACTGGTCGATGTGGACCAACAGCGCGACCTACAGCTTCGGCGGGTACGAATATGTCACGCAAAGCACCAATCGCTACGGTGTGTTCCTCCAGGGGGCCTACAGGTTCGGCACGCCGAAGCAATGACGGCCGCGCTTCAAGGTGTCCGCACGAAGCGGAACAGCACCTTGTCGCTGCTGTAATAGCGCAACTGGTCGACGACCTTGGGGAAATAGGCGCTGCCCAGCGTAAAGGGCATGAAGGCGTCGAGCGCGAGCGGCCGCACCGAGACGCTGAAGCCCGAATCGGCAAACGCCTTGGAGACTTCCTCCAGCGAGTGGTCATAGACCGGAATCGAGGAGGTCTCGGAGATCAGGGTGCGCCAGCGCGGCCATAGCGCCGAATCCGTATGGCATCCCATCGCAGCGATGTACGCGCCGCCCGGCCGCAGCACCGCCCTGATGTCGCGCGCATGCGCGAGCGGATCGGGCAGCAGGTAGACGACCTCGTGGCTGAAGGCGAGGTCGAAGGTCTGGCCGAGTTCCGCGGCCAGGTCGCCGACCTTGTAGGTGATCGGGCGATGTCCCTTCAGGAGCTCGGCGCGTGCGACGGACTCGCGGGCGATGTCGAGGCCCACCGCCGCCTTGAAGGGGTGGCGGTCGTGAAGCAGGCGCAGGAAGCCGCCCTGGTTGCAGCCGTAGTCGAGCACCGTCGACTGGCGAAGATCGGCCGGTGCGCCGACGTCGATCATGCGGCGCCAGATCGGCGCGTGCGAGGCGCCCATCGCGTCTTCGTCGGCCTGATTGCGGTTCCAGATCGAGATCGTGTCGCGGGCCATGACGAATCTCCAATGCGGAAGCACAGCCTAGCACAGCGTGCGAGACAAAGCGGATCGCTCGCGTTAGCTTGGTCGCATGACCGAGACGCAACGCCCCCTCGCCAAGCCGACCCTGCAGCTCGAGAACGACCGGGTCATCGTCACCGAATGGCGCTTCCCGCCCGGAGGCCACACCGGGTGGCACAAGCACATGCACGACTACGTGGTGGTGCCCGTCACGACCGGCGAGCTGCACATCTTCGACGGCAAGGCGACCGTCCCGGCGCCCCTCCGGGCCGGCGTTTCCTATGCCCGGCAGACCGGGGTCGAGCACGACGTCATCAACCCCAACGACTTCGAGTTCGTCTTCGTCGAGGTCGAGCTCAAGGCCTGAGCGTCCCGCGCCAGGCGCGACCCTGCTCCGCAGGCAGCCTGCATTGACTTCCAGATAGGCAGGCCTCATATGAGGGCCGCCAGCGGTCCGGCCCGATCCTCGGGCCCCCATGCAGGGACTTCTCGAGACCGCACCCGGAGCCCATCGGATGTGGGCTAACCTACGGGAATTAAATGAGTTTTGAGAGTTTGGGGCTGAGCGCCCCGGTGCTGCAGGCAGTAAGCGAAAAGGGCTATACCCAGCCCACCCCGATCCAGGAAAAGGCCATCCCCATCGTGCTGATGGGCCGTGACGTCCTCGGATGCGCCCAGACGGGTACCGGCAAGACCGCTTCTTTCGTGCTGCCGATGATCGACATCCTGGCGCAGGGCCGCGCCAAGGCGCGCATGCCGCGCTCGCTGATCCTGGAGCCGACCCGCGAGTTGGCGGCCCAGGTCGCCGAGAACTTCGACATGTACGGCAAGTACAACAAGCTCAACATGGCGCTGCTGATCGGCGGCGTGAGCTTCGACGACCAGGAGCGGGCGCTGGAACGCGGCGTCGACGTC
This sequence comes from Pseudomonadota bacterium, assembly GCA_018240685.1. GTDB lineage: Bacteria > Pseudomonadota > Alphaproteobacteria > Reyranellales > Reyranellaceae > Reyranella. The sequence continues at coordinate 31,071 of JAFEFG010000014.1, read as the reverse complement.
CTGATCGCCACGCCCGGCCGGCTGCTCGACCATTTCGAGCGCGGCAAGGTGCTGCTGAACGACGTCAAGGTGCTGGTGATCGACGAGGCCGACCGCATGCTGGACATGGGGTTCATTCCCGATGTCGAGCGCATCGTCGGCCTGCTGCCGCCGCTCAGGCAGACGCTGTTCTTCTCCGCGACCATGCCGCCGGAGATCAAGCGGCTGGCCGACCGGTTCCTCAGCAATCCGAAGGAAGTGACGGTCGCGCCTCCGGCCTCGACCTCCAAGAACATCGTGCAGGGTCTGGCGATCGTCCGGGAAGAGGACAAGCGCGAGGCGCTCCGCCGGCTCATCAAGGATCAGGACATCAAGAACGCCATCGTTTTCTGCAACCGCAAGCGCGACGTGGCGATCCTGCAGGGCTCGCTGAAGAAGCACGGCTTCAATGCCGGTGCCCTGCACGGCGACATGAGCCAGCCCGCGCGCATGGAGACGCTTGATAAGTTCAAGCAGGGCGAGATCCAGATCCTGGTGGCGTCGGACGTCGCGGCGCGCGGCCTGGATATCGCCGACATGAGCCATGTCTTCAATTTCGACGTGCCGTTCTCGCCGGAAGACTATGTCCACCGTATCGGCCGCACCGGCCGCGCGGGCCGGACGGGACACTCCTTCACGCTCGCCTCGCCCGACGAGGGGGCGCTCGTGGAGGCGATCGAGAAGTTGATCGGGGTCGCGATTCCCCGCGTCGAGGTCCCCGGCATGGAGACACTCGCCTTCGAACCGTCCGATGGCCGTCGCCGTGGCCGCGGTCGTGGCCGTGGCGGGCGCAGCGCGACGACGGAACGCAGCCGCGCTCCGCGTCGCGAGCCGCGCACGGAAGAAAGTGCGCCGCCGCCGGCCGAGGCGCGCGTCGAACGCGAACCGCGTCAGGAGCGCCCCCGTCGCGAGCGGAGGCCCGAGCGTGACAAGGAGACCCCGCGCGAGGTCCGGGCCGAGCGTCCGGCGCGCAATCAGGAGCGCCGCCGCGAGCGTGACGAGCCCGTGCCGATGGGGCTGGGTGATCACGTCCCCGCTTTCCTCGCGCGCCCGGCTCGCTAAAGTACGTCCCGCAGGAAAGGCGGGACATGCAGACCATCTTCGTCATGGTGAAGTGCGAGCTCGGCAAGGCCTATGAGGTTGCCGACGAGGCGGTGGGTATCGAGCAGGTGTCGGAGGTCTATTCGACCTCCGGCCAGTACGATCTCCTGATGAAGTGCTATCTGCCGGAGAAGACCGACATCGGTCACTTCGTCACCAACCAGATCCAGACCCTGCCAGGCGTGAAGGACACCTTCACCCTCATCACCTTCAAAGCCTTCGCCTGAGCGCGGCCATGGCTCCGCTTGCAGTGCCGCGGCAACACCTGCCGCGCGGCGAGGACTTTCTGCTTTTCCCGCCCTCGATCCAGCCCTACGGCTATCGCATCGTCGACAAGCTGTTCGCCCATCGCGTGATCCGGCGCGGGCCTGCCGTGCAGGAATTGCCGAGGGGCGAGGAGATCGCTCCCCGTTACGTCGTCGACGGACGCGAGATCGATGTCGCGTCCTTCATGGATCGCAACATCATCACCGGCCTGCTCGTGATCCGCCACGGCCGGATCGTGCTGGAGCGCTACGGGCTCGGCCTGCAGGAGCATGACCGCTGGTCCACCATGTCGACCGTCAAGTCGATGACGGCGATGCTGGTCGGGGCAGCGGTCCAGGACGGCGCGATCAAGTCGATCGACGATCCGCTCACGCACTATCTGCCGGTGCTGCGCGGCTCAGGCTACGAGGGCGTCTCCGTGCGGCATGTCATGACGATGTCGTCGGGCATGCGCTGGAACGAGGACTACACCGACCGCAACTCGGACGTGAACCGCTACAGCAAGTCTCTCGCCGACAAGGTGCCGGGCGGCGTGCTCAAGCTGATGGCCTCGCTGGAGCGCGCCCATCCGCCGGGAACGACCTTTCTCTACAACTCCGGCGACACCTACCTCCTGGGAGCGGCGCTGAGGCAGGCCGTCGGCAAACCGCTGGCCGACTACATGTCGGAGAAGATCTGGCAGCCGGCGGGCATGGAGTGCGAGGCCTTCTATACGCTGGAGAGCGAGGACGGGCAGGAGATCGGCGGCAGCCGTGCCGGCATGGTCCTGCGGGACTTCGGCCGCTTCGGTCTGTTCGTGCTGAATGACGGCGTGATCGACGGCCGACGGGTGTTGCCGGAGGGCTGGGTGGAGGCGGCGGCGACGCCGGCCTTCAAGCTCGCTGCGCCGCCGGTCGTCGACATCACGCACTACGGCTACAGCTGGTGGCTGGGCAAGGACGTGATGTCGGCGCTGGGCCATGCCGGCCAGCGCATCGACGTGTTCCGCAAGGAAGGCCTGGTGGTCGTGACTCTCGGCGCTTTCCCGCAGCCGCTCTATGTGACGCCGCGGGATCACAATCGCCGCGACGAGGTCGTCGCCTTCACCAACGCGGTCCGGGCGGGATGACGGGCCCCGGCGCCGCCCTCGCCATATGGGTCGATATCGCCTCCGAGGACGACGCCCTCTTCAATCATTGGCATAGCCGCGAGCATGTGCAGGAGCGGGTAAGTTGCCCGGGCTGGTTGCGCGGCAGCCGCTTCAAGGGTGTCGCGCGACCGGATCGCTATCTGCTCTTCTACGATGCCGAGAACACGGCGGCCTTCGAGAGCGAAGTCTATTACCGGCGGCTGCGCGCCCCCACCGAGATGAGCCGCGCCATCTTTCCGAAGTTTCTCGAGACATGGCGAACTGTCTGTTCGGTGGAACGGCGCCAGGGAGACGGGATTGGAGCGGCCGTGCTGAGCGTGCGCCTGCAAGCCGGTGAAACGGCCCCATTCGATGCGCTGGCGTCACTCGGGCCGGCGCGTATCGACCTGCTCAAGGGCGAACCGGGTGTCGGACAGGCGCATACCGCGGAGAAGGATCTTCGACTCCAGCCGGACCGGCAGATCGATCGGGCGGTGCTGGCCTTCTTCTGGTCGGTCTCCGACGCGGAAGCGGCGCGCGATCGTCACGCGCCGTCGGGTGAGATCCTTGCCCTTCAACACACGGTGTCGAAGGGCGATCTTCCGGGAGCCGCCGGCTAGTTGATCAGGCCGTAGAACTTGCCGGCGTTGGTGCAGATGATCTTGCGCGTCGTCTCGGCCGGCAGGTGGCCGAACTGCTCCTCGATGTATTTGTCGGATTGCGGCCAGACGCCATCGCCGTGCGGGTAGTCGGAGCCCCACATCAGCGTCTCCTCGCCCATGTCCTCGATCAGCTTGGTGCCGATGCGGTCGAACTGGAAGGTGGCCTTGCACTGGCGCCGCCAGTAGTCGCTGGGCTTCATCTTCAGGCCGAGATCGGTGAAGCGGTCCTCCCACTCGTAATCCATGCGGTCGAGGGCATAGGGGATCCAGCCGCAGCCCGATTCGCCGAAGGCGATGCGGACGTTGGGGTACCGCTCCAGCACGTTGGCAGACATGATCGCGGCCAGGATGTTCACCAGGTTCATCTGGAAGCCCGAGACGATGGTGAAGAACACCGAGCGGCCGACCCGGCCCGGGTGCTTGGCGATCATGTCCGGCGGAACGTTGGGGAAGGTATGGAAGTGCAGCGGCAGCTGCACCTCGTTCACCGCCTGCCACAGCGGCTCCCACATCGGGTGCCACATCGGCTCCATGTCCCACGAGCAGGAGAGCTCCAGGCCCTTGATGCCCATCTTGGCGACGCGATGGACCTCCTTCACGGCGGCATCGATGTCGCCGTAGGGCAGGCAGGCCAGGCCGATGTGCCGGTCGGGATAGTGGCTGCAGAACTCCTTCAGCCAGTCGTTGTAGATGCGCAGCATCTCGTTGGCGGCATCCCTGTCGTTGAGCCGCCCGGCTGCGCCCAGGATGCCGTAGATCACCTCGGCGTCGACATGGTCGCGGTCGAGATCCTTGATGCGAAGATGCGGGTCGGAGACGCGCCGGACGTCCTTGGCGCCGTCGGCATAGAGACCGGTCTCGGCCATCACGTCGACCCGGTGGTGCTTGCCCGGTACGAACTTGGCGCCCGAGGGGCCGACTCCGTTCTTGTAGCCGAACGTGGCGCCGTTCTTCGCCACCCACTTCGGACCGTCATCGGACTCGACGACGTAGGGCATGCGGTCCTTCAGCTCGCGCGGTGCCATCGAGGTGAAGAGATCTGGCGGCATCCACGGCAGATCGAGATGGCAGTCGGCCGAAATACGATTGTACTTCATGGGCGCTTCCTTCCATTCGTTTGTTTGACCGAATTATGCGCGCCGCGATGGCGGGCCCGCAACGGTGCGATGTTTCGACAGGAGAGTGGGCAGCCACAGGGATGGTGCCCGTCGATGGCGTTTCATCGGGCCCCTCGGCCGCAGCACGCCCGAGCGGAGATGTACGAGCGGAGATGGCTTGTGGAGGGGCGTGGCTCGCCGCATCATCCGCCGCCAAAGGGGTGTCTAGATGACAGCGGATACCGTCTCCCGGCTCGAGGGGGACTTCGACTATATCGTCGTCGGCGCGGGATCGGCCGGCTGCGTGCTCGCGAACCGGCTTACGGCGGATCCGGGTACGCGCGTGCTGGTGCTAGAGGCGGGCGGCCGCGACAACTGGATCTGGTTCCACATCCCGGCCGGTTACCTCTTCGCCATCGGCAACCCGCGTGCGGACTGGATGTTCCAGACCGAGAAGGAGGCCGGTCTGAACGGCCGCAGCCTCAACTACCCGCGTGGCAAGGTGATCGGCGGCTGCTCGGCGATCAACGGCATGATCTCCATGCGCGGCCAGGCGCAGGACTACGACCACTGGCGCCAGCTCGGCCTGACCGGCTGGGGCTGGGATGACGTCCTGCCGGTCTTCAAGCGGCTGGACGCCCATTTCCTCGGCGAGAGCGAATATCACGGTGCGTCCGGTGAATGGCGTGTCGAGCCTTTGCGCGTGAAGTGGGAGATTCTCGACGCCGTCGCCAAGGCCGCGACCGAGATGGGCGTTCCTCCCACCTCGAACTTCAACACCGGCGACAATACCGGCGTCGGCTATTTCCACGTCAACCAGAAGCACGGCGTGCGCATGTCGACCGCCCGCGCCTTCCTCAAGCCGGTCCTGAAGCGGCCCAATCTCCGTCTCGAAACCGGTGTCCAGGTCGAACGCGTGCTGTTCGAGGGCAATCGCGCCGTCGGTGTCCGGTTTCGGCAGGGCGGGCGGATCGTCGAGGCGCGTGCCGCCGGTGAGATCGTCCTGGCGGCGGGTGCCGTGTGTTCGCCGCAGCTCCTTCAGCTCTCCGGCATCGGTCCTGCCGACTGGCTGGCGGAGTTCGGCATCCCCATGGTGCAGGACAAGCCGGGTGTGGGGCGCAACCTGCAGGACCACCTGCAGCAGCGCTCCATCTACAAGGTCCAGGGCGCCAAGACGCTCAATACGACCTATCACTCGCTGGTCGGGCGCGCGCTGATCGGTGCGGAATATGCCTTCTTCCAGTCGGGGCCGCTCTCGATGGCGCCGTCGCAGCTCGGCATCTTCACCACCTCCTCGCCGGACCACGAGCGCACGAACATCGAGTTCCATGTGCAGCCGCTGTCGCTGGACAAGTTCGGCGAGCCGCTGCATCGCTTCCCCGCCATCACGGTCAGCGCCTGCAACCTGCGGCCGACCTCGCGTGGCACCATCCGGCTGCGCTCCGGCGATCCGTTGGCCAAGCCGGTGATCGCGCCCAACTATCTTTCCACGCCCGAGGATCGTCGTGTCGCGGCCGACGCGATCCGGGTCACGCGACGGCTCATGCGGCAGGCGGCGATGCAGCCTTACCGGCCCGAGGAATATCTCCCCGGCCCCGGCGTGGGCGACGACGAGGTGTCGCTGGCCAAGGCGGCGGGCGACATCGGCACCACGATCTTCCATCCCGTGGGGACGGCGAAGATGGGGCTGCCCTCCGATCCGACGGCCGTCGTGGACGAGAGGCTGCGTGTCATGGGGCTCGAGGGGCTCAGGGTCGTGGACGCGTCGGTGATGCCCACCATCACCTCGGGCAACACGAACACGCCCACCATCATGATCGCCGACAAGGCGGCCGGGATGATGATCGAGGACCGCCGGCGCGCGGGAAGGGCGGGCGCCCGGGCCGCCTGACGTGAGGCGGCGGGCGTCAGCCGCCCGCGCCGATCCTCTCCCGCCGCACCTTGATGCCGGCCTTTTCGCGGTCCCATGTCTCCGCCGTCAGCCCCTGCTGGCGCAGGACGTACTTCTCGATCTTCTGCGTCGGCGTGCGCGGCAGCTCGACCATGATGCGGATGTAGCGGGGCAGCATGAAGTGGGCGAGGCGCGGCTGCAGGAACTCGAACAGCTCCGTCGGCTCGATCGTCTCGCCGGGGGCGGGCGCCACGATCGCCAGCACGTCGTCCTCGGACATCTCGTTGGGCACCGCGACGACCGCACATTCGCGCACTTTGGGATGCGCCAGGATCTCGGCTTCCACTTCGAACGAGGAGATGTTCTCGCCGCGTCGGCGGATCGCGTCCTTCATCCGGTCGACGAAGAAATAGTTGCCGTCGGCGTCGCGGCGGAAGGCGTCACCCGTATGGAACCAGCCGTTGCGCCAGGCGGTGACCGTGGCTTCCGGGTTCCGGTTGTAGCCGGAGTTGAGCGCCCAGGGCGCGTCGCTGCGGATGATCAGCTCGCCGACGCTGCCGACGGGAACCTCGCGGTCGTGCTCGTCGACGATGCGCAGCTCGTTGCCCGGCCGCCGCCTGCCGCAGGTTCCGGTGACGGAGGGATTCGGCTCCGAAACGATCGGCACGTTGATCTCCGTCATGTTGAACAGCGTCCAGACGGTCGTTCCGAACCGGCGCGCGAAGTCCTGCGAGTCGTCGGGAAGCGGGATGAGCGTCATCTTCTTCAGGGTGTGATCGCGATCGTCCGACAACGCCGGACGCCTGGCGAGGAACGTCGACATGACGCCGAGCAGGATCGTGTAGGTCGAGCCGGTGGCGCGCACGGTCGGCCAGAAGGACTCGGTATCGAAGTCGCCGCCGACGGCGATCGAGCCGCCGCGATTGAGCATGCCGATCACGGGCAATGTGCCGCCGACGTGGAAGTAGGGCAGATAGACCAGATAGCAGTCTTCCTCGCAGAGCATCGGGAAGGCCTCGGCGCCGCTCATGTGCCACATGTGGGCGTACGAGCTCAGCACGCCCTTGGAGCGGCCGGTCGTGCCCGACGTGTAGATGATCGACTGGACGTCCCAGGGCTCGATGGGGCGGGCCAGCGCCGGCAGCGACGAGGGATCGCGGTCGAGCTGCGCGAGGGGAAGGCGCTTCAAGCCTGGAATTTCAACGGTGGTCTCGCCGGCGATCACCAGCGTCTGCAGCGCGGCGCGGTCGATCTCGGCGAGCCGCGGCAACAGGTCGGCACTCACGACCATGACCTCGGCGCCGCCATTGGCGATCACGTGGGCAAGCACATTGCCGCGATATGCCGTGTTGATGGGCACATAGACCGCGCCCAGCCAGTTGATGGCGAACCAGATCCGCAGCATGTCGGCGCCGTTGGGCAGCCAGACATTGACGTAATCGCCCTGCTTGACGCCGAGCGCGGCAAGGCCGGCCGCCGCTCGCTCGACGGAACGGCGAAAATCGCCATAGGTGACGGAAGATCCATCCGGCAGCCGGATATAGGCGCGTTCAGGGTGCCGCTCCGACCGCTTTTCGAGCACGTATCGCAGCACGCAATCCTCTCGCGCGGGGACTCGGGCGTCTGCTGCGCTGGCGTGATCGGTCATGTCTCCTCCAGGATCGTTTGTGTTGGGCGCCTTGTTGGCGCTTTTTTTGCGATACGCGGGCTCGGAGACCGTGTCTATTCTCGTGGACCCGAAGCGTCGAGAGTGAGGATGATGAGCATGGCTGGTATGGGCAATCGGATTCTTGCCGCGATAGCGGCGGCGGCGCTGGCATTTCCCGGCGCTGCAAGTGCGCAGTCGACGTTGCGCGTCGTCATGCACTCGGACCTCAAGATCATGGATCCGATCTGGACCACGGCGTTCATCGTGCGCAACCACGGCTACATGATTTACGACACGCTGTTCGCGCTCGACGGCGATCTCAAGATTCGGCCGGAGATGGTCGATCACTACGACGTTTCACCCGACAAGCTGGTCTGGACTTTCGCTTTGCGGGACGGGCTCAAGTTCTCGGACGGGGCGCCGGTCACGTCCGAGGACGTCATCGCTTCGCTGAAGCGCTGGGCGGTGCGCGATCCGCTGGGCCAGATCCTGTGGTCCAAGATGGACAAGGCCGAGGCGATCGATGCGAAGACGTTCCGCCTGACGCTCAAGGAGAAGACGGGCGTCGTGCTGCAGGCGCTCGCCAAGCCGTCCGGCAATCCCTTCATCATGCCCAAGCGCGTGGCCGAGACCGATCCGTACAAGCAGATCCAGGACTACACCGGATCCGGTCCCTTCATGCTCAAGCCCGACGAGAGCAAGCCCGGCGACAAGACCGTCTACGTCAAGAATCCCTACTACAAGCCCAGGCCCGAGCCGGCCTCGGGACTGGCCGGCGGCAAGGTGGCCAAGGTTGATCGCGTCGAGTGGGTGGCGATTCCGGACCAGCAGACGGCGGTGAATGCGCTGCTGGCGGGCGAGATCGACATGATGGAAGCGCCCCAGCACGATCTCTACAAGCTGATCAAGGCCGACAAGAACACGAAGCTCGAAGTCCTGAACAAGTGGGGCAACCAGTACATCTTCCGCTACAACCAGCTCTTCAAGCCGTTCGACAACCCGAAGATCCGCCAGGCGCTGCTCTATGCCTTCAACCAGAAGGACTTCCTCGACGCGGTGATCGGTGATCCGGAGTACTACACCGTCTGCAAGGCGATGTTCATCTGCGACACGCCCTACGCGACCACGGCTGGCTTCGCCGACAAGTATGACGGCAACATCGCCAAGGCCAAGGAACTCCTGAAGGAGGGCGGCTACGACGGCACGCCGGTCGTGCTGATGCATTCGACCGATCTCTACGTGCTGACCAACATGGCGCCGGTCGCCAAGGCGGCGATGGAGCGGATCGGCATGAAGGTCGACATGCAGTCCATGGACTGGCAGACGCTGGTGAGCCGCCGGGCCAAGAAGGATCCGCCGGAGAAGGGCGGCTGGAGCGCCCTGATCACCTCGACCGGCGGCGTCGATTCGACCGATCCGCTGACCTACAGCTTCATCGCCGCGAACTGCGAGAAGGCCTGGTTCGGGTGGCCCTGCGATGCCGAGATCACCAAGCTGCGCCAGGCCTTCGCCGACGAGACCGACGAGGCCAAGCGCAAGGAGATCGTGGAGAAGATCCAGCTCCGCGCGGCGGAGTATCCGACGCACGCCTTCCTCGGCCAGTACGTCGGCGCGACGGCGATGCGCAAGAACGTCACCGGCGCCGTCGTTTCGCCGGTGCCGGTGTTCTGGAACATCGAGAAGAAGTAGGGCCTGCTGGCCGGATGCTCACGCCGCCAGGGCAGTCTGTGGCGGCGTGAAGCTGACGGCCAGCGCCTCCGCGACCGCGGGATGCGTGACCTTGCCGCGATGGACGTTGAGGCCCGCGAGCAGGTGACGGTCCGCCAGCAGCGCCGGCAGCGTGCCCTTGTCGGCCAGCGCCAGGGCGAAGGGCAGCGTCGCGTTGTTCAGCGCCAGGGTCGAGGTGCGCGGCACGCCGCCCGGCATGTTGGCGACACAGTAGTGCACGACGTCGGCGACGAGATAGGTCGGGCTCTCGTGCGTCGTCGGCTTGCTGGTCTCGAAGCAGCCGCCCTGGTCGATCGAGATGTCCACCACGACCGAGCCGGGCCGCATGCGCTCGATCAGCTTGCGTGAGACGAGCTTGGGCGCGGAAGCGCCCGGCACCAGCACGGCGCCGATCACGAGGTCCGCCGCTGCGACCTCCTCCTCGATGGCGTCCTGCGTCGCATAGACGGTCTGCAGCTTGCCGGCGAAGGCAAGGTCGAGTTCGCGCAGGCGGGCGACCGACTTGTCGATCACCGTGACGTGCGCTTCGAGGCCGAGCGCCATGCGGGCGGCGTTCGTCCCGGAGATGCCGCCGCCCAGCACGACGACCTTGCCCCGGCCCACGCCGGCGACGCCGCCGAGCAGGATGCCCACGCCCTGCTGCGGCTTCTCCAGCCAGTGGGCGCCGACCTGGACGGCCATGCGGCCGGCGACTTCGCTCATCGGCGCCAGCAGCGGCAGGCGGCCGGCATCGTCGGTGACGGTCTCGTAGGCGATCGCCGTGCAGCCCGACTTGGCGAGCGCCTGGGCCTGCTCGGGATCCGGCGCGAGATGCAGGTAGGTGAACAGCGTGTGCCGCGGCGTCAGGCGCGCGATCTCCTGGGGCTGCGGTTCCTTGACCTTCACGATCATCTCGGCGCCGGCGAAGACTTCCTCGGCCGAGGCGGCGATGGCGGCGCCGACGCGGCGGTAGGTCTCGTCGTCGAAGCCGATGGCGCGCCCGGCATTGGTCTCGACCAGGACGCTGTGCCCGCGGCGGACGAGCTCGCTGGCGCTGGCGGGCGTGAGCCCGACGCGGTTCTCGTTGTTCTTGATCTCCTTGGGAACGCCGATCCGCATCTGATGTCCTTTCCGAATGGTCGAGCAGGACAGCACCTATCACGGGCGGGCCGGCCGAAAGCTGCGTTTTCCGGGGATATCGATTGCATGGGCGCAGAATTCCTGCGCATTCTGGAAAAATATCGAAGGATTTTCCCGAAATGGATCTGGATCGATTGGATATCCGTCTCCTGCGGCATCTGATGTACGACGCCCGCATGAGCCTCACCGAGCTTGGCAGCAAGGTCGGTCTCTCGGCTACGGCGTGTGCGCGGCGGCTGGAGCGGCTGGTCAAGGAGGGCGTCATCAAGCGCTTCCGGGTCGAGCTGAACCGCAAGCAGGCCGGCTTCGGCATGCTGGTGATCATCCGCGTCACGCTCGAACGCCAGAGCGAGGATTGCCTGCGGTCCTTCGAGAAGGCGGTGGTGCGCTGCTCCTCGGTCCTGTCCTGCTATCTGATGTCGGGAACCAGCGACTACCTGGTCACGGTCGCGGCGCGCGACATCGAGGACTACGAGCGCATCCACAACACGCAGCTCTCGCGGCTGCCCCATGTCGCCCGCCTGGAGTCGGGCTTCGCCTTGCGCGAGATCGTCGAGCGCGAGATCCCGACCGAGATCCTGGGTGCCGCGGCCTAGGGGCCACGACGCCTATGGAAAAGGGGCGGCTGCCGGCCGCCCCCGGAAACGTCAGGCCCGCGCCTTGAAGTTGAACTCGGCGCCGGAGCGGATGCCCGTGGGCCAACGCGCGGTCACGGTCTTGAGCTTGGTGTAGAAGCGCACGCCTTCCATGCCGTAGATGCCGTGGTCGCCGAACACCGACGCCTTCCAGCCGCCGAAGCTGTGATAGGCGACCGGCACCGGGATCGGCACGTTGATGCCCACCATGCCGACCTTCACGTTACTGGCGAAGGCGCGGGCGGCATCGCCGTCACGGGTGAAGATCGCCGTGCCGTTGCCGTAGGCGTGGTCGTTCACCAGCTTGATCGCCTCGTCGAAGGTCCCGGAGCGCACGACCGACAGCACCGGGCCGAAAATCTCGTCCTTGTAGATCGTCATGTCCGGCGTGACATGGTCGAACAGGCAGCCGCCCATGAAGTTGCCGTTCTCGTAGCCCTGCAGCTTCAGCCCGCGTCCGTCGACCACCAGCTTGGCGCCTTCCTTCACGCCCTGGTCGACATAGCCCATCACCTTGTCGCGATGCTGGCGGGTCACCAGCGGGCCCATTTCCGACTGCGGATCGAGGCCGGGGCCGATCTTGAGGGCCTGCACGCGCGGCGCCAGCTTCTGCATCAGCTTGTCGCCGACATCGCCCACGGCAACGGCGACCGAGATCGCCATGCAGCGCTCGCCGGCGGCCCCGTAGCCGGCACCGATCAAGGCGTCGGTGACCTGGTCGAGGTCGGCGTCGGGCATCACCACCATGTGGTTCTTGGCGCCGCACAGCGCCTGCACGCGCTTATTGTGCTGCGTGCCGGTGTGATAGACGTACTCGCCGATCGCGGTCGAGCCGACAAAGGAGATCGCCGGCACGTCGGGGTGCTTCAGCAGCGCGTCGACCGCGACCTTGTCGCCGTTCACGACCTGGAAGATGCCGGCCGGCGCGCCCGCCTGCGTGTAGAGCTCGGCCAGCAGCATCGGCGCGCTCGGATCCTTCTCCGAGGGCTTGAGGATGAAGGCGTTGCCGGTGGCGACGGCCATCGCGCCCATCCAGCACGGGATCATGATCGGGAAGTTGAAGGGCGTGATGCCGGCCACCACGCCCAGCGGCTGGCGGACCGACCAGCTGTCCATGTCGGTGGCGACCTGCTCGGTGAAGTCGCCCTTCATGTGATGGCCGATGCCGCAGGCGAACTCCACGACCTCGAGCCCGCGGCCGACCTCGCCCTTGGCGTCGTCGAAGGTCTTGCCGTGCTCCAGCGACAGGTGCCGGGCGAGATCGTCGATATGCTTCTCGATCAGGGTCTTGAGGTTGAACATGACGCGCTGGCGGCGCAGCGGCGGCGTGGCCGCCCAGGCAAGCTGCGCCTTCCTGGCGATCTGCACGGCTTCGTCGACCTCGGCTTCCGTCGCGAAGGCGACTTTCGCCGTGACTTCGCCGGTGGCCGGATTGGTGATGTCGCCGGTGCGGCCGCTCTTGCCCGCGACGGGCTTGTTGTCGATGTAGTGACCGATACTGGCAACCATGTGCACCTCCGATTTCGCCGCCTTCTAGCATGGCCACGCGGGCGCGCCACCTGTGCCGACAGGAGGCTCCGGATTTGACCCGGATCAGACCGGCCGGACGTCTGGTCAGCCAGCCGTTCGGTGCCACGGCGCGGAACCGTCAGTGGAAATGCGCGCTCGTAGGGCGCCACATGCCGTCGGCCTCCTTGTGGAAGCGCCGCTTCACGGCCGCCCAGGCGACGCGATGACAGATCTGCTCGCGGTCGAGGTGATCGGCGTAGGTCGTCCAGGCATGGTTGAAGGCTTCGCGGTAGATCTCCTGCGCTTCGGGCGGCAGGTGATGACGGACGGAGGCGGGAAGCGCGACGATGGAGGCGTAGGGCATTGGGCGCTCCTTTCAGGCTGTCCTCGTGGCGACAGTCTTCCGGCCGTCGGCTCGGGCGGCTTTGATCCTCGTCAATCCGGTGTCGACGGGGAGTCGCTAGCCTTCCAGAAAACACGAAGGAAAGACGACAATGCAAACCGCGCTAAAGATCAGCTTCCAGGGCAGCGAACCGAGCGAGGCACTGAGACAGTCGATAGAAGACCATTTCGCAACCCTGGAGCGTTACCATGGTCGGCTTACGGCCTGCCATGTGATCGTGAAGGTTCCGGGCCATCACCATCGCAGCGGCAGGCATTTCGAGGTCGACATCCATCTCGCCCTGCCGGGCAATGTCACCGTCAACGTCGGTCATGCGCCCGGCCAGGACGGTCGCTTCGACGATCCGCGCTTCGCCGTGACCGATGCCTTCCGGCGGGCCCAGCGTCAGCTCGAGGATCGGGTGCGTCGCCAGCGCGGAGACGTCAAGACGCTGCATGAGCGGGCCGAACGGACGCTCGAGCGGCCGGAAGGGTAGAACCACCGCCGCAAAAAGGCGCGCCGCCCTTGTGACGGCGCGCCCTTTCGCTTCGGGCTGTGGCGGCCCTTGGTATCAGCCCTTGGGAATCTTGGGGCCGACCATGGGGCGCAGATGGCGCCAAAGCATGGCCGGCGTATATTCCGTGAAGTCCTTCGGAATCTCCTGCTGCACGGCCTTCAGGACGCGCTTGGACAGGCATTTGCGAAGCTCGCCGAGGCTGCGATGCGGCGCGACCAGGATCACCTCGTCGAATTCCTTGGCGAGGCAGGCCTTGTCCAACACTTCGGCGACGGCCACCGTGAAGTCGTGCTTGGCAAGCTTGTGGTAGTCGTGGGTCGGCTCGTACGCATGGCGCTGGCCGCCGCGCGAGGTGCTGGTGACGCGGCCGGGCCGGTCGCTCACCAGGTCCCGGATGTGCCGCCGTCCCTGCGGCGCAATCAGGTCGGCTCCACGGGCGGGCAGGAGTGCCTTTCCATCCGGTGCGGCCCGCAGGAAACGAGCCCGGGCGCCGTCGGCGACGACGATCCAGGTGGTGGGATTCTTTGGCATGGTTCCCTTTGACATGGTTCCTCGCATGGTTCTCACGAGCGTATTGCGTTGGCAGATCGAGACAAGGCAGCGTTCGCATCAACGGTTGCCGCCGGCACCGGATCGGTTTGACGGCTCCATTGAAGCAGGGCGTTTGCTTCCGCAAATGTCGTGATCATCATCAATGCGGCGCAAACCGTCTGCAGCACGTCGTCCCCCCTCGAAGCAGAGAGAGAATCGCGGCTGGATAAGCCCGCCGCGTTGACATAGCGCAAAGGGGGAAAAAGGAAGGTTTACGGCACCGAGGAAGGTGCGCCCCACGTCGCGGAGGAAGTCCGCGGTGCCGGGATGGGCGGCCTGCCGGCTCTCGCGCGGCGCGGAACGGTCTTCGCTTCGCAGCGCGACTATGACAGTCTGCGTCCACAGGGAAAGACGGGTCGTGCCGACCGATACAGAGACAGTTCCGAACCGCCGCGGCCGGCCGCGTTCCATCGAAACAGAGCGAGCCGTGCTGGAAGGCGCCTATGCGCTGATGGCGGCGGAGGGCCTCGCAGCGACGACCATCGATGCCGTCGCCCGCAACACAGGCGTGTCCAAGGTCACCATCTACAAGTGGTGGCCGTCGCGCGAAGCGCTGCTGATCGATGCCTTCCTGAGAAAGGCATCGTCGCTCCTGCCGATGCCCCACGAAGGCGATCCCGTATCGCTCCTGCGCAGCCATGCCGGCGCCTACGCCGAGGCGCTCAACGGCGAATTCGGCCGGGTGCAGCTCGCGGTTGTCGCGGAGTGCATCGCCAAGACCGGGTCGGGGCGTCTCTTTGCCGAGCGCTATCTCGATGTTCGCCGGAATATCGGTGTCCGGATCATCCGTGCCGGCCAGCGCACCGGCCGCATCGCCGCCACTCGCAGCGCCGAGGAACTCTACGACCAGATCTACGGCACGCTGTTCTACCAGTTCACCTTCGGGCTGCGCCGGCTGTCCGCCGCGCATGCGAGGAGCCTGGTCAGCGCCGTCCTGGCGTCAGGTTGAGACGGCGCCGCGCCGGGCTGCGCGCAGCCAGCGCCATGCCCGGCCGATCGAACGCGGGTAGCCCTGCTCGGCATGGACGATCCGGCCGGCGACGAGGCCGTTCAGTGTGCCGAGGGCATGGAACGGCACCGACGGATAGGCGTGGTGCTCGACATGGTAGGGCATGTTCCAGGCGAACCACCGGATGACGGCATTGGTATAGGTCGTGCGCGTGTTCTCGAAGGCGCTGCGCGTGCGGCTGCAACCCGTGTGCTCGGCGTAGAGATAGGGGCGCAGGAAGAACTGGCCGAAGAAGAGCGGCCCGATCCAGATCAGCGCCAGGACCGGCGTCTGCAGCGCCACCGACGCCGCCGTCAGCAGGACGTAGGCCAGGAGATAGGCGCGCGCCTCGCGCACGACCAGCGGACGCCGGTCGGCCGGCACCCAGGGGGCCTCGACCCTGCCGGTGACGGCATGCTTCAGCAGCAGCCGCAGACGGCCGTAGACCTGCGCGGCGCCGGAAAAGGCCAGGACGAGGCCGGCGGCGGATCCGGGCAGCGGCATGACCGCCAATTCGGGATCCCTCTCCAGGTCCTGCGTGTGCCGGTGATGCTCCCAGTGGAACAGGCTGTAGTACTCGTAGGGAAAGCCGATCATGCCGCCGCAGAGATGGCCGAGGACGATGTTCGGCCAGCGCGTCCGGAAGGCCGTTTTGTGTGCCGTCTCGTGCAGGGGCATGAACAGGAATGCCACCAGGAAGCCCTGGCAGACGACGAGAGGCAGGGCCCACGCCAGCCCGTGGCGGCTGGTCGCGAAGAGGATGAGGCCGCCGCCGGCGGCGATCGCGCCCAGATGACTGGCCATGCGGACGATGCCGGGACCGTTCCGTCGCGCCGAGAGGTCGCGAAGCCTGGCGTGGCTCACCGGGTTGGATGTGGTCCGGCTCGGCGCGGCGGATTCGGTCATCGACAGGGTCCCTGCTTCGGATGGCGGCAGGCGCATCCTAATAATGTACGAATAGTACATTATATAGGCGATGTCGACTCGAATCGGCCGCGTGGCCGTCGGCTTCAGAACGGCGTGCCGTCCTTGCGGGTGAACACGAACCTGCCGTCTGCGCCGGCTTTTCCCTGCAGGTCGATGTCGGGATAGGAGACCTCGTCGAACGGGGTGCGATCGCCGACGACCAGCAGGAGCACGTCCGTCGCGCCTTCATTCACGAAGCGGTGGGCGTTGCCGGCGCCGGACGGAAACCCTGCGCAGAGTCCGGCCGTCAGGATCTGCCGGCCTTCGTCGGTTTCGAGCACGACCTCACCCTCCAGCACCCAGATGAACTCGTCCTGCCGGGTATGCGCATGACGCGCGGAAGACTGGCCGCCGGGAACGATGCGGACGAGATTCACGCCGAAGTTCTTCAGCCCGACATGATCGCCCAGCCGCCGGAGCCAGCGTTGGCTGTTCGCGGCCCTGAACGGTTCCGGATAGGACGTGGCGTTGCTCTCGGGCAGGTCGGCCGGATCGAAAGCCGGCAGGTGCGGGTCGGTCATGGCGAAATGCTGCCACGGCCTGCCACCTTTCGCGCGCGATAGTTGTTCATGTGCGCACAAGGCGGCTGAAGAGCCGCGCGGGGTAACGACCGGAATCGTCGTGTCCGCACCCGCGGCCTTAAGGTGGGCAGCATGGAAAGTCTCGTGCTGCACCGTCCGACAGATGATGGTTACCCGGCGGTAACCATTTTATTTCCATTTTTTAATGGGAACGGCGCCGTTCAGGCCGCGAAGGAACGCAGCACGTGACCCGGCCGGGCGGCAGGATCGGCGCAGAATCCGTTCCTGTCGGCGACGCGCGTACCGTTGACCCACACGCCATGCAGGCCGACCGCGCCTGCCGTCAGGCGGGCGGCCCCGGCCGGCAGGTCGTACGCCCGCCGCTTGGGGCCGCGTGCCACCGTCGCGGGATCGAACAGCATCAGGTCGGCGGCATTGCCCTCGCGCAGCAGGCCGCGGTCCCGGATGCCGAACAGCTTTGCCGGTTGGCCGGTCAGCCGATGCACGGCCTGCGGCAGGTCGAGGACGCCGAGCTCGCGGCTCCAATGGCCCAGCAGGTGCAGCCCGAAGCCTGCGTCGCAGAAGAACGTCAGGTGCGCGCCGGCATCGGAGAGCGAGATGTGGGTGTCGGGGTCGGCCAGGATCCGGCCCACCGCCGCGTCGTCGTTGTGCAGGAGCTGGGCCACGAACATCGTGTCGAGACCTTCCGACAGGGCGAAGTCGAGCATGCAGTCGAAGGGCTCCTTGCGGGTCTTCTTCGCCAGCTCGGCGAGCGTGATGCCCTCGAGCGGCCGGTTCTCCGCCCGGATCACCTCGACGACGAAGAGCTTGTCCCATTCGCCGTTGAAGACCAGGCGGCCGCGTCGCTCCGCAAGTTCCCGCTTCACCGCCGCGCGCCAGGCCGGATCGCGATAGACCTTCTTCAATGCCTGGCCGCCGCCCGCGGCCATGGCTGGCTTCCATGCCTCCATGCTCTCGAACAGGTATGGGCTCTTGAAAGTGAAATCCATGCTGAGCGGGCAGCACGAGGTCTGCGCCACCAGCTGGTGACCGCGGGCGCGCGCCTCGTTCACCTGTTGCAGCCAGGTAAAGGCTGCGGTCGGATTGGTGTTGGAGTGGAAGAGGGCGGCGATCACGACCGGCCGCTTCGCCTCGGCCGCGATCTCTTCGAGATAGGGGATCGAGGTCCGGGTGCCCTTGGTGAGCATGTAGACGCCGCCCTGCTCGGCCATCGCCTTCACGAGAGTGCGCATTTCCCGGTCATCGGCCAGCCGCGAGGGCATCGGCGTGCCGCCCTCGCCATTGTGTGCTTCCGACGTGGACGATGCGAAGCCCACGGCGCCGGCCGTCATCGCTCCGCGCACCAGATCCGCCATCCGCGTGATCTCCTCGTCGGTGGCCGTGCGCTCGGTCGCGTCTTCGCCCATGACAAAGGTGCGGATGGCCGAATGGCCGGCGAAGCAGGCGATGTTGGGACCGACACCCTGCTTCTGCAGCAAGTCGAGGTATTGGGGGAAGCTCTCGAATCCCCAGTGGATGCCGGCGCGCAGCGCCTCCAGCGACATGCCCTCGACGTGGGTAAGGTGGCGCATGGTGAGGTCGCGATCCTGCGGCTTGCAGGGCGCGATGGTGAAGCCGCAATTGCCAAGCACCGTCGTGGTGACGCCGAGAGCCGGCGAGGGATCGACGAAGGGATCCCAGGTGATCTGCGCATCGTAGTGAGTGTGGCCGTCGATGATGCCGGGGGCCAACGCGAGGCCGTCCGCCTTCACCGTGTCCTTCGCGGCGCCGAGCTTGGACCCGATGGCCGCGATCCTGCCGCCGCTCACGCCGAGATCGCCTTGCACAGGCGCTGCACCCGACCCGTCGAGGATCCGGGCGTCCTTGATGACGAGATCGAACATGTTGGTTTCCTCCGAGGGGAATCCTACTGTCGGAGCGAGAAAAAGCTACGGTGTACATGGCTGAGGGGACGGCGGGAGGTAAACTGCCGGGAATCTCGCCGGCACCGGGCCCGGGTGACGGAGAGCGATGCGGTCGATCCTTGCGTTCCTTGTGCTTCTGCTGGCCGCCCGGGCCGCGAGCGCGGAATCCGTGCATTTCCCCAGCATCGCCGTGGGGCGCGTCAGCGCCGGGCCGGAGATTTCGGGCTGGCTCTATCGGCCGAGCGGCGCCGGCCCGTTCCCGGCCATTATACTGGCGCACAGTTGCGCCGGCGTGAACCGGCATACCGACGACTGGGGCCGGCGGCTGGCGGGCTGGGGCTATGTGGTGCTGGCGCCGGACAGCTTCGGGCCGCGCGGCAGGACGTCGGTGTGCGGCAACGGCAGGGTCGTGAGCGGCAACATGCGTGTGGCCGACATCGCCGGTGCGCTCGACTTCCTCAATGCCCAGAGCTTCGTGCGCCGCGACAGGATCGGCCTGATCGGCCACAGCCATGGCGGCCGCACGGCGATGCGCGCCGTCCAGCGGGGCTTCGGCCTGGCCGAGCGGGGACTGAGGGCTGCGGTTGCCTACTATCCGCTGTGCGTGCCGCGTACGGACCGCAACGTGGCGGTGCCGCTGCTCGTGCTGATCGGCGAGCGCGATGACTGGACGCCGGCGCAGAATTGCCGATGGCTGCAGCAGGCCGGCTTCGCACAGCCCGAGCTCGTGGAGATGGTCTACTACCCCGACGCCTTCCACAGCTTCGACGCGCAGACGCGCGATCGCTTCTTTCCGACCCCCGACGGGAAGTTCCATCGCCTCGCCTATGATCCCGCCGCCGCGGCCGACGCCGAGGCGCGCACGAAGGCATTCTTCGACCGCTGGCTGCGTTGAGCCGGGCCTACTGCAGGTACTTGCCGAGGAAGGCGAGCGTGCGCTGCCACGCGTCGGCGGCGGAAGTCGCGTTGTCGGAACCGGTCGAACCCGAGCGGTCGAAATCGTGACCGGTGTTGGGATAGTAGGCGATTTCGTAGGGTGCCCCGGCCGCCTTCATGATCTGCTCGAGCTTCTGCGGCGGCCCCATCCCGATCGTGGTGTCGTTGCGGCCGGCCAGCACCAGCATGGGCGAACTCTGCGCCGTCCAGTATTTGCGGAAGATGTCGAGATCGGGGTGGGTGCGCGCGCCGTCGAGCGCGCCGTAGTACGAGACGCCTGCCTTGATCCTGCGGGTGGCCGCGAGCAGTGCCGCGAAGAATCCGCCGTTGGAGAAACCCACGGCACCCACGGCGCCCTTTCTGGCCTTGGGCAGCGCGTTCAGCTCGCCGACGATCTCGACGAAGTCATCGTAGATCGGCCTCGCTTCGCTGGTGAAGGACTTCCGCCGCAGTTCTGCGTTGGTGATGCCGTGGGCGCGCAGGAAAGCCGGAGCGATGCAGATGTATCCGGCGCGGGCAAGGTTGGCACAGTAGCCGCGGTCGGCTTCCGACAGACCGCCGCTGGTGTGGAGGACAAGCACGGAGGGGTAGGGGCCGGGCCCGTTCGGCGTGAAGAGCGTCGCTTCCATGTTGTGCTGCACGCCGACTCTGACCGTCTGCGTCGTGTAGTCCGCGGCGGCGGTACCGCCGGCGGCCGCCAGCAAAAGCGCGCCGGCCAACGGCGCGATCGCCCTGAGTTTCATTCCGTTGCCCCCCGATTCAGCGCCCCGAAGAATACTAGGCATCCGGATTCGGTCGCCGCAACCGACGGGAGGGCGGCGCCCTGCTGGCTGGCGTCAGGGGGCGCCGAGGAACGCCAGCAGGAGCCGGTTCACCGCGTCGGCCTGTTCCTGCTGGACCCAGTGGCCCGCGCCCTCGACCAGATGGATCTGCTTCATGTCGGTGCAGGCGTTCTTCTGCATCCGCTCCAGCGCGCCGGGCGTCTGGTAGTTGCCCCAGTCCTGGGCGCCGGAGATGAAGGTCGAGGGCACGTCGATGGTGCGGCCGGCGAAGGCCTCGTACTCGCGGCCGATCAGGCCCGAGGTGCGGACGCGGTACCAGTTCAAGCCGCCCTGGAAGCCGGTGCGCCCGAACTCCTCGCTGTAGACCTTGAGGTCGCGGTCGGGCAGCCAGGTGTTGGCCGCGATCTCGGCGGGCGAGGGCATCTCCTTGGCGACCGTCTCTGCCATGCCTTCGGCGAGATCCATGATGTAGTAGGTCGGCATCCTGGCCAGTTCTTCGGCCGTCCAGCCCTTGAGTTCGAAGGGCTTGTTCCCTTTCCAGTCGGCGCTCTTGTAGTGGTAGTAGGCGCGCAGGAAATCGTGGAGGCCCTGCCGGGCGTGCCACTGGTTCTCGTTGGCCTCGCGCGTCGACTGATACCACTGGTAATGCTTGCGCGGCCGCGGCAGGGCGGCGAGCGCGGCGTGGATGTCGGGGGCTTTCGGCGCGGCCGGCTTGCCGGCGGTGTCGAAGGGGATCGCCGGCACGCCGCCGAAGGGCGCGCTCATCAGCACCATGCGCTTGAAGATGTCGGGCCGCACGAGGGCGAGGAACGAGGCGACGGCGGCGCCGAAATCGTGGCCGACGACGGCCTCCGCGGTGCGATGGCCGAGCGCATACAGCACGCCGATCGCGTCGCGCAGCAACGTCAGGAACCGGAAGCTCGACAGGTCGGCGTCGTAGTCCGCGCTCCATCCGGTGGTGCGTCCGTAGCCGCGCTGGTCCGGCGCAATGGCGTGGTAGCCCGCGGCCGCAAGCGCCGGCAGCACCTTGCGCCAGCTGTAGGCGAGTTCGGGAAAGCCATGGAGCAGCAGCACCGCGGGGCGACCGCGCGTTTCATGGCCGGCCTCGAGGATGTGGATGTCGAGGCCGTTGATGTCCGGCAGCACGCGGCTGCGGATGCCGTCTGGCAGAACGGAGGCGCGCAGGGGTTCCATGCTCGATTCCTTCCATGAAAAGCGCCTGCCGGGCAAGGCGACCCGCAATGCCCCGATGCCGTCAGAGCAAACGCGGGGCAGGCTTTCTTCTGCGCCGAACTCGTGGTTCTCTCCGGCCGATGAGAGCAAGGCGGCCGGCATGCCCGTAAAGGACGTGGGAGTTCAGTGGCGCTGGCTGCGCGGCCAGGTGGCGCGTCGGCGCGTGCAGATTGCGCTTGGCATGCGGGTGACGATCGCGGCCATCCTGGCTCTGGTCATTGCCCAGGCGGTCAACCTGCCCTTGCCGCTGTGGGCGGTGCTGACGGCCGTCATCGTCACGCAGATGAGTGTCGGGCGATCGCTCAAGGCCACCAGCGACTATCTCGTCGGCACCATCGCCGGCGCCGTCTATGGCGGAGCGATCGCAATCCTGATCCCGCACCGGACCGAGAGCGCACTGCTGCTGGTGCTGGTGATCGCGGTGGCGCCGCTCGCCCTTGTCGCGGCCCTCCGCCAGAACATGAACGTGCTGCCGATCACGGCGATCATCGTGCTGCTGGTGCCGACCTTCACGCAGGCGACTCCGTTCGCCTCGGCCGTCAATCGCGTGCTGGAGGTGGGACTGGGCGCGGTCGTGGGGCTGCTGGTCTCCTTCCTCGTCCTGCCGTCGAGCGCGCATCGACAGATGCGGCAGGCGGCGGCGCGTGCACTCGATCGTATGGCGCAGGCGCTTGTCGACCTGGTGGCCGGCCTTGGTCGCGGCCTGAGCAACGACGATCTGCATCGCCTGCAGGACGGCATCGGCCAGGCCCTGGTCGGCATCGACACCGTGGGTGCGGAGGCCGAGCGCGAGCGCGCCGCGCGGCTGTCGTCCCAGCCCGATACCGGGCCGCTGCGCCGCACGCTGCTGCGTCTGCGCCACGACCTCGTGATGGTGGGACGGGTGGCGGGCAATCCGCTGCCCGAGCCGCTCAAGGTCAGGCTTGAACCGCACGCAGCCAAGATCGCCGCGACGGCGGCGGCGTTCCTGCGCCAGTGCGGCCAGGCCCTGCTCGACCATGCCGGGCCGCCCTCGCCGGAGGCCTTCGAAGCCGCGCTGGCTGCCTACGAGGCCGAGCTTGCCGCCGTGCGGCGGGAGGGGCTGACACGCATCCTGTCCGACAGCGCCGCCGAGCGCTTCTTCGCCGTCGGCTTCGCGCTCGAGCAGGTCCGTCGCAATCTGCTCGATCTGCAGCGGATCGTTGCCGAGTGGGGACCGGGGTCAGAGAAGGGCTAGGCCCTTTCGGGTGCGCCTGTCGTGCCGTCGGGCCGGTCGTGCGACGGCGTCAGCCGGCGTGATCGCGGCGGAACAGGAAGTCCACGCTGGCGGGCCGGCCCGGCAGATCCAGCCTGGCGGCCGCTGGCTCGCATCGGCTGACGATTCGACCGCGCCGCAGCACGAACAGCCGGGTCGCGCGTGTCCGGATCGCTTCCACCGGATCGCCGGCCTGCAGTACGACGAGATCGGCGCGGCACCCCGCCTCCAGGCCGTAGCCTTCGAGGTGCAGCAGCCGCGCCGCGTTGACCGTGACGGCATCGAAGCTCGCTTTCATGGCGTCCTGCCCGGTCATCTGCGCGACGTGCAGCCCCATGTGCGCGACCTCCAGCATGTCGCCCGACCCGAGCGGATACCAGGGATCCATCACGCAATCGTGCCCGAAGGCCACGGTCAGGCCGGCCGCCATCAACTCCGGCACTCGGGTCATGCCACGGCGCTTGGGATAGGTGTCGTGCCGCCCCTGCAGGGTGATGTTGATGAGCGGGTTGGCGACCACGCCGAGCTGGGCCTCCGCCATCAGCGGGATCAGCTTGGAGACATAGTAGTTGTCCATCGAGTGCATCGAGGTGAGATGCGAGCCGGTCACGCGACCCTGCAGGCCCAGCCTCTGCGCCTCGTAGGCCAGGGTCTCGACATGGCGCGACAGCGGATCGTCGCTTTCGTCGCAATGCATGTCGACCAGGAGCCCGCGCTCGGCTGCGATCTCGCACAGGAGCCGGACCGATGCCGCGCCCTCGGCCATGGTGCGCTCGAAATGGGGGATGCCGCCGACCACATCGACGCCGAGGTCGAGCGCACGCAGTAAAAGGTCCCGGGCGCCCGGCGAGCGGAGCACGCCGTCCTGCGGGAAGGCCACCAGCTGCAGATCGAGATAGGGCGCGACCCGCTTCTTCACCTCCAGCAGCGCCTCGACGGCCAGCAGGCGCGGATCGCAGACATCGACATGGCTGCGGATCGCCAGAAGGCCGCGTGCGACCGCCCAGTCGCAATAGGCGAGGGCGCGCTCGACGACGGCCTCCTGGGTCAGGTGCGGCTTCAGCTCGCCCCAGAGGGCGATACCTTCGAGCAGCGTGCCGGACCGGTTCACCCGCGGCAGGCCGTAGCTCAGCGTCGAATCCATGTGGAAATGCGCGTCGACGAACGGCGGCGTCACCAGCCGGCCGCTCACGTCGATCTCCTTGGCCGCGTCCCCGTCGAGCGCCGGCTGGAGAGCGGCAATCCGCTCGCCCCGGATGCCGATGTCCATGTTCGCCCGCCCGTCGGGCAGTGTCGCACCGCGAAGAATGAGGTCGAACATCAGCGCTCTCCCTTGCGGTAGGGGATCATCAGGGCGCGCGGATAGGAAGCGCGGCGCGCCACCAGCACCAGCGCCAGGATGCTGAGGAGATAGGGCATCATGAGGAAGACCTGATAGGGCAGCACGCCGCCCGTCATCTGCTGCAGGCGCAGCTGCAGGGCGTCGAAGACAGCGAACAGCAACGCCCCGACGAGCGCCTTGCCCGGCCGCCAGGAGGCGAACACGACCAGCGCGATGCAGATCCAGCCGCGCCCGTTCACCATGTTGAAGAAGAAGGCGTTGAAGGCCGAGAGCGTCAGGAAGGCGCCCGCCAGTGCCATCAACGCGCTGCCGGCCATCACCGCGCCGATGCGCAACGCGGTGACGTTGAGGCCCTGCGCCTCGGCCGCGGCCGGATTTTCTCCCACCATCCGCACCGCAAGGCCGACAGGCGTGCGGTAGAGGACATATGCGATTGCTGCGACCATCGCCAAGGCCACGTAGGTCAGCGGCGTCTGCGCCAGGGCGCCCGGCAGGGGCAGCGGCTGGAACGGAACGATGGTCGGGGGCGTGCTCGCCTGCGGCAGGACGAGGCGATAGACGAAATAGGACAGGCTGGTTCCCAGCAGCGTCACGCCGATGCCGGTGACATGCTGCGACAGGCCGAGCGGTACGGTCAGGGCCGCGTGCAGCAGGCCGAGCAGGGCGCCGCAGGCGGCAGCGGCGAGAACGCCGGCCCACAATCCGCCACCCTGATAGACAGTCATCCAGCCCGCCATCGCGCCCAGGGTCATGATGCCCTCGATGCCGAGGTTCAGCACGCCGGCGCGCTCGCAGATCAGTTCGCCCAGCGTGCCCAGCACGTAGGGCGTCGCGATGCGCAGCACCGCCGTCCAGAATGCGGCGGAGACCAGGATGTCGAGGAGGCTGGCGACGATATCCATGGCGTTTCTATCCGCGCCGCAGGCGATAGCGCGTCAGCAATCCCGCGACGAGCATGCACAGCAGGCTCGTGGCGACCATCACATCGGCGATGTAGTTCGGGACCGGCATTGCACGACTCATCGCATCGGCGCCGACGAAGACGGCGGCGATGAAAAGCGCCGCGCCGACGACGCCCAGCGGATGCAGTTGCGCCAGCATCGCCACGACGATGCCGCTGTAGCCGAAGCCCGGCGACAGATCGAGCGTCAGATAGCCCTTCAGGCCGCACACCTCGGCCGCGCCCGCCAGTCCGGCAAGGCCGCCCGACAGCAGCGCCGTGCGCAGCATGATCCAGGTCACCGGCATGCCGGCAAAGGCCGCGGCCCGAGGGTTGGCACCCACGGCGCGGTTCTCGTAGCCCCAGATCGTGCGCGTATCCATCAGCCACAGCAGGACCGCCAGCCCCAGCGCGATGGCCAGGCCGGCATGCAGGCGCGTGCGGGCGACCAGCTTCGGCAGCTCGGCGGCCGCGATCACCGGCGCCGATTGCGGCCAACCCATCCCCATCGGGTCCTTGAGCGGTCCTTCCAGCAGCATCGACACCAGCAGCAGTACGACGAAATTCAGGAGCAGGGTGGTTACCACCTCGTCGACGCCGAAGCGGACCTTCAACACCGCCGGCCCGAGAAGCGTCACCCCGCCGGCAGCCATGCCCGCCAGCAGGACGAGCGGGATGAGCAGCCAGGCCGGCAGATCGAGCATTCCGCCTCCCACGACCACCGCAGCCAGCGCGCCCATGTAGAGCTGCCCTTCCGCTCCGATGTTCCATAGCTTGGCCCGGAAGGCGACGGCCACGGCCAGCCCGGTCAGGATCAGTGGCGTGGCGCGCGTGAGCGTCTCGGTCAGCGCGAAACGCGATCCCAGCGCGCCCTCGATCAGCAGGCCGTAGGCGCGCAGCACCGGCGCGCCGGTCCAGGCGACGAGTGCGGCGCAGAGCGCGAGCGCCGCCACCACCGCACCGACGGGCGCGAATACCTGGAGGGCGAGAGGGCTGTCGGCACGCGGTTCAAGCCGCATCGAGAATCTCCGGAAGGATGTCCCAGTGGCCGGCCATCAGCAGGCCGAGCTGGCTGATCGACGCGCGTCCGTTCGGCAGCAGCGGCGTCAACCGGCCGCGGTGGATCACGGCGATGCTGTCGGCGAGCGCCAGTATCTCGTCGAGGTCCTCGGAGATCAGCAGCACTCCCGCTCCCGCGGCGCGGGCCTCGAGCAGGCGGCCATGGACGTAGGAAACGGCGCCGATGTCCAGGCCTCGCGTCGGCTGGCTGGCCAGGATCAGGTCGGGTTTGTGGGCAAGCGTGCGGCCGAGGATCAGCTTCTGCATGTTGCCGCCCGACAGCGTCTGCGTGCGCGCTTCCGGCCCGGGGCAGCGGACGTCGAAATCCGCGATGACCCTGCGTGCGTAGGTGCGGGCGGCACCACGGCGCAGGATGCCCAGCCGGGAGAAGGCGGGGGCGCGATAGCGTTCGGCGATCAGGTTCTCCCATACCGTCATGGCGCCGACGAGGCCGGCGCTGTGCCTGTCCTCGGGAATGCGGGCGACCCCGAGCCGGATCATGGCTGCCGGATCGGCTCGCTCGACCGGAGCGCCCTTCAGCGTCACGCTTCCGGCTTCCGCGTGGACGAGCCCGCTGACCAGTTCGGCAAGTGCGGTCTGGCCGTTGCCGGACACGCCGGCAATGCCGATCACCTGGCGTCGGCGCACGGCCAGGTCCACCGCGTCCAGCAGCGGCCGGCCATGATCGGACGCCACCGTCACGTGGGAAAGCTCCAGGACCGGTTCGCCGGCTGCCAGCGGCTGCGGCGCTGCCGGCGTCACTGCCCGGCCGACCATGAGTTCGGCCAGTCTTGTGCGGTCGGTGTCGGATGTGGCGTGCGTGGCGACCAGCTTGCCCGCGCGCAGCACCGCGACCGTGTCGCTGGCGGCGAACACCTCGTTCATCTTGTGACTGATGAAGACGACCGCCAGGCCGTCGGCCGTCAACCGCCGCAACGTGTCGAACAGGCTTGCCGATTCCTGCGGCGTCAGCACCGCCGTGGGTTCGTCGAGGATGAGGATGCGGGCATCGCGATACAGCGCCTTCAGGATCTCGACCCGCTGCCGTTCGCCTACCGACAGATCGGCCACGACGGCGTCGGGGCGTACTTCGAGGCCGAACCGTTGCGCCAGCTCGAGCAGCCGCGCCCGCGCGGCCCGCCGGTCCGACCGGATGCGCCACAGCGATTCGGTCCCGACCGTGACGTTGTCCAGAACCGACAGATTGTCGGCGAGCGTGAAATGCTGGTGGACCATGCCGATGCCGGCCTCCAGCGCGGCCCGCGGCGAGCCGGGCGGCAGCGGGCGCCCGAACGCCTCGATCGTTCCCTCGTCGGCGACGTAATGGCCGAAGAGGATGTTCATCAGGGTCGTCTTTCCGGCGCCGTTCTCGCCCAGCAGGGCGAGCACCTCGCCGGCGTGCAGCGTCAACGAGACGGAATCGTTGGCGAGCAGCGTTCCGAAGCGCTTTGTTATGCCGACGAGCCGGAGGACGACCTCCGGCTCGCCTGTCGCAGAGAGAGCCATGGCGGGAGGCCCGCCGTCACATGGTCGACTTCGGCTCGGCGTCGTTGACCTTGACCGCGAACTTGCCGGCAAGGATCTCCTGTTCGCGCGCCTTGACCTTCGCCTTCAGCTCCGCCGGAACCTTGGATTCGAAAGTGCCCAGCGGGGCGAGGCTGGAACCCTTGTACGCCATCCGGCTGTAGGGGCCGTAATCCTCGGCCTTGTAGGTTCCCGCCTTCACGGCCGCGATCGCACGATCCACCGTCGGTTCCATGTGCCACAGCGCGCTGGCCACGACCGTGTCGGGATATTGCGGCTGGGTGTTGATCACGTTGCCGATCGCCAGGATCTTGCGTTCCTTGGCGGCGTCGGACACGCCGAAGCGCTCGGCATACATGACGTCCGCGCCGCGATCGATCATGGCGAAGGCCGCTTCCTTGGCCTTGGGCGGGTCGAACCACGAGCCGATGAAGCTGACGAGGAACTTCACCTTGGGGTTAACTTCCTTGGCGCCGTCCATGAAGGCGTTCATCAGGCGGTTCACTTCGGGAATCGGATAGCCGCCGACCATGCCGATGATGTTCGACTTGGTCATGCCGCCGGCGATCATGCCGGTGAGATAGGCCGGCTCCTGGATGTAGTTGTCGAAGACCGAGAAGTTCGGCTCCTGGGGCTTGAAGCTCGAGCCCAGGACGAAGGCCGTCTTGGGGTAGTCCTTGGCCACGGCGCGGGCCGCGCGCTCCACGGCGAACGCCTCCCCGAACACGAGCTGCTGCCCGCCCTCGGCATACTGGCGCATCACGCGCTCGTAGTCGGTGTTGGCGATCGATTCCGCCCAGACATACTCGATGTCACCACGCGCTTCCGCCGCCTTCAGCGCCGTGTGAATGCGACTGACCCATTGCTGCTCGACCGGCACGGTGTAGACGGCGGCGACCTTCAGCTTGCCCTTCACCCCCTGTGCCCAGGCGGGCAGTGCGCCGGCGGCTGCAACGGCCATGACGGCCGCCCCGCGCAGAACGGAGCGTCGCGGCGCGAGCAGCGTCCGACCGGATTTCCGTACTCCCATCTTGTCCCCCTTTCGTCGTTCACATGCCGGCTGACGACATGCAACCGAGATGCCAGCTGCAAAATCGGCGCAACGCCTTCAGGCGTTCCGTCCGCTCCGGGCGAAGCTTCCCATACGCTTGATAAATAGGCAAATTTTCTTGTCCATTTGGTCAAATCCGGGGCTGTTTGAGACGCCGTCGCCGGAGCGCCGGAGCCCGGCGTCGCTGATGCAACAATCCGTAGTTGTGGGCTGGAGACGCCCCGACACCCGATGCCCCTGCCGTCCCGGCGATCGTCTCGGCCCGCCGATCCGAGCGCTCGAATGGATGGGCCGCGCTCGGCCATTGGACCTGCGGTCGTCGGGACGTCGCCGGGACATGCCAGAGAGGCGACACGGCCGATGATCCGGTGATCATCGGCGCGGCGCGCTCCGCAGTGTCGCGGCCGATCCCGTTCGGGGGCTAGTAGCTCTTCGGCAGTCCCAGCACGCGCTCGGCGACGTAGCAGAGGATCAGCTGCTCGCTCACCGGCGCGATGCGCGCGATCATGACCTCGCGCAGGAAGCGCTCGACGTGGAACTCCTTGGCGTAGCCGTAGCCGCCGTGGGTCAGGATCGCCCGTTCGCAGGCCTGCCAGGCCGCGCGCGCGCCGAGCAGCTTGGCGGAGTTGGCCTCGGCGCCGCACTCCCTGCCGCTGTCGTAGAGCCAGGCGGCCTTGAAGGCCATCAGGTTCGCGGCTTCCAGCGCCATCCAGCTCTCGGCCAGCGGATGCTGGATCGCCTGGTTCTTGCCGATCGGGCGGCCGAACACGACGCGCTCCTTGGCATACTGCGTGGCCCGCGCCAGGGCTGCCTTGCCGATGCCGATCGCCTCCGCCGCGATCAGGATGCGCTCCGGATTGAGACCGTGCAGCAGGTAGTGGAAGCCCTTGCCTTCCTCGCCGATACGGTCCTCGAGCGGCACCTTGAGCCCGTCGATGAAGACCTGGTTGGTGTCGATCGCCTTGCGGCCCATCTTGTCGATCTCGGTGACCTCGATCTTGCTGCGGTCGAAGTCGGTGTAGAAGAGCGACAGGCCGTCGGTCGGCTTCCTGCACTTCTCCTTGGGCGTGGTGCGCGCGATCAGCAGCATCTTGTCGGCGACCGAGGCCGTCGTGGTGAAGGTCTTCTTGCCGTGCACGATGTAGGCGTTGCCGTCGCGTTCGGCCTTGGTGTCGAGTGCCGTGGTGTTGAGCCCGGCATCAGGCTCGGTCACGGCAAAGCAGCCCTTGACCTTGCCCGCGATGATGTCGGGCAGGATCCGCTTCTTCTGCTCCTCGGTGCCGAACACCACGATCGGGTTGGGGCCGAA
Organism: Pseudomonadota bacterium; assembly: GCA_018240685.1. Lineage (GTDB taxonomy): Bacteria > Pseudomonadota > Alphaproteobacteria > Reyranellales > Reyranellaceae > Reyranella. The sequence continues at coordinate 988 of JAFEFG010000014.1, read as the reverse complement.
GATGTTGAGATGGATGGCCGAGGCCCCCTGCAGCGCCGCGCCCGACTCGGCCACCGTCTGCATCAGCAGTGCCGCCTCGGTGATGCCCAGCCCGGCTCCGCCATATTCCTCCGGCATGGCGATCCCGAGCCAGCCGGCCTCCGCCATGGTCTTGTAGAAATCTTCGGGGAAGCCGCCTTCCTTGTCCTTCTTCAGCCAGTACCTGTCGTCGAACTGCGCGCAGAGCTTGGCGACGCTCTCCCTGATCGCGAGTTGATCCTCTGTGAAGGCGAAATCCATCGTTGGCCTCTTGTGGTGCGGCTAGCGGTTGGCGGCGAGCCAGCTCATCATGACGCGGTTGAACTGCTCCGGCCGCTCGACGTTGGGCAGGTGGCGCGCATTGGCGATGCCCTCGTAACGGGCGCCCGGAATCTTGGAGGCGATCAGCTTGTTGCGATCGGGCGGCGTGCCGGGATCCTCGTCGCCGCAGATCACCAGCGTCGGCGCCTTGATGGTGGGCAGCCAGTTCTCGTAGTCGAAAGTCTGGATCGCCGCGGCGCAGCCCAGGAAGCCGGCCGGCATGGTGTTGCTGATCGTGTCGCGGATCTCGCGCCAGCGCGCCGGGTTCACGCGCTTGAACTCCGGCGTGAACCAGCGATCCATCGTCCCGTCGGCCAGCACCGATACGGTGCCGGACTTGCGTACTGCCTGCTTGCGCTCGTCCCAGGCGCCGGCCGAGCCGGGCGGCGTGCCGGGCTGGGTGTCGCAGAGCGTGAGCGAATGCAGGCGGTCGGGGCAGGCAAGCGCAAAGCCCTGGCCGATCATGCCGCCGATGCTGAGACCGATGAAGTGCACCTTCTTGATCTCGAGCACGTCGAGCGCGCCCTTCACGTCGGCGGCGAGGGCGTCCATCGTGTAGTCGCCCTCGACCGGCTCACTGCCGCCATGGCCGCGCATGTCCAGCCGCAGCACGCGGTAGCCCGCGCCCAGGAGCGGCACGAGCTGCTCG
>JAFEFG010000149.1 GCA_018240685.1 Pseudomonadota bacterium | reverse complement strand
CGAACGCCAGCGCGTTCAGCTCGCGCGCGTCCTGGCCCAGGGCGACGCCGCCGAAACCGCCACGCCCGTGCTCCTGCTCGACGAGCCGATCGCCGGTCTCGACCTCGCGCACCAGCACGCGGCTCTGGCCAGCGCCCGTCGCCGCGCCGATCGCGGCTTCGCCGTGCTGGCCGTGCTGCACGACCTCGGCATGGCCGCACGCTATGCCGACCGGGTTGGAATCCTCCGGGAGGGCCGGCTGGTGGCGCTGGGACCGACCCGCAGCACGCTGGAACCGGCCCTTCTGTCGCGCGTTTTCGCGACACCCATCCTGCGCGTCGAGGCGATGGGGGTGACGGCCTTTGTCAGCCCGGGTGAAAGTTCCTGAATCGCCGTCATAAACAAGTCCCATTCGGCGGCTGCTATACTGCCCGGCAGGAGATGCAGCCGTTTCGATGGGTAACCGACCCACTCTGATCCTCACGACGCGCCTGGGCGTCCGGCCGCTGGGCGTGCGCGGAGAGCCGCTGCATGCCGTGGCCGGCCAGCTGCTGGCGGTGATTCGCCGCCGGCTGGGCGACGGCGCGGCCGATCTCCTCGCCGAACCGCAGCTGCGCGAGGCGGGCGACGGGATCGACTGGTACACCGCCGCCAACGGGCCGGTGCGGCGCCTGGCGGAGCTGGACGAGGCCGAACGCGCCGACGTCCTGCGCCGGGTCGAGGCGCATCTCGATGCCATTCGCGGTCTCGGCACGCAGCTCGCCGCCTCGCAGACGAGCGACGAGGCGCGGCTGGTCGGACGCTCGCTGGAACTCGCCACGCGCCGGCCGTCCGACGACTTCGTCTTCGTCGTCGACGGACAGCCGGTCATCGCCGCATGGGGCTACGAAGCCGATTCGGCCGCGAGCCTGTTGCCGCTGCCCACCCTCGCGACGCCCACGCCGCAACCCGCAGTGTTCGCCAGTGCGCCCGTGCTGGCCCTGCCGGCACGCGCCGGCTGGTCGCGCTGGCTCGGCGCCCTGCTGTTCGGGCTGCTGCTGTTGCTGCTGCTGCTGATCGCCTCGTGGCTCCTGCGCGCCTGCACGCCAGTCGACCCGTCGACCACCGTCGCCACGATCGAGACGCCGGCACCGCCTGCCCCACCGCCACCGCCCGATCCCACCCCCGTCCTCAAGGCCTCGCTCGACGAGGCGCAGGCGGCCGAGAAGAAACTCAAGGAACAGCTCGCGGCGCTGCAGGCCGACATCAAGCACAAGGTCGAGCAGTGCAAGCCGGTCGAGCCGCCCAAACCGCCGCCGCCGCCGCCGCCGCCCGTGGCCAAGGCGCCGCCCCCGCCGCCGCCCCAGCAGCATGCCACCGCGCCGCCGGTGAGCCGGCCGCCGCCGGGCCTGCTGCCGTGCGACTGGTCAGGCGATTCCGGCGGCGAAGGCGTGACGCGCAACAGGCACTATCTCGGCGACAAGCCGGGCTTCGTGGCGATCAACTACAATCTCTACGTCAAGCCCGACGACATAAAGGTGATCTATCGCGGCCAGGTGATCGCCGGTACCGGCGGGCCGCGCAGCGGTCGCGGCGGCTTCGGCTTCGACTGGAACCCAGTGGCGGGGGATTATTCGGTCGACGTCATCGTAACAGGAGAGATGTGGGGCACACGATGGACCTACACCATGTCCTGCCCGAGAGGCGGGCGGTGAAAAGGATGGTGCGATGACCGGTCCCCTCCTCAGCAGCGAACCGCTCCAGCGCTACCGTGCCCTGGGCCTCGCGGGCGATCCGGTGTGGCGCGCCGCCGCTCAGCTGCGCGCGGCCATCGCCCAGCGCCTGTCGCGCGAACATGCCGACCTGCTCGCCATCCCCGAAGCCGATCCTTCCGGCCGGCGCATCGACTGGTATGCCCCCTTCGACGGCGAGGTGCGTCGCCTCTCCGACCTCGGCGAGGCCGAGCGCATGGCCGTGCTCGACAAGGTGCGCCGCCTGCATACCGATCTCGCCGGCCTGGCGAACGCGATGGAGGCGCCCGGTCGCTCGGGGGCGGAGCGCAACTTCGCCAAGCTCCTGCGCCATGCGCTGACCGCGCCTGGCGAGGAAGCGCTCTATGTCGTCGGCGGCCATCCGGTGATGACCTTCTGGGGCTTCTCGGCCGATGCCGCCCTGCCCGGAATGTTCCTCGGGAGTCCGCCTGCGCCGCCGGTCGCGGCGGCACGCCCGCTGCCGGAGGCGGTCCTCGCCTCGGCGCCGGCCGCAGGCGTCGCCGCCTCCGCCTCACGCGGCACCTGGTGGCAATGGCTGCTGCTGGCCGCCTTCCTGCTGCTCCTGCTCGCGCTTCTCGCCTGGGCCGTGCGTCCGTACCTGCCGCGCCTCGAGCCGCGCCTGGAAGCCGATGCCCGCGACCGCGCCCTCACCATGTCGGTGCGGCAGCCCGAGATGCTGCAGCAGGCGCGGATGGACACCCTGGTCAAGGAGAACGAGGACCTGCGACTGGAACTCGCCCGCCTTACCGACGAGGTGGCGCAACGCGGTGCCAACTGTGCCGCCGGGGTGCTGGGGCCGGGCGGCGTGATCGTGGGCGCCGTGCCCGGCGCGCCGATCGAGCGCGGCGCCGGTCCCGATGCGCCGAACGGAGTCGACGTCGCCGGCAACGACAAGGGCAAGGGCCCCGACGAGAAGACCGCGGCGGCGCCGGACGACAAGAAGGCCAATGCCGCCGACAAGGGGCAGAAGGGTCCCGACAAGGACAAGCAGTCGGCCGACCGCAAGGACGAGCCCAAGCCGATGGTGGTGCCGCCCGAGGCCAAGCAGAAGCAGGATCTCGCCTTCCTCAAGGGCGACTGGCGCTCGCGCAACGGGCTGGCCACGCCCCAGGGCGAGAAGGATCTGCATCCCGCCTACACGCTCGACGACAAGGGCAAGGGCAAGGTGAGCTTCGTGCAGCAGAACGGCGCGACCTGCGAAGCGCCCGCAGAAGCGCGCTGGGACAAGGGCAAACTTGTGATCGAGGAGAAGTCGAATCCCAAATGTACGGACGGCAGGACGTATGCCCGCAATATCGTGAATTGCGAGGTGGGACAGGACGGCGTCGCACAATGCAAGGGCAGCCAGCCGGGCGACAACCGCACCTACAACGTGCAGATCGGCCGATGATTCCTTACAGTTGAGGCTCCCGTTGCACAGTCTCCTCCCGCACCGCCATCCCAAGAACGGACACGAACACAGGCATCCATGAGCGACCTCGCCCGCCTGCCGAGCTATCCCAGCCCGACGACGCTGATCGCCCGTTCCGGCATCCAGTTCCTCGATTTCGGCTTCGATCCGACGCGGCTGCGCGTGCGCGAATGGGGTTTCCACGACAGCGCCGCGACCAGGATGGTCGATGATCTGGTGCAGCTCGACTTCGACGAAGGGCGCGGCCAGTACGAGGTGGTGGAGGCCGGCCGCCGCCGCGCCGCCGAGCCCAATCTCGTGGTGACGGCGAAGGACGCGCTGGCGCCGTTCCTCGACAAGTGGGTGCCCGTGCCCTTCCTGCAAGTGCGGCCCAACAACCAGTTCCGCGAGGGACCGGCCGACTGGGCGCGCATCCGCATCGTCGATCTCGAAGCGCGCTACGGCGAGGGCTTCCGCGACGAGCAGGGCAACCGCTACCGCGCGGTGCTCGCCTTCGACACCGGCCTGATCGCCGAAGCCGAGGGCCGCGCCTACCTCGCCCCCTCCTCCAAGGACGTGACGGCGGGCGCCCTGTTCGCGCTCGCGCCCCAGCAGCGGGCCAATCACTGGCTGCTGCGCCAGGGATGGATGAGCCAGTGGCTGGAGGAGCTGTTCCGCGAGATCCATCCGCGCGCCACGCTCGAGGAGATCGAGAACGACATCAAGCAGAAGCCGCAGGAGGCGAGCGCACGCTATCTCGCCTTCCTTGGCCTGCTGGACGCGGCGATCGAGTTCCCGCCGATCAAGCTGGTGGGCGACGCGGAGCGCCCCGGTCGCGGCGCGATCGAGGTCGACCTCGTGCTCGATGTCGGCAACTCGCGCACCTGCGGCCTGCTGATCGAGGCGGCGGGAGAGCTGGGCGTCAACCTCAACGATTCCTACGAGCTCGCGCTGCGCGACCTGTCGCATCCCGAGAGCGTGCACATGAAGCCGTTCGAGTCGCGGGTGGAGTTCGCCCAGGCCTGGTTCGGCAAGAACCACCTCTCGCGGCTGGGCGGCCGGTCCGACGCCTTCATGTGGCCGACCATGACGCGGGTGGGACCGGAGGCGACCCGGCTCGCCGCGCGCCGCCGCGGCACCGAGGGCAACACCGGCATGTCGAGCCCCAAGCGCTATCTGTGGGACGAGGAACCGCAGGCGCGCGAATGGCGCTTCAACGTCGCCTACGCCCAGGACCAGAGCCCGATGCCGGCCGCTGCCGGCCCGATGGCGCAGCTCATCAACCAGAAGGGCGAGCCGCTGCATCTGGTCGGCCCCGAGGCGGACTCGGCCGATCACCTGCCGGTGTTCGAACCGCTCTACTCGCGCTCCTCGATCATGACCTTCGCCCTGTCGGAGATCCTGCTGCAGGCGCTGACGCTGATGAATTCGCCGCAGCAGCGCGGCCGGCGCGCCCATGCCGAGACGCCGCGGCGGCTGCGCCGCATCGTGCTCACGCTGCCGACCGGCATGCCGCTGGCCGAGCGCCTGATCTTCCGCCGCCGCGCCGAGGCGGCGCGCGACCTGGTGTGGATGATGATGGGCTGGAAGCTCGACGATCTCGATGCCCCGCCGCCACGCGTGCTCACCGAATGGGACGAGGCGAGCTGCACGCAGCTCGTCTATCTCTATACCGAGGTGGCGCGCAATTTCGGCGGCGATGCACGGCGCTTCTTCCAGGTCGCCGGCAAGCCGCGCGGCGCCCCGTCGGACGGCACGCTCAGCATCGCCAGCATCGACGTGGGCGGCGGCACGACCGACCTCATCATCAACAACTACCGCATCGAGGGCGCCGGCACGTCGGTGACGCTGTTCCCCGAGCAGAAGTTCCGCGAGGGCTTCAGCGTGGCGGGCGACGACATCCTGCTGCGCGTGGTGCAGAGCCACGTCCTGCCGCCGATCGAAGCGGCGATGCGCACCGCCGGCATCACCAATCCCGCCGACCTCATGGCCGAGCTGGTGGGCGGCGACCGCGGCGGCGAGGACGTGATCCAGCGCAACCTGCGCCAGCAGTTCGCCCTGCAGATCGCGCATCCGATCGCGCTCGAGCTGCTCAACGCCGCGGAGACCTACAATCCCACCTCGGGCGTGCTCTCCGCCGAGCCGCGCCCCTACGACTCCTTCTTCCCCGGCGGCGCCAAGCCCTCCGAGGAAGTGGTCGAGTTCGTCAACGAGGCGGCGCGCAAGCGCGGCGCCAAGGACTTCGACCTCAAGGCGACGGTGTTCCCCGTCGACCTGCCTGGCCTCGACAAGACCGTGCGGGCCGAGATGGCGCGCGTGCTGGCGCCGCTGGCCGAGATCGTCCATGCCTACGACTGCGACATCCTCCTGCTGTCGGGCCGGCCGTCGCGCCTGCCGGGCATCCGCGGGCTGCTGATGGAGCTCCTGCCGCTGCCGCCCGAGCGCGTGATCGCCCTGCACGATTACCGTGTCGGCGCCTGGTACCCCTTCCGCGACGCACGTCTTCGGGTCGAGGATCCCAAGACGACGGTCGCGGTCGGCGCGATGATCGCCGCGCTGGCGCAGTCGCAGCTCCCCGACTTCTCCTTCCGCTCCGACCTGCTGCGCTCCAGGAGCATCGCGCGCTTCATCGGCAAGCTCGACGGCGGCGGCCGGCTGCAGAAGGAGGATCTCATCTACCGCGACGTCGATCTCGACAACCGCGAGTACGAGCTGCCGGAGACCACCTTCGAGTTTCGCGGCCCCATGTGGCTCGGCGCGCGGCAGCTCGATCTCGCCCGCTGGCCGGCGGCGCGGCTCTATGCGCTCGAATTCTCCAGGCCGGAGTATGCCGAACGGCATGCGCGCGAGACGCCGTTCAAGATCGCGCTCGCGCGGGTGAAGCCCAAGGACAAGGACTCCGGCGACGTCGAGCGCTTTCGCCTGCGCCAGGTGATGAATCGCGACGGCCGCGCCGTGGCCCTCGACCGCCTGACGCTTCGACTGCAGACGCTGCCGCGCCGTGAGGGCTACTGGCTCGACACGGGCATGCTCAAGACCGGGTAAGGGTATGGACACAGTCGATCTCAAACTGGCCCAGGACTGCGAGGCGCTGGCCGTCGCCGCCAGCGAAGGCGTGAGCTGGCTCAAGGGGGCGGCCGCGACGTCGCCCACCGTGGCACAGCAGGCGCCGTCGCTGATCGGCGAGCTGCAGAAGGTCCGCAATCAGAGCCGCAAGCTCGCCCGCGCGGCGCGCCGGCGCATGTGCGTGGGCGTGTTCGGCCCGAGCCAGGCCGGCAAGTCCTACCTGGTCTCGATCCTGGCCAGCCGCGACGGCCGGCCGTTCCAGGCCCGCTTCGCCGACCGGACCTACGACTTCCTGCGCGAGATCAATCCGCCCGGCAATCGCGAGTCGACGGGCCTCGTCACGCGCTTCGGCCTCGGCCTGAGCGACGTCTCGCCCGACTTCCCGGTACGGGTGCGGCTTCTGACCCAGACCGACATCGTGAAGATCCTGGGCAACTCGTTCCTGCTCGACTTCGATCACCAGAAGGCGGCGTTCGAGCGGCCCGACGGCGGCGCGATCCGCAAGCGGCTGGCGGAACTGCGCGGCAAGGTGATGCCGACGCCGCCGGGCGATCTCGACGCCGACGACGTGCTCGACCTGATCGAGTATTTCGACACCTTCTTCGCCGGCATCACGGCGGAGCTGCGCACGGACTTCTGGCGCGAGGCGATCGACCTCGCCCCACGCCTCTCCGGCCGCGACCGCGCCCGGCTGTGGTCCGTCCTGTGGTACGATTTCCAGCCCTTCACCGATCTCTATCTCACGCTCTACGAAGGGCTGGAGAAGCTCGCCTTCGCGCCCGAGGCGCTCCTGGGCATGGATGCGCTGATCCCGCGCGAGAAGAGCATCATCGACGTGCTCACCCTCGACCGCCTCGGCGCCGATTCCGCCGACACGCTGCTGGTCCGGCCCAAGCAGGCCGACCGCGCGGCCTCCTCCGATGCGCGCCTGCCGCGATCGCTGGTCTGCGCGCTGACTGCCGAACTGAGCGTCGCCATCGACGAGAAGCCGTGGGACTTCTTCGACCACACCGACCTGCTCGACTTCCCGGGCGCGCGCTCGCGGCTGAAGCTTGCGAGCCTGGAGGACGTCGCCAAGGCCAAGGGCGTCGCCGAGGGCGCCAACCCGCTGCGCGAGCTGCTGCTGCGCGGCAAGGTCGCCTATCTCTTCCAGCGCTACGCCGCCGAGCGCGAACTGTCGGCGATGCTGCTCTGCATCCCCGACGGCAACCAGGAAGTGCGCGACCTGTCGGACATGATGACGGCGTGGATCGACCAGACGATGGGCGCGACGCCGGCCGAGCGCGCCAAGCAGAAGAACGCGCTGTTCCTGGTCCTCAGCAAGATGGATCGCGAGTTCGAGCAGAAGGCAGGCGAGACCGAGGAATCGCGCCGCCTGCGCTGGAGCGCGCGCCTCAACAACTCGCTGGTGAACAACTTCCGCGGTGAATGGCCCGGCAACTGGAACGGCCAGCCGTTCAGCAACACCTATTGGCTGCGCAACCCGACCGTCATCGACGAGCGGCTGATGGACTACGCGGGCGGCCGCGAGACGGGCGTGGCCGAGGCCTTCGCCCAGCGCGCGATCGAGCTGCGTCGGCACTTCATCGAGAACTTCGACGTGCAGCGCCATTTCGTCGACCCGGCCCGCGCCTGGGACGAGGCGTTCAAGGCCAACGACGGCGGCGTGTCGTATCTCGTGCAGAACCTGATCCCGGTCTGCGATCCGGCGATCAAGCGCTCACAGGTGCGCGGCCAGCTCGCGGTGCAGGTGCGCCGCCTGGTCGATCGCCTGGCCGGCTTCCACAGCGCCTCCGACGGCGATGCGCGCGCCAAGAAGCGCGAGCTCGTGCATACGGTGCTGCGCGGGCTGGCGACCTGCATCCAGCAGCAGCTCTTCGGCGAGTTGATCGCGGCGCTGCAGGTGGCCGACAGCGCGCTGCGCGACATCTACTTCCGCATCTCCACGGCGCGCAGCGCCGAGCAGACCGATCCCCGCAACGGCCGGCCGAACGGTCAGGTCACGCAGGCGACGGGCGCCACGGTCGATCTCGGCGCCATCTTCGCCGACGTCTTCGGCGAGGAGGACGGCCGCACCCCTCCGCCTTCCGGCGTGCTGGAGGACCGCGCCGAGCGCTTCGCGCGTGAGGCGGCCGAATACTGGCTCGAGAACATGCGGCGCATCGGTGCCGACGACAGGGCGCTGTCGCATTTCGGCGTCGACCGCCAGCATCTCGGCTGGCTGATCGACGAACTCGTCGTCGGCGCCCATCGCCTGAAGCTGATCGACCAGCTCTCGCTCGACGTGCGCGCGCTCGAGAATGCGGCCAACGCCAAGTGGGAGGACATCGCCGAGCGTCAGGTGCGCACGGCCGCCTCGGCGCTCAACAGCTATGTGAGCGCCCTGGGCTTCGACCGCCTGCCGCTCGAGGAGCGCCCGGGCCTGCCGCCCAGCGCCCCGACACGCCGCGTGTTCCAGAGCCCCGCCGCGCCCGCCGGCACGCCGGTGCTGAGCGAGGATCCGACCTCGATCTACGCCGACTACTGCAGGGACTGGATGCGCGCCTTCCTGCAGCTTGCCATGGACAATGTCGGCTACGAGGGCGGCCGCGAGATCACCGCCGAGCAGAACGAGCGGCTGGGCGCCATCCTGCGCGCCGTCCCCGCCTGAGGCCGCCATGCCTGTCCGCGCTTCCGTCCTGCCGCAGCCGACGCCGGGCCACGCGATCCTGCGCGTGAGCGACCTCGACGCCGCCCCCGAAGGCCTTTCGCTGTCGATCCAGCGCCAGCAAGGGCCCGACTCGCATCTCGGCGAGGAAGGCTGGCGGCGCACCGAAGCCTGGCTGCAGCCCGACCAGGTCGTGCGCCTGCGCGGCGCGCTCGACTTCCATCTCGGCCCCGAGATCTGCGACCGGCTCGCCGGCATCGCCACCGTACGGCTGCGCATCCAGGAGCCGCATGTGGGCGTCGTCGCCTCGACGGTCGTGGCCTGGCCGTCGATGCTCACCTCGGGCGCCATCGATCCCAACCACCGGGCCGAAGACGATTCGTCCTTCCGCCTGCGTCGTGCGGCGCCGCCGGTCGTCGAGCCGCCCGCCCCGCCCTTCGAGCCCGAGCCGGAGCCGGTGGTGGAACCGCCGCGGCCGATTCCCGAACTGCGCGCCGCCCGCGATCGCGTGCCGGAGCCGGAGCCCGCGAACTGGCGGAGCTGGCTGATCGCCGCCCTGGTCGTGATCCTGGCGGCCGGCGGCGCCGGTTACTACGCCTACAGGACCTATTTCCAGAACGGCGCCCGTACGGAAGTGGCGACCGCGAAGTCGCCCGCGGCGGCTGCGGACTCCACCACTGCACCGACGCCGCTGCAGCCCAGGACGGCCGAGCCGCCCCGGAAGTCCGTCCGCGACACCGTCGCCGAATATCTCGCGACCAAGCCCACGCCGGAGGCGATGGTCGCCAAGGGCCGCGACTATGCCCAGGCCGGCGAGGCCGCAGCGGCGTTCCTGGTCTGGCGCCGGGCGGCCGACGCCGGCAACGTGCAGGCAGAGCTCGAGATCGCGGGCTACTACGACCCGCTGTCACCGCAAGCGAAGACCGGTTTCACGTCCGACGGCGCACGCGCGGCGGACTGGTACGAGCGTGCCGCGCTGGCCGGGAATGCCGAGGCCCAGCGCAAGCTCGGCCTTCTGCTGGCGAAGGGAGCGGCCGGCCTGCCGGCCGATCCGGCCAAGGCCAGAAGCTGGCTGCAACAGGCCGCCGCGCAGAACGACGCCGACGCCAGGAAGGCACTCGAACAGCTCGGGAAATGAACGGCCGGCGCCGTCAGGCGCAGCTGTCGCCCCGCCAGTCGAACGGCGCCTTGGTGCCGCGCAGGTAGGCCGCCAGCCAGGACGCGCCGAGCGCGTAGTTCGCCTTCGAGGTCTGC
>JAFEFG010000148.1 GCA_018240685.1 Pseudomonadota bacterium | reverse complement strand
GGGGATGGACTCGTCGGCCATGCCCATCGGGTTGTCCTCGAACAGCTCCTGGCTCCAGTCGATGCGCGTGCTCGCATCCCACTGCTGCTGCTTGCCCTTTTCGTACAGGTTCAGCAGGTCTGCCGACCCGTCGTCATATTCCCAGTTGAACATGATCTCGGTCGCACCATCGAACTTCCATTCCGTGATATCGACCGGCAGCTGGTAAATCTTTTGCGTCGCCATGGGCTCTTGCCTCCTGAGCTCGAACCTTGTCCCATCCCATCTGCGGAGTATCCGAAAATGACACTCCGTTCATTTTTCTCGGCGAGGCTAGCACACTCTGCTAGGAGAGTCGTCTGGGAAATAGAGGTTGGGGCAAACAGCGGATTTTCAATGGCTTATCATCAGCTGCGTATCGCAAAAATCGTCCAGGAGACGCCCGATGCGCGCTCCTTCGTGCTCGAAGTGCCGGTCGATCTCGCCGACAGGTTCAAGTACCGCGCCGGGCAGTTCCTGACCTTCCGGGTGCCGCACGCCGAGGGTCCGTTCAACCGCTGCTATTCGCTGTCGAGCGCCCCCGAGACCGACCACCATCTCAAGGTGACGGTGAAACGCGTCACGGGCGGCAGAGGCTCCAACTGGTTCAACGACCGCCTGCAGGAAGGCGGCACGCTCGACGTCATGCCGCCGGCCGGCCGCTTCGTCCTGAACGAGGGCGAGCATCCGCTGCTGCTGTTCGGCGGCGGCAGCGGCATCACGCCGATGATGTCGCTGATCAAGAGCGCGCTGAAATCCGGGACTCGCCGCATCCGGCTGTTCTACGCCAACCGCGACAAGCCCTCGATCATCTTCGATACCGAGCTGCTGCAGCTCATGGCCGAGCATTCCGGCCGCCTCGAAGTGATCCATCATCTCGATGCCGAGCAGGGTCTGACCACGCCGGAAGAAGTCCTCGCCGCCCTCAAGGGCTTCGAGGGGGGCGAAGCCTATCTCTGCGGCCCCGGTCCGTTCATGGATCTGGTCGAGAGCACGCTGCTCGGCGCCGGCATGCCGCGCGAGCGCGTGCGGCTCGAGCGCTTCGAGGCCTCCGGCAACGACGCCGTGCCGGTCGAGCAGCAGGAAGGCGACGTGGTCCCGAGCGAGATCACCATCCACTTCGAGAACAAGGTGCACAAGGTTCCCTACAAGAAGGGACAGACGGTGCTCGAAGCGGCGCGCGCGGCGGGTCTCAATCCGCTCTCCTCCTGCGAGGAGGGCTTCTGCGCCTCCTGCGCGGCCAAGCGCATCAAGGGCAAGATCGTGCTGGCCAAGAACGACATCTATACCGAGGATGATCTCGCCAATAACTGGATCCTGACCTGCCAGGCCCACTGCTTCGGACCGGAGGTCGAGATCACCTACGACGTGGTGTGAGCGGAGGCCCGATGACTCCATCCCTGATTCTGCGCTTCGTCCTTCTCGGCGCCTGCGCCAGCCTGGCGGCAGGATGCGTGTCTCCCTGCACGGCCAATTCGGAGAAACTCTCCGCCCTGCGACGGGGCATGAGCTACGCCGAGACTGCGCAGGTCATGGGTTGCGAAGGCACGCAGGTGTCGCGGGCCTCGGTCGAGTCGGGTGCGCTGGCGACCATGGCATGGGGCGGACCGGACCGTCCGCTCTCCACCCACACGCTGGTGGAATTCCAGGACGGCCGCCTTCTCTCCTTCACGACGGGACAGCGTTACGGGCTCTGACGCGCGATGAGGCCGGCGCTCCAGGCAACGACGCTCACCATCGTCGCCGGCATTGCCGATTCGGTCGGCTATCTCACCATGGGCGGCATCTTCGCCGCCAACATGACGGGCAACACCGTGCTGGCCGGCATCGCGCTGGCCCAGCATGACTATCAGCGCGTTATGCACCAGGCTGCCGCGCTTACTGCCTTTCTCGCCGGCGCCCTGCTCTCCCATTTGCTGCTGCGGCTGACGGGCAAGCCGACCGCAGGCCTGCTCGCCGAAACCGTGCTGGTCGCCGGCATCGGCTTCCTGCCGGTCGCGCCCGAGCCACAGGTCGTGATCGTCGCGATCGCGATGGGTCTGCAGGCCTCCGCCATCACGCAGTTCGGCGGCGTCTCGATCAGCACCGTCGTCGTGACGAGCACCCTCGCCCGTACCGCCGACGCCCTGCTCGACCGGCTGTGGCCCGCCGATACGAAGTCCGCGCAGGGCGCAACCGTCAACCTGCAGCTGCTGCCGCTCACCTGGGCCGGATATCTGATCGGCGCCTTCGCCGGCGCGCTGCTGGTGTCCATTCTGCCCTGGCCGCTGGTGGTGCCTGCCGGCCTGCTGCTTCTGTTGCTGCTTCTCTGAACTCGCCCGGAAAAAAGGCGGCCTTCAGTCGAAGAACTCGCGATCGCAATGGGCGCAGGTCTTGGGAATGTAGAACAGCGCCAGCCAGCGGCGCGAGAAGGCGCGCGCATGGCAATGCGGGCACTTCAGGCTCGTCGCATAGATGAACAAGCCGACGCCCGCCAGGACGGCCGCACCGAGGAAGTACAGGCCGTGCGCCTCCACCATGGCCAGGATCTCGACCGCAGCGACGAAGAGCGCCGCCGCCGAGATATAGGCGAACACCATCTTCTTGCGGACAGTGATCTCCCGCATAGATCCCCGTCTCCTGAACTCACTCGGCCGCGACGGCCCGGTCGACGAACATCTTCTTGTCGAAATCTTCGGCGACACGGCCATCGTTGGCAAGCTGTTCGGCCACGTCCACCTTGGCGTATTCCATGACGCCCATCTCGGCGAAGGCCTTCTGCACCCTCGTCCCCCACAGGCCGATGTCCTTGACGGTCGGCACGATGCGACTGAACAGGCGCCCGCGGAACGAGTTCATCTGCTTGGAGTTGTAGTGGATCTCGTCCAGCATCTTGGGTGGCAGGCCGAGTCGCTCCCAGACTTCCGACTGGTTGAAGCGGTCGCGCATGAAGACCAGCGCTTCCACCACGAACTCCTCGCGCTCGTCGCGCTCGGCATCGGAGAGCTGCGGATAGTAGTCGCGCAGCGCGAGCCGGCCGAACGAGACGTGGCGCGATTCGTCCTGCATTACATAGGCGTTCACCGCGCCCGCGAGCGTGCTGCCGGCCTTGTCGCGGATCGACTGGAAGGCGGCCAGCGCCAGACCCTCGATCAGCACCTGCATGCCGAGATAGGTCATATCCCAGCGCCGGTCGGTCAGCGTCTGCTCAAGCAGCGTCTGCAGCGCCTTGTTGATCGGATAGGCGAGCTCGAACTTCTCGTGCAGGAGCCGCTTGTAGGCCTCGACATGGCGCGCCTCGTCCATCACCTGCGTCGCGGCGTAGAACTTGGCGTTCATGTCCGGCACGGTGGCAACGATCTTGGAAGTCGCGATCAGGGCCCCCTGCTCGCCATGCATGAACTGGCTGATCGAGTTGGCCTGGAGATGGCGGCGCAGCCACGCCTTCTCCTTGTCGGTCATCTTGTTCCAGTAATCCGTGCCGTAGATCGAGATCGCCTCGTCCTTCAGCTCCATCGGATTGTCGGGATTGAGCTCGAGCGACCAGTCCAGCCGCGTGCTCGCATCCCACTGCTGCTTCTTTCCTTTTTCGTAGAGATCGAGCAGCGCCTGGGAGCCGTCGTCGTACTCCCAGTTGAACATGATCTCGGTGGCACCGTCGAAGCGCCACTGCGTGATATCGACGGGCAGCGCGTAGAGTCGCTGGGTGCCCTTTGCCTTGCTTTCGCTGACGCTCATGGCGCGCCTCCCGGCGGTTTCATCTTCGTAACTTTGTAAAAGGATGACGCCCCCGTCGCGATGTGGCAAGAGCGGCGCCATGCCAACCCTTTTCGATTCCCTCCAGGTCGGCGATCTTCGCCTCCCCAATCGCATCGTCATGGCGCCACTCACTCGCAGTCGCGCCACCGACAGCCGCATCCCCAACGCGCTGATGGCCACCTATTACACCCAGCGTGCCACAGCCGGCCTCATCCTCAGCGAGGCCACCTCGGTCACGCCGATGGGTATCGGCTATGCCGCGACGCCGGGCATCTGGTCGACGGCCCAGGTCGAGGGCTGGAAACTCGTCACCGATGCCGTTCACCGTGCCGGTGGCCGCATCATGATGCAGCTCTGGCATGTGGGCCGCATTTCCGATCCGATGTTCCTCGACGGTGCCCAGCCGGTGGCGCCGAGCGCCGTCGCGCCCGAGGGCTTCGTGAGCCTGGTCCGGCCGAAGAAGGCCTTCGTCACGCCGCGCGCGCTGACGCTCGAGGAGATCCCCGGCATCGTCGAGGCCTACCGGCAGGGTGCCGCGAACGCCAAGGCGGCCGGCTTCGACGGCGTGGAGATCCACGGCGCCAACGGCTACCTGCTCGACCAGTTCCTGCAGGACCGGTCCAACCAGCGGACAGATCAGTACGGCGGGCCGATCGAGAACCGCGCCCGGCTGATGCTCGAGGTGACGGATGCGGTGATCTCCGTCTGGGGCGCCGGCAGGGTCGGCATGCATCTCGCCCCGCGCGGCGACAGTCATTCGATGGGCGATTCGAACCCGGCCAAGACCTTCGGCTATGTCGCGAGTGAGCTCGGCCGGCGGCGCATCGCCTTCATCTGCGCCCGCGAATACGAGGGCCCGGACAGCCTGGGACCGCAGCTGAAGAAGACCTTCGGCGGCCCGTGGATCGCCAACGAGAAGTTCAGCCGCGACTCCGCCCAGGCGGCGCTGGACGCCGGCCGGGCCGATGCCGTCGCCTTCGGCAAGGACTATATCGCCAACCCGGACCTGGTTGCCCGCTTCAAGGCCGGCGCGCCGCTCAACAAGTGGAACATGGAGACGTTCTACTCGCCGGGGCCGGAGGGCTATACCGACTACCCTGCGCTCGACGCAGCACAGGCCGCGGCGAGCTGAAGCTCAGGGCTGCAGACGATAGCCGCCGCGATCCGTGATCAGGATCGCGGCGTTCGCCGGATCTCTCTCGATCTTCTGCCGCAGCCGGTAGATGTGCGTCTCCAGCGTATGGGTGGTGACGCCGGCATTGTAACCCCACACCTCGTTCAGCAGCACGTCGCGCGCCACCGCGCGGTCGCCGGCGCGGAACAGGAACTTCAGGATCGAGGCCTCCTTGTCGGTGAGCCTGATCTTCCGCTTGCCGCCCTTCTCCATGAGGATCTTGCCCGCCGGGTGGAACTCGTAGGGCCCGATCGTCATGACCGCGTCCTCGCTGCGCTCGTGCTGGCGCAGATGGGCGCGCAGACGGGCCAGCAGCACATTGATGCGGAACGGCTTGGTGACGTAGTCGTTGGCGCCCGACTCGAGGCCCAAGATCGTGTCGGCGTCGGAATCGGCGGCGGTAAGCATGATGACCGGCGCACGCACGCCCTGGCGGCGCATCAGCTTGCACAGCTCACGCCCGTCCATGTCGGGCAGCCCGATGTCCAGGAGGACAGCGTCGTAGTGGGCGAGCCTGGCCTTCTCCAGCCCTTCGGCGGCGGTGCCCACCTGGATGGTCGTGAAGCCGTCATAGAGATCCAGCTGCTCGGCCAGCACCGTGCGCAGAGCCTGGTCGTCGTCGACCAGCAGGATCTTCTTGCCGCGGCTGGTCGGGGAAAGGGAACTGCCTGATTCCATGGCTGCCAGTTTATCCGCCTCTTCCGCCCGGCAAAAGCACCGCAAACCGGGCGAAAAGGTGGCACCGCCGCCCGTGCGAAAACGCGCGATATGCTCCATATATACGGCCATGATCCCGGCCCAAGTCCAATCCCGTACCGCCGCCGCCCTGGCCGCGGTCGAACGCGCCCTGGCAGAGCTGCGCCGCGGCGGAATCGTCGTGTTGCGCGACGATGACGGCGCTGGCGGGCTGGTCATCGCCGCCGAGTCCTGCAGCCCCCTGGGATTTCAGCGCCTGCAGGGCCTGGCCCAGGGAGCGCCGGTGCTGGTCACGACCCGCCGTCGCGCCGAGGCGATCGGCATGGACATTCCCCCTCATATCGCCGGGGGCATGGGCGATACCAACAAGCCGATCACCCTGGATCTGCCCGCGGGCGTGCCGGCTGACATCATCCTGCGGCCGCACGAAGAGGGGCCCGACGAGGCGCGGCACGCCGCCCTGCGCCACCTGTCGCGGCCGATCGCCAGCCACGCCCCGCGCATCGCCGAGACCGCGATCGAGCTCGCCAAGCTCGCCCGTCTGCTGCCGGCCGTCGTCCTGGGCCCGCTCTCGCGCGATCCCGGCAACAACCGCCGCGAATGGGCGCGCGACCAGGACCTGATCTACGTCGATGCGGCCGACGTGCTCTCCTACGAGGAGACGGCCGCACGCAACCTGCAGCAAGTCGCGCAGGCCAACGTGCCGCTGGAGGGGGCGGAAAACGCCCGCATCCTTGCCTGGCGGCCCAGCGACGGCGGCAAGGAGCATCTCGCCATCGTGGTGGGCGAGATCGATCCGACCGAGCCGGTCCTGATCCGCCTCCATTCCGAGTGCTTCACCGGCGACCTGCTGGGCTCGCTGCGCTGCGACTGCGGCGTCCAGCTCCGGGGCGCGATCGCCCAGATCGCCAAGGAAGGCTCCGGCGTGCTGCTCTACCTCGCGCAGGAAGGCCGCGGCATCGGCCTCGTGAACAAGCTGCGCGCCTACGAACTGCAGGACGATGGCTTCGACACGATCGACGCCAACGAGCAGCTGGGCTTCGACGCCGACGAGCGCATCTATGCGCCAGCCGCCACCATGCTGACGCGCATGGGCATCAAGCGGGTGCGGCTGATGACCAACAACCCCGAGAAGATCGCCCAGCTCTCGCGCTACGGCATCGAGGTCGTGGAACGGGTAGCCCATGCCTTCCCGGCCAACGGCCACAACGAGAACTACCTGCGGACGAAGGCGCTGCGGGCGGGACATCTGCTCTAGCGGCTCCTTGATCCAGATCAGGCGGAGCGCCACGGCACGGGCCTAGAGTTGCCTCCATCGAGGAGGCCCGGGCGATGCATGTCGGCGTTCCCAAGGAAATCAAGAACCACGAATACCGCGTCGGGCTGGTGCCCTCGTCGGTCGCGGAGCTGGTGCGGCACGGCCATGCCGTCACCGTCGAGCACAATGCCGGGCTCGGCGCGGGACTGGAGGACGAACTCTACGTCGCCGCGGGCGCGCGCATCGCCGCCGGCCCCGACGAGATCTTCGCCGCCGCCGATCTGATCGTGAAGGTGAAGGAGCCGCTCGAGGCCGAGCGCCGCAAGCTCCGGCGCGGCCAGGTCCTGTTCACCTATCTTCACCTCGCGCCCGACCCCGACCAGACCAAGGCCCTGCTGCAGAGCGGCGTGACCGCCATCGCCTACGAGACGGTCACCTCGCCGTCCGGCGCCCTGCCGCTGCTGACGCCGATGTCGGAGATCGCCGGCCGGCTCTCGGCGCAGGTCGGCGCGCGCTATCTCGAACGCGAGGAAGGCGGTCGCGGCGTGCTGCTGGGCGGCGTGCCGGGCGTGCCGCCGGCCGAGGTGGTCGTGCTGGGCGGCGGCGTCTCGGGCACGCATGCCGCCACCATCGCGCACGGCATGGGCGCGACGGTGACGGTCGTCGACCGCTCCGCCGAGGTGCTGCGCCGCATCGCCGTCCAGCTGCCGGGCGTACGGACGATCTTCTCGACCCACGACGCGCTGGTGCAGGTCGTGCGCCGCGCCGATCTGCTGGTGGGCGCCGTGCTGGTGCCGGGCGCCGCGGCGCCGAAGATCGTCACACGCGAGATGGTGAAGACGATGAAGAACGGCAGCGTCATCGTCGACATCGCCATCGACCAGGGCGGCTGCTGCGAGACCTCGCACCCGACGACGCATTCCCACCCGACCTATGTCGAGGAAGGCGTGATCCACTATTGCGTCACCAACATGCCGGGATCGGTGGCGCGCACCTCGACCTTCGCGCTGAACAACGCGACGCTGCCTTTCGTGCTGGCGCTCGCCGACAAGGGCTGGCGCCGCGCCATCGCCGAGGATCCGCACCTGCGCGACGGCCTCAACGTCCATGACGGCCGCCTCACCTGCCGGCCGGTGGCCGAGGCGCAGAACCTGCCCTTCACCGCGGCCGACAAGCTCCCCGCATGAGCGACGACCGCGTTCTGGTGTTCGACCTCGAGACGGTGCCGGACGTCCGCGCCTTCGCCGCCGCCGAGGGCCTGCAGAGCCATCCCGACTGGTCGGTGCGGCAACAGATGGGCGAGAAGGTCGCGCGACAGGTCTTTCAGCGCATCGTCTGCATCGGCTCGCTGCAGGCGGTCCGCGACGAAGGAGGAACATGGCGGCCGCAGTCGCTCGAGGCGCCGCATCTCGGCCAGCACACGGAACCGCAGCTGATCCAGGGCTTCGTCGACCGGCTGGCGGCCTCCCAACCGCTCCTGGTCAGCTTCAACGGCCACACCTTCGACCTGCCCGTGCTGCGCTATCGCGCGATGATGCATCGCGTCAGCGCACCAGGCCTGGCCGCGCGCGCCTACTTCGATCGTGCCGGCGCCGACATGGTGGATCTCTGCGACCTGCTGTCGGCGCAGGAGCGGCACGCCCGCGTCAGCCTCAACGAGCTGGCGCGCGTCCTCGGCCTGCCGGGCAAGCCGCCCGGCGTCGACGGCGGAAAGGTCGAGACCATGGCGCAGGAGGGCCGCATCGCGGAAGTGGCGGACTACTGCCGCAGCGACGTGGTGAACACCTACCGCGCGTGGCTGCGCTACGAACTGTTCTGCGGAAGACTCGACCGGCCGCGCTTCGAGGCCAGCGAAAGCGCGCTCGCCGCCTTCCTTGCGCCCCGATCCTGAGCGACAATCTCCGGCAACGACCCCGACAAACGGGGCGTCTACCGGAGGAAACACATGTCGAAGATTCGTCGCCGGACGCTTGTCGGCTCGGCTGCCGCTTTTGCCTTTGCACCCTACATCGTGCGCGCCGACACCAAGAAGTACGATACGGGCGTCACCGACACCGAGATCAAGCTCGGCCACACCAATCCCTATTCGGGACCGCTCTCGGCCTACGGCACGATCGGCAAGGCCATCGCCGCCTACTGGCAGATGGTCAACGACAAGGGCGGCGTCAACGGCCGCAAGATCAACTTCATCACCTACGACGACGGCTTCGTGCCGTCCAAGACCGTGGAGATGGTGCGCAAGCTGGTCGAGAACGATCAGGTCTTCGCCATCTTCCAGCTGCTCGGCACGCCCACCAACACGGTGGTGCAGAAGTACCTGAACCAGAAGAAGGTGCCGCAGCTCTTCGTGGCGACCGGCGCTTCCAAGTGGGGCATGCCCAAGGAATTCCCGTGGACCATGGGCTGGCAGCCCGACTACCACACCGAGGGCGCGATCTACGCCAAGCACGTGCTCGCCACGCACAAGGGCAACCTCAAGGACGTGCGGATCGGCATCCTCTACCAGAACGACGATTCCGGTAAGGACTACAGCGGCGGCTTCCTCGCCGGCCTCGGCAAGGAGAACGAGCATCTCGTCACCGCCAAGGTGAGCTACGAGGTGACCGATCCCACCGTCGACAGCCAGATCATCCAGATCAAGAACTCGGGCGCCAACGTCTTCTTCAACGACGGCGCGCCCAAGGCCGCCGCACAGGCGATCCGCAAGGTGGCCGACCTCGGCTGGAAGCCGGAGCAGTATCTCGCCAACGTCTCCGCCTCGGTGGCCGCCGTGCTGAAGCCCGCCGGCTACGACAACAGCAAGGGCATCATGACGGCGGCTTACCTGAAGGACGCGACCGACCCGCAATGGGCCAACGACGCCGACTTCAAGGAATGGGAGGCCTGGATGAAGAAGTACCTGCCCGAAGCCAATCCGGCCGACTCGGGCAACACCTACGCCTATGCCGTCTCGGCGACGATGCACGACTGCCTGAAGCGCTGCGGCGACAATCTCACCCGCGCCAACCTGATGAAGATGGCCGCCAGCATGCACAATCTCGAAGTGCCGCTGCTGCTGCCCGGCATCAAGATCAACACCAGCGCGACCGACTTCTATCCCATCCAGTCGGTGCGCCTCGCCTCCTTCGACGGCGAGAAGTGGAAGCTGTTCGGCGACGTGCTGTCGAACGAGAGCGCCTGAACGCGGGCGGCGTGCCATCGCCGCATAATAGGGCCGACCGGATCGGGGAACCGATTCCGGTCGCCGACGGGCAGCGCCCGCCTCGGCGGCGCCCGCCCCGACGGCGGGCAAAGCGATATCAACCGGGCGGCACGCGGACCCAGCCTTCCATGAGGCGACGCGCGGTGCGGCTGAGCAGGACCTTCTTCACGGTCCAGTCGCCGTTCTCTTCGGCCGCCTCGGCGCCGACGCTGAGCGTGCCCGAGGGGTGGCCGAAGCGGACGCGGCCGTCGGCGCCCGCCGGCGCGATGCGGCTGACCACCGTGCCCGGGATCGCCGCCGCGGCGGCG
>JAFEFG010000147.1 GCA_018240685.1 Pseudomonadota bacterium | reverse complement strand
GGCCGGCCGGGGCGACCCGCGCCTATGTCGATTTCCTGCTCGACTCCGCGCGCACCGGGCGGCTCGGCGAGACGATCGCCGCGATGACGCCGTGCATGCGACTCTACGCCTTCCTCGGCCAGACGCTGTCCCGCGGCCCAGTCGCGCCGCTCTATGCCGACTGGGTGAAGACCTATGCCGATCCCGGCTTCGAGGCGATGGCCGTGCGGCTCGAGGCGCTGCTCGAGGCGCATGCTGTCGACAGCGCTGCCATCCGCGCAAACTATCGTCGCGCCATGGAACTCGAATACGGCTTCTTCGACGCCAGCCTGTCCTGACGCCTAGAGCGGCGCCAGTTTCTCCATCGACCGGTCCAGCGCCTCGCGCAGGTCGCCCGCGAGAGACGCCCCCATTGCGTCGCGCACCTCCCGCTCGGCCGCGGCCCACAGGGGCAGGGCGCGCTTGAACAAGGCCCGGCCGGCCGGCGTGGCGATGAGCTCGCGTCGTCTCCGGTCGCCCGACTCAGCCTCGGCGACGAGGCCTTCGGCCAGCAGCGGCCGCAGATTGCGGGTGAGAGTGGTTCGGTCGGTCGCCGCCAGGTCCGACAGTCGGCCGATCGATACCGGTCCCTCGGCGCTGATGAAGCCCAGCAACGAGAACTGGGAAATTTTGAGCCCTGTCGACGCCAGATGCCGCCCATAGATGGCCGTCAACCGGCGTGCTGCGCGCCTGACGTGGAAGCAGGTGCAGTCGATGGGCGATAGGCGCGGCCCCTGTGTGGACATGCCGTCACCCTAACGCCGGCGCTTGCTGTCGCCAAGAATAAATGTGTATATGCACGTAAATGACAGGAGACATGACGATGGACGTCCCCGCGGCGGGCTTCGGCCTGGTTCCGATCGAGCAGGTCCGGACCCTGGATGGTCTGGCCCTGATGCAAGGCATTCAGAAGGGGCACCTGCCGGCGCCGCCGATTGCCAAGGCGCTCGGCATGTCGTTGCTGGAGACGGACTTCGGCCGTGCCGTCTTTGGCTACGAGCCGCTGGCGGATCACTTCAATCCGCTTGGCACCATCCACGGCGGCATCGCCGCGACGCTGCTGGACTCCGTGATGGGCTGCTGCGTCCACACGACGTTGAAGGCGGGGTCGAGCTATACGACCGTCGAGATCAAGATCAACTACGTGCGGGCGATGACCCCCAAGACAGGGCCGGTGCGGGCCGAGGGCAAGGTCATCAACGTCGGCTCCCGCATCGCCACGTCGGAAGGCCGGCTGACCGACGCTTCGGGCCGCTTGCTGGCCCACGGCACCACGACCTGCCTGATCTTCCCGATCTGAGCCCGAAATGCGCTAGGCTGCGGCATGCTCGAAGCTGCCGCGGAACAGCAAATCCTCAAGCTCTCAATCGTCGCGACGGTGGTGCTCGCGCTGTTCGGGCTCGTCTTCGGCCTGGTGTCGGGCTCGCTGTCGATCGTGTTCGACGGCGTGTATTCGGTGATCGATGCGGCGATGGCCGGACTTGCCCTCTTCGTATCGCGGTTGGTGACGCGCGAGACGGACGATCGCCGGTTCCAGTTCGGCTTCTGGCATATCGAGCCCATGGTGCTGGCCTTCAATGGCGGCACGCTGATGCTTCTGTGTTTCTATGCCTTCGTGAACGCGGCTGGCAGCTTTCTGGCGGGCGGCCGCCAGCTCGCCTTCGACTGGGCGATTGCCTATTCGGTGGTCGTCTGCATCGCCTGCTACGGCATGTACTTCTATCAGTGGCGAGCGAACCAGCGGATCCGGTCCGATTTTGTCCATCTCGACGCCCAGAGCTGGCTGATGTCAGCTCTGATTACTTCGGCGCTGCTGGTGGCCTTCCTCCTCGCCTTGATAGCGGAGGGGACCCGATTCAGTCCGTGGCTGCCCTATGTCGATCCCGTTGTGCTTGCCGTGCTGTCGCTTTGTCTCGTCTTCGTCCCGATTCGCACCGTGCGCCGGGCGCTCAATGAGATCCTGCTGATTACGCCGGAAGACCTCGACGCGCATGTCCGGGACGTGATGCAGCGCATCGTGGCGAAGCACGGTTTCAAGTCCTTCACCAGCTACGTCGCCAAGGTAGGGCGCGCGCAGTTCATCGAGATTCACATTGCCGTTCCGTCGAACTGGTCGCTCGGAAGCATCGCGACAGCCGACTCCATCCGGCGCGAGATCGCGCAGGAGATCGGCGACGAGGGCCCGCACCAGTGGCTCACCGTCGACTTCACCGCCGATCCCCAATGGCTCTAGAGTGGCTCTAGCGGCCTTCCCATGTGCTTGCACCATTTGACCTTTTGGCGGGAAACTCCCATCTCAAATGGGTCGAGGGAAATCGCCGCTGATGTATATCGCCACTACCCGTGCCATTCGCGTTACCGTTCGCCCCCAATATCTGCCGGACCAGTCCGATCCGGCAAAGTCACAATATGTGTGGGCCTATCAAGTCCGTATCGAAAATAGGGGTGATCAGACAGTGCAGCTGCGCAGCCGGCACTGGAAGATCACCGACGGGCTCGGCCGCCGGCAGGAAGTGAAGGGGCCGGGCGTGGTGGGCAAGACGCCGCGTCTGCGGCCCGGCGAGTCGTTCGAGTACACATCCGGAACGCCTCTTTCCACGTCCTCCGGTTTCATGGGCGGCACATACCAGATGGTGAGCGAGTCCGGAGAGAATTTCGATATCGAGATCCCGACTTTCTCGCTCGACACACCGGGCGAGTCGCGACAGCTTAACTAGCCCGTCAGGGACGGAGCGGAGAGACGCCGATGAACAGGATCCTGAAGAAGAGCGAGATGGTGTCGCTGGCCACCGGCATTTCGCGGCCGACGCGTGAGGAAGCAGAGGCGGCGGTGCGGACGCTGATCCGCTGGGCGGGCGACAATCCCGATCGCGAAGGTCTCGTCGGCACACCCGACCGCGTCGTGCGGTCCTACGAGGAATTCTTCGCCGGCTACGACGAGGATCCGCGCGAGATGCTGCAGCGGACTTTCGAGGAGGTCGAGGGCTACGACGAGGTCGTGATGCTCCGCGACATCCGGCTGGAGTCCCATTGCGAGCATCACATGGTGCCAATCATCGGCAGGGTCCATATCGGTTACCTGCCGGACCGGCGCGTGGTCGGCATCAGCAAGCTCGCGCGCGTGGTCGATGCCTATGCGCGCCGCCTGCAGATTCAAGAGAAGTTGACGGCACAGATCGCCAACACGCTGCAGGAAGTGCTGCAGCCACGCGGCGTCGCCGTGGTCATCGAAGCGGCGCACCAGTGCATGACGACCCGTGGCGTGCATAAGTCGGACGTGGCGATGGTGACCAGCCGCATGTTGGGCGCTTTCCGCGACAATGGCGAGACCCGGCGCGAATTCCTGACTATGATCGGTCGCCCATCCGCCTGAGTTCCGTCGTCCGTTCGAGTTTCCTGGAGAGCATCTGATCCATCATGGCCGGAGAGATCGTCGATTCGGTCGAAATGCTGCGTCGTCTCGTGGCTTTCGACACCACTTCACGCAATTCCAACATGGCGCTGATCGAGTACGTGCAGGGCTACCTCAAGGGCCACGGCGTCGACTCGAAGCTGGTGCCCAACGAGGATGGCTCGAAGGCCAATCTGTTCGCCACCATCGGGCCGGCGGTAGAAGGCGGCGTGGTGCTGTCCGGCCATACCGACGTCGTGCCGGTCGACGGCCAGCCCTGGGACACCGACCCGTGGACGCTGACGCTCAAGGACGGGAAGTACTACGGCCGCGGCACCTGCGACATGAAGGCGTTCTCCGCCATCGGGCTCGCCATGCTGCCGGAGTTCCTCAAGGCCAAGCTCAAGCGGCCGATCCATTTCGCGCTGTCCTATGACGAGGAAGTGGGCTGCTTCGGCGCCCATTCGCTGGCGGCGCGCATGGCGGCCGAAGTGCCGAAGCCGCGCGCCATCATCATCGGCGAGCCGACCATGATGACGGTCGTGCACGCGCACAAGGGCACGCAGATCTACATCACCAAGTTCACCGGCTTCGAGGCGCATTCCTCGATGACGCATCTCGGCGTCAGCGCCATCCATTTCGCCGGCGAGTTCGTCCACTACCTGAACCAGGTCCAGGAGGAGCTGGAGGCGGCAGCGCCGAAGAACAGCGAGTTCATGCCCGCCGCGGCCACCTTCAATGTCGGTACGATCGTCGGCGGCACGGCCGGCAACATCCTGGCCCGCGAGTGCGAGGTGCTGTGGGGCTATCGCGAGCTGCCGACCCGTCCCATCGACGAACTTGGCGAGCGGGCCCAGAAGTGGCTGAAGGAATACCTGCTGCCGCGCATGCAGGCGAAGCATCCCGCCGCCCGGATCGAGACGGTGCTGCGCTCCTCGACGCCGGCCTTTTCGGCCGAGGGCAACGACGAGGCCAAGACGCTGGCGGCGAGCTGGTCGGGCTCCAACACCGCGGGCTCGGTCGTCTATGCCACCGAGGCCGGCATCTTCCGCAAGACCATGGGCGTGCCGACGGTGGTCTGCGGCCCCGGCGACATCGCCCAGGCACACCAGCCCAACGAGTTCATCCTCGCCTCCCAGATCGAGGCCTGCGAAGCCTTCATGCGTCGCATGGCCGAGTGGGCGAGCCGGGACTAGCGGCTTTCGCAGAGCCCGACGAGGGGCACCGGCCTTCGGTCGGGGCCTTGGGTATCGCCCCCGATCAGGGGCGGGGCAGTCGCGGCTATCGTCAGTGAGCGTGGCCGTGCCGATGATGCAGATCGGGATAGTGGGGATGCCGGTGCGTCAGGGGCCGGTGGCGATGGACATGCGCGTGCGGCTCCCCTACCGGATCGTCGGGGCCATGTTCATGCTGGTGATGCGCGTCGTGAACATGGCGATGGCTGTGTTCCATGGCTTCATGGAAATGTTCATGCGTATGCCGTTCGGCGAGGTGGAGATAGAGGCCGCCCGCCATCAGCATTGCTGCTGCCGCGAGCAGCAGCGTCACCGGTTCGCCGAAGAACCCGACTGCCAGGATCGCACCGATGAACGGTGCCGTCGAAAAATAGGCGCCGGTACGCGCCGATCCTACGTGGCGTAGCGCGAGCACGAACAGGACCAGGCTCACGCCGTAACCCAGGAAGCCGACAATCCCGGCGGCGGCGATTGCCGGCGGGGGCGGCAGGCTCGCGCCGTGCGAGAGGGCAAGGATCAGGTTTACCGTTCCGGCTGCCAGCCCCTTGATCATGGCGATCTGGACCGGATCGGCCGACGAGAGCTTGCGCGTCAGGTTGTTGTCGATGCCCCAGGCGATACAGGCACCGACGATCGCGACCGCACCCGATCCGATGCCTGCCGGCCCGCCCTGCCACGACAAGAGACCCGCACCGGCAAGGATCGCGGCGGCGCCCAGCAGCAGGCGGCGATCGACGTTCTCCCGGAACACGATCCACGCGATGCCCATCGTCGCGAGGCCTTCGACGTTGAGCAGCAGCGCGGCGGTGGAGGCCGGCGTGTGCGAGAGGCCGATCATCAGCAGGAGTGGGCCGGCGATGCCGCCGGAAAGGACAACGAGCGCCAGCCACGGCATGTCGCGGCGCTCGAGCGGGGCTTCGGCCGGCGGCCCGCCGCGGGCGCGCTGGGCGAGATGGAGGATGCCGAGACCGATTCCGGAGCCGAGGTAGAGAAGGCCGGCGAGGAGCCACGGGTCGACGCCCTCGCCAAGCAGGAGCTTGGCCAGCGGCGTGCTCGCCCCGAACAGCACGGCCGAGGCGATGGCCGTCACGGGCCCCGTGTATGACCGCAAGCTCGACATCGGTTGCGTCTCCTCTGGAGGAGCTTAGCAGGGACGGCAGGGCCGGTCGTCGCTCACGCGGCCGGCGTATAGAGCCGGTCGAGGTCGTGGTCGTCGTAGGGATACTCGGTCGAGCAGAACTCGCACTTCACCGCGACGCGGCCGGAGGCGTCGCGCAGGTCGTCGAGTTCCTCGCGCCTGATCGAGCGTAGCACGCGGTCGATGCGGGCGCGGCTGCAGCGGCAGCGGGCGATGAAGGGCCGGGTCTCGAACACGCGTGGCTGCTCCTGGTGGAACAGGCGGTAGAGCAGGCGGGGCGGCGGCAGATTGGGATCGAGCATCTCGGCCTCGGTCGCCGAGGCCATCAGGATCACCGCCTTGCGCCAGTCGTCCTCGCGCTGCTCGGCGTCGATGTCGAGGCGGCCGGCGTCGAACTCCGGCATCTGCTGCACCATCAGCGCCGACGCCCGCCAGTGCGCCGTGCCGTCGGTTACGGTGCGGCGGGCGGCGATCTTGATGCCGGTCGGCAGCTGCTCGGACTGACGGAAGTAGGTGTGGGCGCAGTCGGCCAGGGTCGGGCCCTCCAGCGGCACCACGCCCTGGTAGCGCTCGGTGTACTGGCCCTGGTCGACCGTGAAGGCGAGCCGGCCGCTGCCGAACAGCTTCGGCACGTAGCCGTCGGGCGCCTCGCTGTTGCCGGCGCCGAGCGCGACCGCGAGCTTCCACGAGTCGAACTGCGCATAGCCGCGCAGCGCGCCGTCGGTGGTGAGGTCGGTGACCAGCAGGCGGATCGGCCCGTCGCCGGTAATCTGCAGCGTGAAGATGCCGTCGTACTTCAGCGAGGTGGCCAGCGTGGCGCAGAGCACCATCGCCTCCGCCAGCGGCCGTGCCACGGCGAGCGGATAGCCGTGGCGCTCGATGATGGCGTCCAGCGTCGGGCCGAGCCGCACCAGACGGCCGCGCACGCCCAGCGCATCGAGCTGGAAGGGCAGGGCCTGGTCGTCGGCAGCGAGGAAGTCGCCGGCCGACGGGGCGCTCACGATGCTGTCCTCATGAGGCCGTGCTCACAGGAGGCCGTCTTCACGACAGGCACCAGGCGAGAATGCTCTTCTGCGCGTGCAGGCGGTTCTCGGCCTCGTCGAACACGACCGACTGCGGCCCGTCGATCACTTCCGCCGTCACCTCCTCGCCGCGATGGGCGGGCAGGCAATGCATGAAGATCGCATCGGGCTTGGCCTGCTTCATCAGGCGCTCATCGACCTGATAAGCGCGCAGGAGATTGTGGCGTCGCGCGGCGCTTGAGCTGTGCGGGTCCTCGTCGCCCATCGACACCCAGGTATCGGTGACGACGCAATCGGCGCCGCGCACCATGGCCTCGGGATCGTGACCGATGGTGATGCGGCCCTTGGACTTCTCTGCCCATTGCACCACGTCCGCCGGCGGCGTGAGCTCGGACGGACAGGCGACGCGCAGCTCGAAGTCGAACTGCACCGCCGCATGGATCCACGAGGTCGCCATGTTGTTGCCGTCGCCCGACCAGGCGATCGACTTGCCCTGGATGGAGCCGCGATGCTCCTCGTAGGTCATGACGTCGGCCATCAGCTGGCACGGATGCGTCTTGTCGGTGAGGCCGTTGATCACCGGCACGGTCGCATACTTGGCCATCTCGAGGAGCTTCTCCTCGACGGTCGTGCGCATCATGATGATGTCGACATAGCGTGACAGCACGCGGGCGGTGTCGGCGATCGTCTCGCCGCGGCCGAGCTGGGTGTCGGTGCGGCCGAGCATGATGGTCTGGCCGCCCAGCTCGCGCATGCCGACCTCGAACGACACGCGCGTGCGGGTCGAGGGCTTCTCGAAGATCATGGCGAGCGTCTTGCCGGCGAGCGGCTTGTCGTGGCCGCCGTTCGCCCGCGCCTTCTTCATTGCCTTGCCGTGATCCAGGATCTGGCGAAGCGTCTTGGGATCGACCTGATCAAGGTCGAGGAAGTGCTTGGGAGTCGCCATGACTTACTCGGCGGCCTTGGTGGAAGCAGCAGCCTCGAACGATTGCGCCGCCTTCTCGAGGAGGGCGATGCCCTCGTCGAGTGCCGCCTTGTCGGCGATCAGCGCCGGGAAGATGCGGATCACGTTCTCGCCCGCGATCGGCACCAGCAGGCCGAGAGACAGCAGGCGGTCGACCATCTCGCCCGCCGGCACGACGCAGCGCAGTCCCTGCAGGAAGCCGGTTCCGCGCGCCTCGGCGAACACGGTCGGGTGCTTCTTCACCAGGCCCTCGAGCTGGGCCTTGAGGTACTTGCCGCGCTCGTGCACGCCGTCGATGAAGCCGGGCTGCGTCAGCACGTCGAGCACCGCGTTGGCGACGCCGGTGGCGAGCGGGTTGCCGCCATAGGTCGAGCCGTGCGTGCCCGGCACCATGCCGACGGCCGCCTTCTCGGTCGCCATGAAGGCGCCGATGGGGAAGCCGCCGCCCATGCCCTTGGCGACCGCCATCACGTCGGGCGCCACGCCCGACCATTCATAGGCGAACAGCTTGCCGGTACGGCCGAAACCGGTGTGGATCTCGTCGTAGAACAGCAGCAGCCCGTACTCGTCGCAGATCGCGCGCAGCGCCTTCAGGAACTCCGGCGTCGTCTCGCGGATGCCGCCCTCGCCCTGGATCGGCTCGACCAGGATGCCGGCCGTTTCGTCGTCGATCATGTCGCGCACGACGTTGGCATTGTTGAGCGGCGCGTGACGGTAGCCCGGCGCCGGCGGGCCGAAGCCTTCCAGGTACTTCTCGTTGCCGGTCGCGGCGAGCGCGTTCAGCAGGCGGCCGTGGAAGGCCGCCTGGAAGCAGACGATCTTGTACCGGCCCGGCTTGCCGTTCATGTACTGGTACTTGCGGATCAGCTTGATGCCGCCCTCGATGGCTTCCGCACCCGAGTTGCAGAAGAACATCGTGTCGGCAAAGGTGAGATCCACCAGCCGCTTGGCCAGCTTCTCGCCGTTGGCGATCCGGTAGATGTTCGAGGTATGCCAGAGCTTCGATCCCTGCTCGGTCAGGGCCTTGACCAGGTAGGGATGGCAGTGGCCCAGCGCGTTCACGGCGATGCCGGAGGTAAAGTCGACATAACGTCGGCCGTCCGCCGCGTAGAGATAGTTGCCCTCTCCGCGTTCGAACACGACGTCCTTGCGACCGTACGTCGGCATCACAGCCGTAATCACAGCATGGCCTCCTTCAAAGCAAAAAAGCCTCGCCAGGCCGGCAGGTTCCGGAATGGAAACACCGGGTTTTGGCGAGGGTCCGGCACTATCGGACCGCGGTCGGGGTGTGTCAACTTTGGCGGCGGAAGGCGGTCCGGCGCGCCTTGAGAGGCAGGGACCCGTCTGCTAGGAGACCGCCTCTCCCCCAAGATCATGGCATGAATCCTCTTCCTACTCGCAATAGCCAGCTAGCCTTCCAGCGCGCCGCGTTCCGGAGCGTGCCCGAGATGCTGGACTATGCCGCCCGGGGAGAGACGGGCGTCACCTTCTACAGCGCGCGGGGAGAGACGCTGTCGGCGCTGACGTGGCGCGAGGTGCGCGAGCGCGCCCATGTGACGGCCCGCAAGCTGATCGGCGCGGGCTTCGCCGTCGGCGACCGGCTCCTGATCACCGCCGACACCTGGTCGGGCTTCTTCGACGCCTTCTTCGGTGCCCAATATGCAGGGCTGCTGCCGGTTCCAGTCTCCATCCCGGTCGGCATCGGCGGCAAGGAGGCCTATCTCGACCAGCTCCGCCGCCAGCTTGCAGCTTCCGGCGCGGTGGCGGCCGTTGGGGTCGACGACCTCACCGGTTTCCTTGCCGAGGCGGCCACGGAGGTTCCGGCCCTGCGCCTGCACGGAGGCATGGGGGCGATCGAGGCACTGCCCGAGAAGCCGGTCGACCTGCGGCCGCTGGGGCCCGGCGACGAGTGCTACATCCAGTTCTCCTCCGGCAGCACGCGCCATCCGCATGGCGTGCGGATCCGGCAGTCGGCCCTGATGGCCAATCTCGACGGCATGGTCGGGCCGGCGGGGCTCGATGTCGTCGTTGGCGACCGCGCCGTGAGCTGGCTGCCGCTCTATCACGACATGGGGCTGATCGGCTTCCTGATGGCGCCGCTCTCCAGCCAGCTTTCGATCGACTACCTGACGCCGCGCGACTTCGCGCGCCGGCCGATGCAGTGGCTGAACCTGATCTCGCGCAACCGCGCCTCGATCTCCTACAGCCCGAGCTTCGGCTACGATCTCGCGACCCGCCGCGGCGCCGTGCAGGCGCCCGACGATCTCGACCTGTCCACCTGGCGCGTCGCCGGGATCGGCGGCGACATGGTACGCGCCGACGTCCTCGAACGCTTCGCCGCGGCTTTCGAAACCAAGGGCTTCGATCGCTCGGCTTTCATCCCCAGCTACGGCATGGCCGAGGTCTGTCTCGCCATCACCTTCTGTCCGCATGGCACCGGCTTTCGCACCGACACGGTCGACCGCGCCGCGCTCGGCAACGCACAGCGGGCCGAGCCGGCAGATGACCCGGCCGATGTCCAGCGGGCGCGTCGTTTCGTGATCTGCGGTCGCGTGTTGCCGGGCCACCAGCTCGAAGTACGCGACGAGGCAGGCCGGGTGCTCGGCGATCGGCAGGTCGGCCGCATCTTCGTGAAGGGTCCGAGCATCATGCCGGGCTACTTCAACGAACCCGAGGCGTCGCGCGCCGTCCTGTCGGATGAAGGCTGGCTGGATACTGGCGATCTTGGCTACCTGCTGAACGGTGAAGTCGTGGTCACCGGGCGCG
>JAFEFG010000146.1 GCA_018240685.1 Pseudomonadota bacterium | reverse complement strand
ACGATGGTGCGGCAGCGCTCCTGCGCACCGAGGTCGGTGCGCGGCAGGAACACCGTGCCGACCGCGATGCGGCCCACCTGCGGCTCCTGACCGCTGGCGTCGCGGATATATTCGCGGAAGAAATCCTGCGGGATCTCGACATGGATGCCGGCGCCGTCGCCGGTCTTGCCGTCGGCGTCGACGGCGCCGCGGTGCCATACCGCCTTCAGCGCATCGATGCCCGCCATGACGACGTCGCGGCGGCGCTTGCCGTCGAGCGCCACGACCAGACCCACGCCGCAGGAATCGAGTTCCTGGGCGGGGTTGTAGCCGTAGGCGTCGGTCAGCCGCGCGACCCCATCCTGGTAGTCGCGGACGAACTGCTTGGCATCGAAACGATCGGACATGACACTAAATCCTTCTCGTGGCCCTTCCTTCCGGTCCTTTCGGGCCCCTCTCCCGTCTGACGGGGAGAGGGCGAAGGGAGGAGCGGACGGCGCGGCAGGCGCCGTATTGAAATCAGTCGGAGAACAGCTTCCCGGCGTCGGCCCAGTTCTCCTTCTTGACGTCGGTCAGGATGATCTGGACGGCCTCGGGCGTGCAGCCGAGCGCGCGGCAGGTGGCGTCGGTCAGCTCCTTCGCCAGTTTCCGGCGCTGCTCGATCGTGCGCCCCTCGAACATCTGCACATTGATCATCGGCATTGTCTTGTCCCCCTTTACGCGGGCTTGTGGTCGATGGTGACGTGGCCCGGCTGCTCCGCCACACGAGCGAGCCAGGCATTGACCTGCGGATAGCGGGCGAGATCGAACCCGCCCTCATGCGCCACGTGCGTGTAGGCGTAGAGGGCGATGTCCGCCAGGCCGTAACGTCCGCCGACGAAGAACGGACGCGTGCCGAGATGGCGTTCCATCACGTCGAGCGCGTCGTAGCCCTTCCTGAGCCGCTCCGGCAGGTCGAGTTCCTGCAGCGGCGTGAGCTTGCCGAGGAAATGCCGCCAGTAGCGCACCACCGCGATGTAGGGCTCGTGGCTGTACTGTTCGAAGAACATCCATTGCAGCGTTTCGGCGCGGGCGCGTCGGTCGGCCGGCGCGAAGGCGGTGTCTTCGGCGAGATACCAGAGGATGGCGCCCGACTCGGCGAGATGGCTGCCGTCCTCGAGCTGCAGGGTGGGGATGCGGCCGTTGGGATTCTTCTGCAGGAACTCGGGCGTCCGCGTCTCGCCCTTGAGGATGTCGCACTCGACGAGCCCGTAGGGCAGTCCGAGCTGCGCCAGCAGCAGGCGGACCTTGTAGCCGTTGCCCGAGCCCATGAAGTCATAGAGCGTGAGCACGGCTCTACTCCGCGGCGACAGCGGCCGAGGCCGCCTTGGCGGTGAGCCAGGCATGGATGCGCTCGGCGGCATCGCGGCCGTCGCGGACTGCCCACACCACGAGCGCCGCACCGCGCACGATGTCGCCGGCTGCGAACACGCCGTCGAGGTTGGTCATCATGCTGCGCCAGTCGATCTTGAGCGTGCCCCAGCCGGTGACGCCGAGCTCGGGCTCCTGGAGCGTCGCCGGCAGGTCTTCGGGATCGAAGCCCAGCGCCTTCAGCACCAGGTCGGCCTCGATATTGACGTGGCTGTTGGGGATCTCCTGCGGCGTCTGGCGGCCCGAGGCGTCGGGCATGCCGAGATGGATGCGGATGGAGCGTACATGGCTCACCTTGTCCTTGCCGAGGAAGGCCTGCGGCGCCGTGAGCCATACGAACTCCACGCCCTCTTCCTCGGCGTGCTTCACCTCACGCTGAGAGCCCGGCATGTTGGCGCGGTCGCGGCGATAGAGGCACTTCACGCTCTTGGCGCCCTGGCGGACCGCGGTGCGCACGCAATCCATCGCCGTGTCGCCGCCGCCGATCACGACCACGTTCTTGCCCTCGGCATCGAGGGTGCCCGATTCGAATTCGGGAACCTTGTCGCCCAGCCCCGCGCGGTTGGAGGCGGTGAGGTAGTCGAGCGCCGGTATGATGCCGGGCAGGCCGACGCCGGGCGCCTGGATATCGCGCGCCTTGTAGACGCCGGTGGCGATGAGGACCGCATCGTGGCGCTGGCGCAGTTCCGCCAGCGTGACGTCGCGACCGACCTCGCAGTTGAGGCGGAAGGCGACCCCGGAATCGCGCAACAGCTTCTCGCGGCGCTGCACGACCTCCTTCTCGAGCTTGAAGTTGGGGATGCCGTAGATCAGCAGGCCGCCGACGCGGTCGTAGCGATCGTAGACCGTGACCTGATAGCCCTTGCGGCGCAGTTGCTCGGCCGCGGCGAGGCCGGCGGGACCGGCGCCGACGACGCCCACGTGCTGCGGGCGCTCGCGGCGCGGCTGGACCGGCTTGACCCAGCCCTGCGTCCAGGCGGTGTCGGTGATGAACTTCTCGACCGAACCGATCGTGACGGACTCGAAGCCCTTCTCGATGACGCAGTTTCCTTCGCACAGACGGTCCTGAGGGCAGATGCGGCCACAGATCTCGGGGAAGTTGTTGGTGGCCGAGGAGAGCTCGTAGGCCTCGTCGAGGCGGCCCTCGGCGGTGAGCTTCAGCCAGTCGGGGATGTTGTTGTGCAGCGGACAGTGGACCTGACAGAAGGGCACGCCGCACTGTGAGCAGCGCGATGCCTGCTCCGAAGCCTGCTCGCGGGCATAGAGGGCGTAGATCTCCTGGAAGTCATGACGGCGTTCCGCGGCCGGCCGCTTTTCGGGCAGGGCCTGGGCCGTTCCGACGAACTTCAGCATTCTTTCGGCCATGCCGAGCCTCACTAACCAAGCACGCTGTGAAATTTAATTACGCAAGAAGTGCGCCGACGGCGGAAATACTGCGTCAGCAACGGCTATTCATCATGATCGACGACGAAAGTCAACAAAGTTGACCTAATTCGCGGATCAGATTCTCGTATACCACAGGGCGGAGCCGGGATGCGATTCGGAAAGTCGTCAAATAGTTCCGATATAATACTATGTGTCGAAGGCGCAGATAATTCTTTCAAATCAAAAGGTTGGTTTTCAGGCCGGGGCGTGCTGGTTGTATCGGCCGCCGATGCGGAAGCGGTCCAGGTACATCGGCAGGATGGCTTCGGCGGCCGTCGGCTTGATGCCCAGGGCCTCGAAGGAGGCGGCGCCCGGACGGACCACGTTATCGGTCGTCATCAGGTCGATCTGGTCGCGCACGAGCGGCGGTACCGGCAGGAACTCGGCGAAGAAGCCGGCGAGCTTCATCAGGCCGGCGGGAATGCCGATGACGGGCTTGTCGCGGCCGATCACGTGCAGCACCAGGGCAGCCAGCTCGCGGTAGGTGTAGATGCGCGGGCCGCCCAGCTCGAAGACGGTCTTGGCCGTCTCCGGGCGGCGCAGCACGGCGGCGGCCGCCGCGGCGACGTCACCCACGAAGACGGGCTGCACGCGGGCCTTGCCGCTGCCTGCGACCGGCATGAAGGGCGCCTTGGCGGCGATGTCGGCGAGGCGGTTGAAGAACCGGTCGTTGGGGCCGAAAACGACGCTCGGCCGCAGGATCGTCGCGGTCTCGTAGCCGCCGATGATCGCCTGCTCGCCTTCGCCCTTGGAACGGATGAAGGGATTGCGGGTGCCCTGCGCCTCGGCGCCGATGCCCGAGACGTGGACCAGCCGCTGTACGCCGGCTGCCGTGCAGGCCGCCGCGATGGTCCGCGCGCCCTCGACATGGACCGACTGGTAGCGCTGCCGTCCGCGCTGGAAGAAGATTCCCGTGGCATTCACGACCGCCTGGCTGCCGGCAACGGCCGCCGCGACCGATTGGGGCATGCGCAGGTTGGTGCGCACCGGCATGATCTGACCGACATCGCCGGCCGTCATGATCGAATCGGAGAGTTCCGGACGCCGTACGGCTATCCGGATCTGGTAGCCTTCCGCCGCCAGCGCTTGGACCATGGCGCGGCCGATGAAGCCGCTGCCGCCGAAGACCGTGACCTGCTTGATGCTCATGGGCTGCCTATAGCGGAATGGACTTCGGTCGCAAAGGCTACTGTGGTTGACATCGGCGCGGCGGCGCCCTAACTCACCGCCCGCACAAGCCCGCATGCCGTGCCCAGGTGGCGGAATTGGTAGACGCACTAGTTTCAGGTACTAGCGCCGCGAGGCGTGGAAGTTCGAGTCTTCTCCTGGGCACCATGCAGGGCGTGCGAGGCATCCGGTAAATGGCAATCAAGCTCCACCGCGGCGATCTTCCGGCCGACGTCGCCCTTGGGCCGATCGTGGCGATCGACACCGAGACGATGGGGCTCAATCCGCATCGCGACCGGCTGTGCCTGGTGCAGCTCTCCGGCGGCGACGGCAATGCCCATCTCGTCCAGATGCCGCGCGGCCCCTACAACGCGCCGCGGCTGTCGGCCCTGCTGGCCGATCCCAGCGTCCTGAAGCTGTTCCATTTCGGCCGCTTCGACATCGCCGTCCTCGAGCACGCGCTGGGGGTCCGCTGCGAGCCGGTCTATTGCACCAAGATCGCGGCCAAGCTGGTCCGCACCTTCACCGACAAGTTTGGCCTCAAGGAGCTCTGTCGCGAGCTGCTGGGGGTCGACCTGTCCAAGCAGCAGCAGACCTCCGACTGGGGCGCCGATGCGCTCAGTGACGAGCAGCTGGCCTACGCTGCATCGGATGTGCTGCACTTGCACGCCCTGAAGGCAAAGCTCGACGCCCTGCTGGAGCGTGAGGGGCGGACGGAACTGGCCCAGGCGGCCTTCCATTTCCTGCCGACACGCGCCCGGCTCGACATCGCTGGCTGGCCCGAGGTCGATATCTTCGCCCACTGATCGACCGCCATTTGGCGGTTGGCACGGTTCTTGCTAAAGAATCGCTGGTGAGGCCCCTCCGGGCCTCAGGGTGGGGGTATATGCGT
Source organism: Pseudomonadota bacterium (assembly GCA_018240685.1). Taxonomy (GTDB): domain Bacteria; phylum Pseudomonadota; class Alphaproteobacteria; order Reyranellales; family Reyranellaceae; genus Reyranella. Next base: position 6,085 of record JAFEFG010000146.1, on the reverse strand, counting down.
ATCGGTCCAAGTCTTCTCCTGGCCTCGCGCCAGACCCTGGCTATGACACCGCAGCTCCAGCAGGCGATCAAGCTGCTGCAGTTCTCGCACCTCGAACTGGCTGCCTTCATTCAACAGGAACTCGAAAAGAATCCGCTTCTTCAGGAAGGCGCGCCCGACGACGGCGCGGCTTCGGAGAAGGAAGCCGGTCCCGTCGACACGCCGCACGATACGGCCGAGGCGCTGGCTGCCGCGGCGCCGGCCCTGGCCGATGTCGACGAGCGCTGGACGCGCGAATTCGCCGACCGTGGCGGTGATGGGGCGGCAAGCCGCGGTGCGCTGCGCGAGGATGCCCCCGATGCGCTCGATTTCGTGGCCGAGCGGCAGCGCTCGCTGGCCGCCCACGTGCTCGGGCAGATCGACCTCCTCTTCACCGACGCCACCGACCGGCACGTCGCGCTGAAGCTTGCGGAAGGGCTCGACGAGGCGGGCTACTGCCGCGTCGAGGCGGCGGCCATCGCCCTGGCGCTGGACGTCGAACCCGAAACCGTCGAGCGGGTCTGGGCGCGGCTGCGCCAGATCGAGCCGGCCGGCCTGTTCGCGCGCACGGTGGCGGAATGCCTGGGTGCCCAGCTTGCCGAGCGCAACCGCCTCGATCCGGCGATGAAGTCGCTCCTCGACAATCTCGATCTCGTCGCCGCCGGCGAACTCGCCCAGCTGCGCCGGCGCTGCGCCGTCGACGACGAGGATCTGCGCGACATGCTCGCCGAGCTGCGCACGCTCGATCCGCGCCCCGGCCAGGCGTTCGATTTCGAGCCGATCCAGCCGGTGGCGCCCGACCTCTTCCTCACGCCGGCCAAGGACCCCGAGACCGGCGAGGAGGGCTGGCACATCGAGCTCAACACCGATGCGCTGCCCAAGGTGCTGGTCGACCGCAAGTACCATGCGACCCTGATGAAGGGCGCGCGGGTCAAGTCCGACCGCGACTTCGTCGCCGAGCGCTTCCAGTCCGCCAACTGGCTGGTGAAGACGCTCGAGCAGCGTGCCGTCACCATCCTCAAGGTCGCGCGCGAGATCGTCCGCCAGCAGGACGGCTTCTTCCGCCACGGGGTGAGCGCGCTGAAGCCGCTGGTGCTGCGCGACATCGCCGTTGCCACCGAGCTGCACGAGAGCACGGTGAGCCGTGTCACCTCCAACAAGTACATCGCCACGCCGCGCGGCATCTTCGAGCTCAAGTACTTCTTCACCTCGGCGCTGCCGGCGCGTACGCCGGGCGTGGTGATCTCGTCCGAAGCGGTGCGGTCGCGCATCCGCCACCTGGTGGGTGGCGAGAACGCGGCGCAGCCCCTGTCGGACGATCGCATCGTCGACCTGCTCAAGGGCGAGGGCGTCGAGATCGCCCGCCGCACGGTCGCCAAGTACCGGGAGGCGATGCGCATTCCCTCGTCCGCCGAGCGCCGGCGCCTCGGCCGCCTCGGCCTGGGCCGCGCCCTGCCGCCCAGCCTGCCGTCGGCCGTCGTGGCGGCCGAGGCGATGGCGGGCCCGGCCGACTGAGGCCATGACGGTCCCGACAGGGGCTCGGCAGGCGGGCTTGACCGTCCCGGTGGGGGCGCCTATAGGGGCGCACTTCTCGCCGGGCGGAGTGCCAGGCCCGATCCGCTAACCTGTTGGTGACATTGTGGAAATCGCCGATTTGCTGCCCGGTCCGGATGCCGTCCTGGCCAGCGTGAAGGCGTCCGGCAAGAAGGCGTTGCTGGCGGAGTTGGCAAGCCGCGCCGCCGCTCTCTACAAGCTCGACGAACGGCGCCTGTTCGACCGCCTGCTCGAACGCGAGCGGCTGGGCTCGACCGGCATCGGCGGCGGCATCGCCGTACCGCATGCCCGCATGGCCCCCCTCAGCACGCCGGTCGGCCTGTTCGCGCGGCTGGCCCAGCCGATCGACTTCGACTCGATCGACGAGCGGCCGATCGACATCGTGTTCCTGCTGGTGGCGCCGGAAGGCGCGGGCGCCGATCACCTCAAGGCCCTGGCCCGCGTCTCGCGCCTGTTGCGCGACCGTGCCTTGGTCGAGAAGCTGCGTGCGACCGACAGCGCCGACGCGCTCTACGCCCTCCTGGTCGAAACGGTTCCGACCCAGACCGCCGCCTGAACGGCGTTCCTCTTCAGGTCCGTCGGGCGATCGCGGTCCAAGTCTGTAGATGAGCGCTAGTAGATGAGCGCCAGTGGATGCGCGTCAGTGAACGAGGGCGGGCTCGAGATCGTGCTGGCGCAGCAGCGCCTCGGCGATCTCGATCGAGGGCGCAGCCGCCATCGGCTTGCCGTCAGCGGAAAAGATCGCCACGCCATGTGCACCGTCGGGCAGGTCCACCTTCTTGATGTAGGCGATCTGCTGGGCACCCAGGCTCAGGAACGCATCTTCGGCCAGAGGCGTGAAGGCGCTCGTCTTGTTGGTCTGGTTTTCCATACTCTACCTCCGTCGCGTCATCGTGCCTGGGGCCCTTACCTGACCTGGGCCCGTCCGCCAGAAACCCGTCGGGCGGCGATGTCGATGGTCTGGTTCGAGTCGTCCGTCCGGCCGGACTCGATCCGAATGGTGCGCACCCGCGGCTCGGCCACCGGCCGCACGAGATCGATCTCGAGCAGCCCGTTATCGAGCCGGGCCCCAGTCACCTCGATGCCGTCCGCCAGCATGAAGGCGCGCTGGAACTGCCGCGCGGCGATGCCGCGATGCAGGAAGACCCGGTCGGGATCCTCGCCCTGCCGGCCGCGCACGGTCAGCTGGTTCTCCACCAGCTCGATCGCGAGGTCGTCGCTGGTGAAGCCAGCCACGGCCAGCGTGATGCGCAACCCGTTCTCGCCGATCTTCTCGATGTTGTACGGGGGATAACCCTCGGCATTCTTGGCCAGCCGATCGAGCGTGCGCTCGAGGTGGTCGAAGCCCAGGAGCAGGGGCGAATTGAACAAAGGCATGCGACTCATCGAAAACCCCCCTCCGCAGGAGCGAGTGGCCCGGAAACCGTGATCGGCTTTCCTTAGAAGGAATCTGGGTATTGCAAGGGGCGGTTCAAGGGGCGTCCGGACCCGCCTCGGTCCTGCAAAGCCACCGAAAAACCCCGGATGGCTCTCGTTCGGGGGCATCGCCAGAACCGCCGACGTGGGCTAGACTGCGCCAACCCTCACCGTCCGGCCCTGCGCCGGACCAATAGATCTGAAGAAGAATGACACTGGTCGCCTCAGACAGAAGACGGCCTGGTGGGCCCCTTACCGCGGGCTCGCGGCCGATCCGTTCCTCCGCCGCCCTCGAGGCGGGCGTCACCGACAGGCTCGCGCAGTGGGGCCGCTCGCTGCTCGCCGCGCCGCTGCAGCTGCTGACGCTGGGCCACCGCACGCCGGGTTCCTTCTTCGCCGTCGCCCCCGACAGCTGGCCGGGCGACGCCGTGGCCGGCCAGCGCCTGCTCTCGGGCTCCTACGCCGCCCATGGCGAGACCGGCTCGATCCTGCTCGGCGACCAGGACCCGCCGTGGCAGCGCGCCGACGCCGGCCCGCTCTGGATCGCCGCGCTCAACGGCTTCGCCTGGCTGCGCGACCTGCGCGATTGCGGTGACCCCGCCGGCGCGGTGCTCGCCGTCCACATGATCGACGACTGGATGGCGCGCGAGGGCCGCTTCTCGACCGCCACCTGGCCGCGCGATGTGCTGGCCAGCCGCATCGTCGAATGGATTCGCCATTACGACTGGCTCTCGACCGCCGCCGATCCCGGCTTCGCCGGCCGCTTCGTGCAGTCGCTCGGCCGCCAGCGCGTCCATCTCAAGCGCGTCTCGCGCGCAGGCCTGGCGGGCCATGAGGCGGTCGCGGTGCTGAAGGCGATGATCTTCGCCGACCTCGCCTTCCTGCGCGAAGGCAAGGGCGTCGAGAAGAGCGTCGACCAGGCCGTGTCGCGCCTGTCGCGCTTCGTGAAGCGCTATGTGCTGCATGACGGCATCGTCGCCGAGCGCGCGCCGCACTTCCAGCTCGAGGTGCTGCGCCACCTGATCGACGTGCGCGCGGCCCTGCTGTCCGCCGAGCGTCGCCCGACCGCCGAGATCGTCGCCGCCATCGATCGCCTCGCGCCGATGCTGCGCTTCTTCCGCCACGGCGACGGCGGGCTGGCGCTGTTCAACGGCGCCTGGGAGGGCGACCGCGCCCTGATCGATCTCGTGCTGGCGCGCTCCGGCTCGGGCGAGGCCGCGCCGGCGATGGCGCTGGCCAGCGGCTTCCAGCGCCTGGCCGCCGGCACCTCGCTGGTGATCGCCGATGCCGGCAGCCCGCCCGGCCGCGGCATGGACGCCCAGGCCCATGCCGGCACGCTCTCCTTCGAGATGAGCGCCGCGCACGAACGGCTGATCGTCAATTGCGGCGTCTATCCCGGTGCGCCGCGCGAGTGGCGCCACTTCATGCGCTTCACCGCCGCGCATTCGACCGCCGTCATCGACGACACCAACTCGAGCGAGATCACCGATCACGGCGCGCTCGAATACCGCGCCGGCAACGTGCTGGTCGATCGTGCCGAGGACCAGGGCGCGCAGTGGCTCGACATGTGCCACGACGGCTACCGCTCGCTGTTCGGCATCATCCATCGCCGGCGCCTGTGGCTGTCGCCCGACGGCGGTGACCTGCGCGGCGAGGAGATGTTCACCGGCCCCGAGGGCCGGCCGGTGACAGTGCCCGACAAGCGCTTCATCGTGCGCTTCCACCTGCATCCGGCGGTGAAGGCGACGCTGGCGCAGAGCGGCCAGGCAGTACTGATGCGCCTGCCGAGCGGCCGCGGCTGGAAGCTGCGCGCCTCGGGCGCCGGCATCGGCCTTGCCGAGAGCATCTATCTTGGCGAGGAGGGCCGGCAGCGCCGCACCGAGCAGATCGTCCTGGTGGGCCAGATCCCGGCCGAAGGGGCGGCGGTGAAGTGGGCGCTTACGCGCCTGGAAGGCTGAGGCCCGGACGGGCCTCCCGCCATTAAATAAATGGAAAAATAATGGGCGCCGCGCGGCAACTGCTTGCGCGTGCGATCCGGCTTGCGTCGCTGCGGTGAGGCTGGCGCGTCGCCGCCGGCAGGCCATTGGTATGGTCGACCTGACGCTTTTTAAAAGGGAAATAAAAAGGAACAGCCGTCCGGACGCGGTTGCGCGGATGGCCGCAGAAAGACGCGCGGTGAAGGACGACGGGCAGGGCAACGCCACCATGCCCTCACCCTAAACCCGGCCGTCTCCGAACCACGATTCCGGTCGCCAACGATCCGCCGCCGGGCTGCTGCTTTCGCGCGGTGTCAGGTCCTGATGGCGCGGGCCGATGCACCGAACGCCGTCATTTGACCGCCCCCGGCTTGCAGAGAAACGCCTTCTTCGGCTGACCGGGAATCGAATTCATGCACGAGTCGACGTCGACGATGCGCTTCAGGGTCAGGGTATCCGCCCCTCCCGTACAGCCGGCGCAGTCCTTGGCCTTGTAGTGGCACACAAGCATCTGCTTGCCCGGCGGATACTGGGAGGGAGTCGCTTCGACCACCCTCAATTCAAGCTGCGCGTGCGATGAGGTCCAGCCGGCCGGCAAGGTGTTGGACGTTATGTCGACGACCAGCGCATTCGCGTCCGGACAGTTCACGGTCGTCGTATAGGGGGACGCCGCTGGAGAGGACGTCGGCGGCGTGCGGGTCTGCCCATGGGCCGCCGTGGCCAGGGCTGAAAGAGCCGCAACAAACGTGAAGACGATTTTGGAGTGTCTGAAGACGCGGCCACGATCCATGACGAGCCTCCCGGATGATTGCCGCCGGCTCCCGAGGTTGCCGCAGGAGCCAAGCAGGCTCCCCTTATACGTGGGCCGTCCGCAGCAGGGTTTGCGCCAAATCAAGGATCGCAGGCGGATCCCGGCCGGGCGCTCGCGGCAGAATGGTCAGCGGATGTTGCTGAGGGCGTTCAAGGGCTAGCGCGATTGGCAACAGCCAACAGCGGCAAACTAACTGCGGCGGACCCGGTGTGGAACCACTTAGTGGTTTGGGCCAATATATATCAGGATGGTGTCGCTCGGGCGAACGAGACGCAAACGCTGACGCAGCTTGGCATCACTGAGTTGAGCT
>JAFEFG010000145.1 GCA_018240685.1 Pseudomonadota bacterium | reverse complement strand
GAGAAGGTGATCCGTGGACGGTGAGACGAAACCGGAAGACGTGTTCGGGCGGCTGGTCGCGCTCCTGACCGGGGCCGGCGCAAAGTTCCGCGTCATCGAGCACGAGGCGGAGGGCAAGTCGGAGGCGATCAGCGCCATCCGCGGCAACCGGCCCGAACAGGCCGCCAAGGCAATGGTGCTCGACGTGCGCGGGGGCGGCGGCGGCCGGCGCAGCGTGCTCGCCATCCTGCCCGGCAACCGCAAGCTCGACTTCGCGGCCGTCGCCGCGCTGTTCGAGGCGCGCAAGTGCGGCTTCGCCTCGCCCGACACGGCACAGGCCCTGACCGGCTGCGTGATGGGGGCGGTGCCGCCCTTCGCCCTCAATCCCGACCTCGCCATCGTGGTCGAGGAGGATCTGCTCGCCAACGAGACGCTGTTCTTCAACGCCGGCCGCCTCGACCGCTCGATGGAGCTCGACACCAGGGACTGGCTCGCCGTCGCCCGGCCGCGCGTGGCCCGGATCGCGCCGCCGCTCCAGGGCGGCTGACCCGCCGGGCCGCGACATCGCCCAGGCTCCCCGCGCCCTCATGCGCCTTGGAATGGCCCGGTTCGGCGGTATGGTTCGGGGATGAAGACCGCAGGAGGAAGCGCCGCCATGGCCAAGGGATCGTCCATTCGTCAGCGGCTCGCCGGCTGGAGCCGCGAGCTCGGACCGATCGTGCTGTCGGTGGCCCTCGTGCTGGTCGTGCGCACGGTGGTGGCCGAGCCCTACACCGTGCCGACGCCGTCGATGGTGCCGACGCTGCTGGTCGGCGACGAGCTGATCGCCAGCAAGTACGCCTACGGCTACAGCAAGTACTCGCTGCCGCTCGGCCAGCTCCCCGGCTTTTCCGGCCGCGTGTTCGACCACGCGCCGGAGCGTGGCGACGTGGTGGTGTTCCGCCTGCCGCGCGATCCGTCGACAACCTACGTCAAGCGCGTGATCGGCCTGCCGGGCGACCGCATCCAGATGCGCAGCGGGCGGCTCTACATCAACGACGCCCTGGTGCCCCGCCGCGCCGTCGGGCCGTTCGACTCCCAGGCCGCGGGCTACGGCCTGCCCTCCACCCTCTATGTCGAGACGCTGCCCGGCGGACGCGAGCACGAGATCGTCGAGTTCTCCGACACCGACCGCCTCGACGACACGCCGGTCTATGTCGTGCCGGCGAAGCACTATTTCATGATGGGCGACAACCGCGACAACTCCCTCGACAGCCGCGTTGCCGCCGCCGACGGCGGGGTGGGCTTCGTGCCGGAGGAGAACCTGGTCGCCCGCGCCGACCTGCTGCTGATGTCGCGCAATCCGGCCGTCGGCTGGCTGGACGTGGTGCACTGGCCGCAGGCCTTCCGCTTCGACCGCTCGTTCGACCGCGTCCACTGAGCCACGCGCGAGGCGCGTGCCGCGGCCGCCGCGGCACGAAGCCATCGGAGAGGCGAACGTCTCCCGGATTTCCGCAATTCGGGCAGGTCAGTCGCGGCGCAGCATGAACACCGCCTGCTCGCCGAACAGGTTGGCGAGCAGCGGCGGCATGTGGATGGGCCGGCTCTTGCTGTTCAGCACGATCGCGCGCTCCACGCGCACGCCCATGTCGCGGCACAGCGCGCGGAAGTCGTCGATGCTGCAGAGATGGATGTTGGGCGTGTCGTACCACTTGTAGGGCAGCGACACCGTCTCGGGCATGCGGCCACCGAACACCAGGCGCAGGCGCACCTGCCAATGCGCGAAGTTGGGGAACGACACGATGGCGTGCTTGCCCACGCGCAGCATCTGGCGCAGCACCTCGCGCGGCTCGCGCGTGGCCTGCAGCGTCTGGCTCAGGATCACGTAGTCGAAGGCGGCGTCGGGATAGTCGCGCAGGTCGGTGTCGGCGTCGCCCTGGATCACCGACAGGCCGTTGGCGACGCAGGCGTTCACGCCCGCCTGGCTGAGTTCCATGCCGCGCGCATCGACGCGCTTGAAGGTGGCGAGGTAGGCCAGCAGCGAACCGTCGCCGCAGCCGACATCCAGCGCGCGGCCGCCGGGCGAGACCATGTCGGCGATCAGCTGCAGGTCGACGCGAATGGGCGCGGCAATGCTCATGACGTCGCCTCCTCAGTGCCCGTTGCGCAGGCCGCGCGCATTGGCGGCGCCCTGCAGGAAGCCGTGCAGCGTGCGGAACATCTCGGGCTCGTCGAGCAGGAAGGCGTCGTGACCCTTGTCGCTCTCGACCTCGACGAAGGAGACGTTGGCCGCCGCCGCGTTCAGCGCATGCACGATGGTGCGGCTCTCGCGGGTCGGGAACAGCCAGTCGCTGGTGAAGGACATCAGGCAGAAGCGCGTCGGCGAGCCGGTGAAGGCCCGGGCCAGCACGCCGCCATGCGCGCCGGCGAGGTCGAAATAGTCCATCGCGCGGGTGATGTAGAGATAGCTGTTGGCATCGAAGCGCTCGACGAAGGTCGAGCCCTGGTGGCGCAGGTAGCTCTCGACCTGGAAGTCGGCGTCGAAGCCGAAGCCCAGCGCATCGCGGTTCTGCAGCGAGCGGCCGAACTTGCGCTGCAGCGCCTGCTCCGAGAGATAGGTGATGTGGGCGGTCATGCGCGCCACGGCCAGCCCGCGCGCCGGCACCGTCGCGTGGGCGCGGTAGTCGCCGCCCTTCCATTCGGGATCGGCCATGATCGCCTGGCGGCCGACCTCGTGGAAGGCGATGTTCTGCGCCGAATGATGAGCCGCGCAGGCGATCGGCACGGCGGAGAAGACGCGCTCGGGGAAGCTCGCCGCCCATTCCAGCACCTGCATGCCCCCCATCGAGCCGCCGATGACGCAGAACAGGTCGGGGATGCCGAGATGGTCGAGCAGCGCCGCCTGCGCGCGCACCATGTCGGCGATCGTCACCACCGGGAAATTGAGGTTCCACGGCCGGCCGGTCGCGGGATCGCGCGCCAGCGGACCGGTCGAGCCGATGCAGTGGCCGAGCACATTCGAACAGATGATGAAGTAGCGCGCCGGATCGAGCACCTTTCCCGGCCCGACGAGGGTATCCCACCAGCCCTCCTTGCCCGTCACCGGATGCTTCTCGGCGACGAACTGGTCGCACGTCAGCGGATGGCAGATCAGGACCGCGTTGGACTTGTCCTCGTTCAGCGTGCCGTAGGTCTGGTAGGCGATGCGATAGGGCCCGAGTTCGACTCCGCAATCGAGCTTGAGCGGCCGATCCTTGCCCAGGATCGCATGGCGACATTGAGCCAGGGCCTTGCGCTCGGCCTCGGTCAGCCCCTCCAGCGCCGCTTCGCCGGTCAATTGCACATCCTTCTCCCTCGCGCCGGCGGCCTGGGCCACCAACGAAAAACCCCCGACCGGTAAGGGCGGGGGCTTTTTCGAGCGCTCCGACCTTTTAGCGGGGTTTAACGTGGCCGCAAGCCGGTCGGCTCAAATTCCACAGCGATCCATATAGCGATGCGGGCATGGGTCGCGCAAGCACGTTCGAGCTTGTTTGCCTTTACGCAGGCCTGCCGGACGTAGTATCGGCGCTCTCCACTTACGCATTGGCTCCATGGACGCCCCCAGTCTCGACTCCCTGCGGCAGCAAATAGACGCCATCGATGGCGAGTTGCACGGGCTCATCCGCCGCCGTGCGTCGCTGGTCGGACAGATCGCCGCCGCCAAGACAGCGGGCGGCCTCTCCATGCGGCCCGGCCGCGAGGCGCAAGTCCTGCGCCGCCGCCTGGCCGCCCACGACGGCGAGTTCCCCATCGCCGCCGTCTACCGCATGTGGCGCGAGATGATCAGCGCCTTCGCCCTGCTGCAGACCAAGGACCTGAAGGTCGCGGTCTGCCGTCCGGCCGACCAGCCCGGCTACTGGGACATCGCGCGCGACCATTTCGGCTGCCAGGTGCCGATGGTGGCCTACGAATCGCCGGCGCAGGTGCTGGCCGAGGTGCGCAGCAATCCCGCCACCATCGGCGTGGCCCCGGCACCCATCGAGGCCGACACGGCGCCCTGGTGGCCGCTGCTGGCCAGCGGCGAGCAGACGCTGCCCAACGTCGTGGCGCGCCTGCCCTTCCTCGCCATGCCCAATGCGCGCGGCCGCGGCCTGTCGGCGCTGGTGCTGGCCCGCATCGAGCCCGAGGAGAGCGGCGACGATCGCGCCCTGGTCGCGCTGCAGGCGCCCACCGGCATCAGCCGCAACCGCATCGCCGGCGCCATCGCCAAGGCCGGCCTGCCCGCCTTCACCTCGGCGCTGGACCAGGTTGTCGCCGGCGTGCATCACTATCTGCTCGAGCTGCCGGGCGTGATCGCCGATGACGACGAACGCCTGCGCAGCCTCGAACAGGCCCTCGGCCTCGACCGCGGCAGCGCCGCCGCGATCGGCGCCTATGCCGTGCCCGTGGGTGCACGGCCCTGATCGTTTCTAACGGGAGACTGCCATGAGCGCGCTCACCCCGCGTCCCGGCATCATGAAGATTGCGCCCTATGTTCCGGGCAAGGACTCGGTGGACGGCAAGGAGCCGATCGCCAAGCTCTCCTCCAACGAGGGGGCGCTCGGCCCGAGCCCGAAGGCGATGGCGGCCTATGCCAAGGCGGCGGCCGAGCTGCACCGCTATCCCGACGGCGCGGCCGAGAAGCTGCGCGGCGCGATCGGCCGTCACCACGGCCTCGATCCGGCGCGCATCATCTGCGGCGCGGGCTCCGACGAGTTGCTCAATCTCCTGGTGCGCGCCTATTGCGGGCCGGGCGACGAGCTGCTGTACAGCCAGTACGGCTTCCTGATGTATCCCATCAACGCGCTGGGCGTGAGCGCCACCCCGGTCGCGGCGCCGGAGAAGGATTACCGCACCGACGTCGATGCGATGCTGTCCAAGGTGACGAACAGGACACGCATCGTCTGCCTCGCCAATCCGAACAACCCGACCGGCAGCTACATCACCAAGGACGACGTGCGCCGCCTGCAGGCCGGCCTGCCGAAGAACGTCCTGCTGATCATCGACGCAGCCTATGCCGAGTACGTGAGCCGCAACGACTACGAGTCGGGCGTCGAGCTGGTCGACCAGGCCGAGAACGTCGTCATGACGCGGACCTTCTCCAAGATCTACGCCATGGGCGGCCTGCGGCTCGGCTGGATGTACGGCCCGGCCGGCATCGTCGACGTGATCAACCGCCTGCGCCAGCCGTTCAACGTCAACCTCGCGGCCCAGGTCGCGGGCATCGCCGCGCTCGAGGACATCGCCCACACTGACGCCAGCCGGACCAACAACGACATCTGGCTGCCCTGGTTCAGCGCCGAGCTGGCGAAGCTCGGCCTGAAGCCGCTGCCCAGCGTCGGCAACTTCGTGCTGGTGGGCTTCGGTTCCAAGGAGCGCGCCGCCGCCGCCAACGACTGGCTGATGAAGGATGGCCTGATCCCGCGCATGGTCGCGGGCTACGGCCTGCCCGAACATCTGCGCATCACCATCGGCACCGAGACCGAGGTGAAGGCCGTCGCCGAGTCGCTCGGCCGCTTCGTCGCCTCAGTCAAATGACCGGGCCGATGTTCGACAAGATCGCGTTGATCGGCATCGGCCTGATCGGCGGCTCGATCGCGCTTGCCGCCCGTCGCGGTGGCCTGGCGCGGCAGATCGTGGCCGCGACGCGGCGCGCCGAGACGGCCGAAGCGGCCAATCGCCTCAAGCTCGTGGACCATTGCGGCACCGACCTCGCCGCCGCCTGCGAAGGGGCGGACATGGTGATCGTCTGCACGCCGGTCGGCGCCTGCGGGGCGGCAGCGCAGGCGATCGCGCCGGCGCTGAAGAAAGGCTGCATCGTTTCCGATGTCGGCTCGGTGAAGCAGTCGGTGATCGACGCGATGCAGCCGCACATTCCCGCGGGCGTGCATTTCGTGCCGACCCATCCCGTCGCCGGCACGGAGAATTCCGGTCCCGAGGCCGGCTTCGCCGAGCTGTTCGACGGCCGTTGGACGATCCTGACGCCGCTGCCCGACACGGATCCCGCGGCGGTGGACATGGTCGAGGCATTCTGGAAGGCGCTCGGCAGCCAGGTCGATCGGCTCGATCCCAGGGATCACGACCGCATCCTCGCCATCACCTCGCATCTGCCGCACCTGATCGCCTACACGATCGTCGGCACGGCGGACGATCTCGGCGGCCATCTCAATGCCGAGGTGCTGCGCTTCGCCGCCGGCGGCTTCCGCGACTTCACCCGCATCGCCGCCTCCGATCCGACCATGTGGCGGGACATCTTCCTCAGCAATCGCGAGGCCGTGCTCGACGTGCTGTCGCGCTTCCAGGAGGATCTGTTCTACCTGCAGCGCGCGATCCGCTGGGGCGAAGGCGAGAAGCTGTTCGACCTCTTCACGCGCACGCGCGAAATCCGCCGCGCGCTGATCCATCTCAACCAGGCGTGACGGCACGGGCGCGAGACGGCAAGCCGCGCTGGGTGTTCGGCTACGGCTCGCTGATGTGGAATCCGGGCTTCGACACGCCCGAAACCCTGCCGGCCCGCCTGCATGGCTGGCATCGCGCCTTCTGCATCTACTCCGAGCACTATCGCGGCACGCCCGAGAAACCCGGCCTCATCCTCGGGCTGCTGCCCGGCGGCGCCTGCCGCGGCCTCGCTCACCGCCTGCCAGTCAAATCGTACGAGGCGGCACGGCGCTATCTCTGGAAGCGCGAGATCGACAATGACGGCGTCTACGAGGAGACGATCCGGGCGATAGAACTTGCCGACGGGCGGACGGTCACGGCTCTGGTCTATCTCGCCGACCGCGCCCATCGCCAGTTCGCCGGCAAGCTGCCGATGCGAGAGTCCCTGCGCCTGGTCCGCCAGGGACACGGCGCGACCGGCAGCAATCTCGAATACGTGCAAAACACCGTCGCGCACCTGCGCGAACTCGGTCTGCGCGACGACACCCTCGAGCAGCTGGCCCGCCGCGCCGGCGCGTCTAGCGGTCGGCGCCGTCCTTGAAGATCGACTTGACGATGAAGCGCCACTCGTCGCGCGCCTGGTCGGTCGTGAGACCGAGACGCTCGCGCAGCACGATCCAGCTCTCGGGCGCAAGCACCACGGCAAGGGCGTTCAGCGTATGCTCGCGCTTCTCGCCCGGCAGGGCCGTAAGCTCATGATCGAACGACCTGGCGATCTCGTTACGATTGTCCGTGTAGATCTCGGTCGTCTTGTCGGCGGCCTCGCTCGAACGACGGCACAGCGCCTGGACGAACGTCCACATCGGCCGCAGCGCCTCGTAGCGGCCGGCCCGGCTGCTCACGGCCGTGGAGATGCGCTCGTCGAGGGGCCTGCGCGCCGGCGCTTCGTCGGCGCCGCCGGCCGGCACGCCGAGCGCGCGACCGAGCACCGCGACATAGAGCTCTGCCGTGTCGGCGAAGTGCTGGAACACCGTGCGCGCCGAGACGCCGGCGAGCTTGGCGATGTCGCGCACGATCGGCGCGACCTCTCCCGCCATCGCAAGCGACAGAGTCGAGGAAACGATGGCCTCGCGGGTGCGAGCGACGCGATCACCCCGCGCAGCGGGTTGAACCTGAGGCAGCTGAACCGACGGTTCGAGTTCCATACTTATGTCCCCTGTCCGCGTTCAATCCCTGATCGCGATCGACGTTCGACTTCGCGCAGGGCGACGCTTCTCTACTGGCCAACGTTATTGGCTTCGTCGCCGATAAAACAACAATTGCGGGCCGCCGCCAATACCAAGGCTGCGATGACGGCAAACTTTGTTTGACGTAAGTATTTCGTAAGGAAACGAGGTCCACATGAAAAATGTGCAATTTTCCGCGGCGTCGCTGGCGGCCCAGGCAATGGGCTGGATCGATCCGGTGACGAAGGCGGTCGTGCCGCCCATCCACATGGCGAGCACGTACCTGCGCGACGAGGACAACACCTACAGCAGCTCCGGCCGCGTCTACGCCCGCGCGGACAATCCGACCTTCGACCAGGCCGAGGCCACGCTCGCGGCGCTGGAAGGCGGCCCCAAGGCGCTGATCTTCTCCTCCGGCATGAGCGCCGCCAGCGCCTGCTTTCTCGCTCTGTCCCCAGGCGACCACGTCGTCGTGCCCAAGATCATGTACTGGGCCCTGCGCAACTGGCTGGCCACCTTCGCCACCCACTGGGGCCTCAAGGTCGATTTCGTCGATGCCGAGAGCAATGACGCCATCGCCGCGGCGGTCCAGCCCGGGCGGACCAAGCTCGTCTGGCTGGAGACCCCGGCCAATCCGACCTGGGGCGTGAGCGACATCGCCGCCGTTGCCGAGATGGCGCACAAGGCCGGCGCCCTGCTGGGCGTCGATTCGACCGTGGCAACGCCGGTGCTGACGCGCCCGCTGGAGCTCGGGGCCGACATCGTCATGCACTCGGCCACCAAGTATCTCAACGGTCACTCCGACATCATCGCCGGCGCGCTGGTGACGGCGCGCGAGGACGCCTACTGGACCCGCCTGCGGACCATCCGCGCGCAGCTCGGCACCATCCTCGGCCAGACCGAGGCATGGCTGCTGATGCGCGGCATGCGTACGCTGTTCCCCCGCGTGCAATGGGCCTGCCGCTCCGCGCAGTCCCTCGCCGAACGGTTCGCCGCGCATCCGATGATCGCCGAAGTGCTCTATCCGGGCCTGCCCTCCTTCGCCGGCCACGCCGCGGCGGCACGGCAGATGAAGGGCGGCTTCGGCGGCATGCTGTCGGTGCGCGTGAAGGGCGGCGAGCGCGCTGCCATCGCGACCGCGGCCCGCGTGGGACTGTGGAAGCGCGCGACGTCGCTGGGCGGTGTCGAGAGCCTGATCGAGCACCGTGCCAGCATCGAGGGCTCGGGCACGCCTTGCCCGCCCGACCTGCTGCGCCTGTCGGTGGGCGTCGAGGACGCCGGCGATCTCCACGACGATCTCGACCAGGCGCTGCGCCGCGCCCACAACGCCTAGAGGCCGAGCGAGAAGCCTTCGCGCAGGGGATCGCTGTCGTCGAAGCGGAAGCGGCTCTCGCCCGTGAAATGGGCAAGGCCGCCGACTTCGACGACGGCCGCCTTGCGCGGCCCCACGCGTGCCTCGCGCAGCACGCGGCCCGTGAAATGCGCGCCGGTACAGCTCTCGAACAGCCGCTCCTCGCCGGGCTTCGCCCGCCGGCGGGCAAGCTGCAGCGCCAGACGCGCGCTCACCCCGCTGCCGGTCGGGCTGCGGTCGACCTGCCGCCCGGCGAAGATGCAGACGTTGCGGCTGGGCACGCCGCCTGCGCCGTCGCCGCCGTCGGTGAGGATGGTGCCGTAGAGGAAGCCGAGCTCCGGCTCCTCGGGATGCACAATCGGGATCGCACCGGCAACGGCGCGCGCGATCTCCTCGCCGGCATCGGCCAACAGGCGCATCGGCGTGCGATGGAGGTCGAGCCCGATCGAATCGGCTGCGAGGAAGGCGTAGAAGGCGCCGCCATAGGCGATGTCGACGGCAACCGGCCCCCAGGTCGTCGTAGGCGCGATGCGATCGAGGACATGAACGAAGGACGGCACGCTTTCGAAGCGCACGAAGCCGTCGGCGGCGACTCGCGCCACGACCAGCCCGCAGGGGCATTGCAGGCGCACGGTCGTCTCGCCGGGCTGGCGCTTCACCCGTCCGCTCTCGACCGCCCACCGGGTCAGCGCGATCGTGGCGTGCCCGCACATGGTGCTGTAGCCCTCGTTGTGCATGAACAACACGGCGAGGTCGGCCTGCGGATGATCGGGTTCGACCAGCAGCGCACCGTACATGCCGTCGTGGCCGCGCGGCTCCAGCATGAGGCCGCGGCGCAAGCCGTCGAAGCGCGCCTTCGCCTCCCGCCGCTTGTCGAGAAGCGTGCGCCCCTCCAGGCGCGGCCAGCCGTCGACGACGATGCGGGTGGGCTCACCTCCCGTATGCATCTCGACGGTGGAGAGGATCATCTCACCGTGCCGAAGCGACCGGGAAGCGCCACGCCGATGCGTTCGTTCATCATTTCGATCGAGCCGTCGGTATAGGCCGCGATCTTGGCGCCGGCGAGATGACGCGCCAGCGGGTACTCCGCCCGCAATCCGTTGGCCCCCATGGCCTGGATGCAGTCACCGATGCGCGCGAGGGCCATATCGGTCGCGAACTTCTTGGCATAGGCCGCCGGCAGGACCGCATCGCCGCCCTCGTCGATCAGCCGCGCCGCGCGATAGGCGAGCAGCCGCGCCGCCTCCAGATCGGTGGCGGCGTCGACCAGCTTCCAGCGCACGCCCTGGTGATCGAGCACGGGCTGGCCGAAGGTCTTGCGCTGTTGCGTGTAGCGCACCGCCGTCTCGAGGCTCGCCTCCAGCATGCCGCAGCACATGGCGGCGACATAGGCGCGGGCGCCGTTGATTCCCGCCAGCGCCGCCTTGAAGCCCTGGCCGGGCGACTGCAGCACCGCCTCGTCGGGGGCGAAATAATCGACCAGACGAAAGCCGCCGACACCGATGGCATGGCCGCCATGGAGCGCGAACGGCGTCTCGCGATGGAAGCCCGGACGCTCCGCCTCGATGGCGAAGCAGGCGATGCCGCGATAGCCCTGGTTCCTGTCGGTCTGTGCATAGGCGACGGAGAGACCCGCCACCGCGGCGTTGGTGATCCAGGCCTTGGCGCCGTTCAGCTTCCAGCCGCCTTCGACGCGCTCGGCCTTCATCTCGAGACCGCCGAAGTCGCTGCCGACGCCCGGTTCGGAAAGACCGGCACAGCCGATCAGATCGCCCGCGATCATGCGCGGCAACAGCCGCGCCACGTGGGCGGGCTGGCCGTCACGGGCAAAGCGGGCGCACGCGTTGTGGTGGTTGATCAGGGCGAAGGCGAAGGCGAAGTCCGCCTTGGCGATCTCCTCGAAGGTGCGCAGCTTGCAGGAGAAGGAAAGGCCCTGCCCGCCATGCTGCGTGGCCAGTTCGATGGTGTTGAAGCCCTCCGCGCAGCCGGCCTTGATGGTCTCCAGCGGATAGCGGCGTTCCCATTCCCATTGCGCCGCGTTGGGCGCCACATGCTTCTCGGC